>DATAHN010000153.1:0-26597 GCA_036263155.1 Gammaproteobacteria bacterium | reverse complement strand
TGGGTGAACGGCCCCAGGGGCAGCGTCTCCTTGCGGCGGATGTTCGCCGGCACGATCGCGTCCATGAGCGCGGCGCGGCTGGCGAAGCCCAGCTCCTTGAGCATGGCCTTCTGTTCGTCGGTGTCCGGGCCGATGTGGCGGCCGCTGAAGGCATCGTGCTGTTCCAGGGCGCTGAGCGGGGTGCGGGCGGTCATGGCGGGTGTTTCGGTCTCTCTAGGGTGACGAGGGCCCGGACGGGCCCTCTATATATATGAGTGCGGCGGGTGACCGGCCGGTCAGTGGGCCTCGTCCGCCAGGAACTTCTCGTAGGCCTTGGCGTCCATGAGGCCGTCCACGTCCTTGGGGTTGGCGGGCTTGAGCTTCATGAGCCAGGCGGCATAGGCGTCCTGGTTGATCATCTCCGGCGTGTCGTTGAGCTTGGCGTTGCCCTCCACCACCTCGCCGGCGATGGGGCTGTACACGTCGGAGGCGGCCTTCACGGATTCCACCACGGCGCAGGACTCGCCGGCCTTGAGCGGGCGGCCGGGCTTGGGCGGCTCCACGAACACCAGGTCGCCGAGCGCGGCCTGGGCGTGGTCAGTGATGCCCACGGTGGCGACACCGTCGGCGCCGAGCTTCACCCACTCGTGGCTCTTGGTGTACTTGAGGTCGGCCGGGATCTTGCTCATGGTGCTCTCCGTGTCAGATCTTGATGAGTGCCTTGCCGTTGCGCGCGAACGGCGGCTTGACCACCCGCGCCCTCAACAGCTTGCCGCGGATGTCCACCTGCACCTCGTCGCCGGTGGCGACGGGCACACGTGCCAGCGCGATGGAACGCTCCAGGGTCGGGGAGAAGGTGCCGCTGGTGATCTCGCCCTCGCCCGCGTCGGACACCACCTTCTGGTGGCCGCGCAGCACGCCCTTGTCCTCCAGCACGAGGCCCACGAGCTTGCGGCGCGGGCCGGCGTCGCGCTGCGCGGTGAGCGCCTTGCGGCCGATGAAGTCGCGGTCGTTGGGTTCCCAGGCGACGGTCCAGGCCAGGCCGGACTCGAGTGGCGTGACGCCCTCGTCCATGTCGGAGCCGTAGAGGTTCATGGCGGCTTCCAGGCGCAGCGTGTCGCGCGCGCCGAGGCCTGCGGGCTTCACGCCGGCTTCCATGAGCTTCTTCCAGTAGTCCGCGCCCTGCTCGGTGGGGAACATGATCTCGAAGCCGTCCTCGCCGGTGTAGCCGGTGCGGGCGACGAACAGGCCCTCACCCTCTACGGCACTGAAGGGCTTGAGCGCCAGCGCCGGCTCGCGCAGCGCGGCGGGCAGCACCGAGGCCGCCTTCTCTCTCGCATTCGGACCCTGGACAGCGATCATGGCCACCTGGCGCTCGGTGAGCTTCACGCCGAAGGGCTCGATCTGCTGGTTGATCCAGGCCAGATCCTTGTCGTGGGTGGCGGCGTTCACCACCATGCGGAACCAGCCCTCGCGCATGAAGTACACGATCAGGTCGTCGATGATGCCGGCCTGGTTGTTGAGCATGCAGCTGTAGAGCGCCTTGCCGGGCTCCTTGAGCTTGGCCACGTCGTTCGCGAGGAGGTGACGCAGGAACTCGCGCACCCTAGGGCCTTCCAGGTCCACCACCGTCATGTGCGAGACGTCGAACATGCCGGCATCGCTGCGCACCGCGTGGTGCTCGTCTATCTGCGAGCCGTAGTTGACCGGCATGTCCCAGCCGCCGAAGTCCACCATGCGGGCGCCGGCCGCCACGTGGGAGTCATAGAGGGAAGTGCGCTTGCCCATGCTTCTCTAGGTTCGTCCAGGTGGTGAAAATCAAAGGGGCGGAGGGAGACCCGCCGCCCGCTACATGTTCCTCAAGGATGCTGCCGGAGGGCAAAAACCGCCCCACATCAGAGGCGGAAAATGATACCGGAAAGGGGGGTGCCGTTCCATGCCGCCACGCGCCCCAATCCGGTAGAGTGAACCCTCGTTTCACCGGGGAAAAGCGCGGGATGGCTCGGATCCTAATGGCCTGGGAACTGGGCGCCGGCTACGGGCATCTCGCCCCGCTCCTGACCCTCGCCCGGCCGCTCCGGCAGGCCGGCCATCACGTCGCGTTCGTGGTGCGGGACGTAGCCGCCGCCGAGGCGGTGCTGGGCGGCAACGGCATGCCCTACTACCCCGCACCCGCCAACTTCCAGCCCCGGGGCGGTGTCCTTCACAGCTATCCGCAGATCCTGCTCAGCACCGCCTTCAATGCCGAGGACGAACTGCGCGCCCGGGTGCGCGCCTGGCAGTCGCTGTACACGGTGCTCGCGCCGGACCTCCTGGTGGCGGACCACGCGCCTACCGCCCTGCTGGCGGCCCGCGGCCGCGACCTGCCCTGCATCGTCACCGGCAACGGCTTCGTGATCCTGCCCGACGTGGCGCCGCTGCCGGACCTGCGGCCCTGGCAGCCGGTGGATGCCAAGCTGCTGCAGGCTGCCGAGCACAAGGCGCTCGCCATGGCGAACGGCGTGGCCGGGAGCCTGGGCCTGCCCAAGCTCGAGTACCTGGCGCAGCTTCTCTCCTCGGCGGCACCGGCGCTGTTCACGCTCAAGGAACTCGATAGCTACGCCGACTTGCGCCGCGGCGCGGAGTACTGGGGCCCGCTGCCCGGCCCCGGCGGCGCGGCGCCGCGCTGGCCCGAAGGCCCCGGCAAGCGCATCTTCCTCTACGGCCAGCCCTTCCCTACCCTGCCCGAGCTGCTGCGGGCGCTGGCCACCGGTCCGCACCGCACCCTGGCCTACGTGCCGAGGCTCGCGCCGGAGCTCAAGCAGCTCGCGGGACCCTATCTCAACTTCGCCGACACGCTGCAGGACATGGCCGCGGTCACCCGCGACTGCGATTGCGCGGTGATGACCAACGGGCACGGCACCGCCGCCGCCATGCTGTTGGCGGGCAAGCCCGTGGTGGTGCTGCCGCGGCACCTGGAGATGATGCTCATCGCCCACAGCGTGGAGCGGGCAGGCATGGGCCTCGCGGCGCCGGCGCTCAAGCGCGATGGCATCCTGAACAAGATCGAACGGGTGCTGGGCGAGGCGGGCTTCGCCGAGAAGGCGCGCACCCTCGCAGCCCAGTATGCGGGTGGCGCTTCCCTGAAGCCGGTACAGAACTTCCAGGCGCTGGTCACGCGCCTCGCGGGAGGCTGAGATGGCACACGTAGTCATGTGCTGGGAACTCGGCGCGGACCTCGGCCACGTGGCGCGCATGAAGCCGCTGGCGGAAGCGCTGCTGCGGCGCGGCCACCGGGTGAGCTTCATCGTGCGTGAGGCCCTATCGGCCGAACGGTTATTGGACGCTGTGCGTACGCCCTGGTTCCAGGCGCCGTACCAGAGCGACGCGGTGCCCTCGCCCATCGTGCCCACCTTGAGCCTGCCCGGCGTCATGCATAACACGGGCTTCCATGACCCGAGATCCCTGCTCGCCCGGCTGCACGCCTGGCGCAACCTGTACACGGCCCTGGCGCCTGACCTCCTGGTGTTCGACCACAGTCCCACGGCCATGCTGGCGGCGCGTGGGCTCAAGGTGAGACGCGTGGTGCTGGGCACGGGCTTCGGCATCCCGCCCGCCGTCTATCCCATGCCCGGCTTCGACGACTCGGCGACCGGGCTCGCCGCCATCGAGGACCGGGTCACCGCGAATGCGAACCAGGCCTTGCGCGCCCTGGGCGAAGCACCGCTCGCGCGACTCGCGGACCTCTACGCCGCGGATGCGAGCCTGTTCTTCACGCTCAGGGAACTGGATCACTACGCGGGGCGCGACGCGGGCGATTATTGGGGCCCGACGCGGCAGGACGGCGGTGTCGCGCCTGCCTGGCCCGCGCTGCCGGGCCGGCGTGTGTTCGCCTACCTCAAGCCTTTCAAGACGCTGCCTGCGCTGCTGGACACTTTCCAGCAGTCCGGCCATCCGACGCTCATCTATCTCGGCAAGGGCGCGGATGAGACGCGCGCACGTCACGCCGGCGCCGCGAACCTGAGCTTCTCCGACAAGCCCGTGGACCTGAAGCGTGCCGCGGCAGACGCGGACCTGCTGGTCTGCCACTCGGGTCACGGGACGATCAGCTCGGCGCTATTGGCCGGCAAGCCGCTGCTGCTGTTGCCGCTCAACATGGAACAGCGCATGCTTGCGCAGCGGGTGGAACAGGCCGGCGCGGGCCTCGCGGCCCCGGCGCTGGCACCGGAAGGCATGCACGCCAAGTTCCAGCGGCTCCTGGCGGAGCCGGCGTTCACCGCAGCTGCCCGCGGCTTCGCGGAACGATACAGCCGACTCGAGGTCGAACATATCCCGGAACGCTTCGCCGCGTTGGCGGAGCGCCTGCTCGCATCGGAGGCTCCATGAGACTGCAGACCTGGCCCCTCGTCCTGACCCTCGCCGCCGGTCTGGCCGGCACCGTCCCGGCCCTCGCGGCGGATTCCGCCTCCACCACGCTGCACAAGCTGTTCGACCGGGAATGGGACCGCGCCATGCGGGAAAATCCCCTCTCCGCCTCCGACCTCGGCGACTACCGCTTCAACGACCAGTGGCCGGACGCGAGCATGGCCGCGATCCAGCGCTCCCATGCCGCCGACCAGCAGGCCCTGGCGGATCTAGCGAAGATCGACCGCGCCGCACTGCCACCGGCGGACCAGGTGAGCTACGACCTCTTCAAGTGGCAATACACCGACGCGCTCGATTCCAACCGCTTCCACGAGTACCTCTACCCGCTCAACCAGCTGGGCGGCATCCAGACCGTGGGCGACATCACCACCCAGTCGCTGCGCTTCGAGAAGTTGAAGGACTACCAGGACTGGCTGGCGCGGCTCAAGAACTTCGGCACTTACATGGACCAGACCATCACGCTGCTGCAACAGGGCGTGGACGAGCAGCGGGTGCTGCCCAAGGTGGTGGCTCAGCGCATCCCGCAGCAGATCGCCGACAACATCGTGACGGACGTGACCAAGAGCCCGTTCTACGCGCCGTTCCTGAAGCAGCCCAAGTTCCTGGATGCCAAGACCTTCGCCGGCATGCAGGCCGAGGCGAAAGCCAGCATCACCGATGTCGTGATGCCCGCGTACAAGCGGTTGCAGACGTTCTTCGACGGCACCTACCTCCCGAAGGCACGCACCGCGCTGGCCGTCACCACTCTCCCGGACGGTGAGGCCTACTACGCCTACCTGGTGCGCCACTTCACCACCACCGATGAGACGCCGCAGCAGGTGCACGAGATCGGCCTGAAGAAGGTGGCGGAGATCCACGCGCGCATGGAGGAGGTCATCAAGAGCACGGGCTTCAAGGGTTCGTTCCAGGACTTCCTGAAGTTCCTGCGCACCGACAAGCGCTTCTACTACAAGAACCCGGACGACCTGCTGGAAGCCTACGAAGCCGTGGCCAAGCGCATCGACCCGCGGCTGACCCAGGAGTTCGGCCACGAGCCGCGCGTGCCCTGGGGCGTGTCGGTAATCCCCATGGACCAGGCGCCCAACACCTATCCCGCCTACTCCATGCAGCCCGCCGCCGACGGCACCCGCGCGGCGTTCATGGCGGTGAACCTCTACAAGCCCGAGACCCGGCCCAAGTACGAGATCCCGGTGCTCACCTGCCACGAGGGCCGGCCTGGGCACGCCATGCAGCTCTCGCTGGCCATGGAGATGACGGACCTGCCGAACTTCCGCCGCTTCGGCTACTTCAACGTCTACGGCGAGGGCTGGGCGCTTTACTCTGAGACCCTTTGTGAAGAGATGGGCCTCTACAACGACCCCAAGACCGGCAAACCCGATCCGTACCTCACCTTCGGCATGCTCTCGTACCAGATGTGGCGCGCGGTGCGCCTGGTGGTGGACACCGGCATCCACGCCTACGGCATGAGCCGCGAGGATGCGGTGAAGATGTTCAAGGAGAACACCGCCCTCACGGACCAGAACATCGGCACCGAAGTGGACCGTTACATCGCCTGGCCGGGCCAGGCGCTCTCCTACATGACCGGTGAGATCAAGATCCAGGAACTGCGCAAGCGCGCCGAGGACAAGCTCGGCGACAAGTTCGACAAGCGCGCCTTCCACGACGTGATATTGGAGAACGGCACGGTCCCTCTGAGCGTGCTGGAGAGCATCGTGGACGAGTGGATCGCGAAGCAGCAGAGGCCCGAGTCGGCGCTGCTGGGAGCGGCGCCCGGCATCCGAGGCTAATCCCTCCGCTCAAAAAAAACGAGGCCCGCTCTTTCCGGAGCGGGCCTTTTTTTCATTTCTGCATTGAGTCGGGCTAGATCGCCAGCATCCGCTCCAGGGCTTCTCTCGCCTGGCTCGCATCCGGCTCCGGCACACTGATGCGGTTCACCACCTTGCCTTCCGCCAGGTTCTCCAGCGTCCAGGCGAAGTGCTGCGGGTCGATGCGGTACATGGTGGAGCACATGCAAACCATGGGCGACATGAAGTGCACGTTCACGCCCTTGCCCTTCATCTCCTCGTGCAGGCGGTTCACGAGGTTGAGCTCCGTGCCTACCAGCCAGCGGCTGCCGGGCTCCGCCTTGTGCACCGTGTCCAGGATGTACTCCGTGGAGCCCACGTAATCCGACTTCTTGCATACCTCGAAGGCGCTCTCCGGGTGGCAGATGACCTTCGCATCCGGGTACTTGGCGCGGAATGCGTCGATGTGGGCGGGCTGGAACATCTGGTGCACCGAGCAGTGGCCGTTCCAGAGCAGCACCTTGGCCTTCTTGATCTGCTCCGGCGTGAGACCGCCCATGGGCTTGTGGAAGTCCCACACCGCCATCTCGTCCAGGGGGATGCCGAGCTTGTGACCGGTCCAGCGGCCCAGGTGCTGGTCTGGAAAGAACAGCACCTTCTCGCGGCGCCGGAATGCCCACTCGAGGATGCCGGGGGCATTGGTGCTGGTGCAGACGATGCCGCCGTGGCGGCCGCAGAAGGCCTTCAGGTCCGCGGCCGAATTGATGTAAGTGATCGGGGTAACCTGCTCATCCGGCGACAGCACCGTCGCGAGCTCGCGCCAGGCGGTCTCGACCTTCGCCAGGTTCGCCATGTCCGCCATGGAGCAGCCGGCGGCCAGGTCCGGCAGGATCACCTGCTGGCTTGGCTTGGACAGGATGTCCGCCACCTCTGCCATGAAGTGTACGCCGCAGAACACGATGTACTCGGCATCGCACTGCGAGGCGAGCCGCGCAAGCTTCAGGGAATCGCCGGTCTTGTCCGCGTGCTTGTACACCTCGGCCCGCTGATAGTGGTGGCCGAGGATGACCAGGCGCGAGCCGAGCTTCGCCTTCGCGGCGCGGATGCGCGCATCGCAATCCTGGTCGTCGAGGGTGGAGTAAGGTGCGTAGTCGAGGGGACGGACAGCTGCCATCGAGATCTCAAGGACGGCCGGACGGCGCCGGCGATTGACCCGTTATTTTACACCTGTGGGCTAGGCTGGGATAAAGCAAGGATCGCCGCGCGGTCCGTGGCGGAGCCCGCCAGCTCCGCCGCCTGTTCTCGCGGCAGCCAGCGATATTCCACGTGCTCGGGCGACAGGCTTATGTCGCAGACGCCGGGCAGCCGCAGGTAGAAGACGTATTCCTGGTTCTCCCGCACCGAAGGCGCGTACTTGTGGCGCCAGGCAGGATGGATGGCATAGCGGTTGATGACGCCGCTGTCGGCGAGACCCGCGCCCGCGTCGAGACCGGTCTCCTCACGCACTTCCCGCAGTGCCGCCTTGAGCGGCGACTCGCCGGCATCGAGGCTGCCGGTGACGGACTGCCAGAAGCCCGCCGGTTCCCGGCGCAGGAGACGCAGCACCTGGTCATCGTCCGTGTGGACCACGACCAGGACCGATTCGGGGTGCTTGTACAAACCCCTCAGGAAACTTTGGGCTCGGTCGCCGGCAGCTTCACGCGGACGTGCAGCTCCTTGAGCTGGTCATCGCTGGCCACGGCCGGCGCATCCGTGAGCGGGTCCCAGGCGGTCTGGGTCTTGGGGAAGGCGATGACTTCGCGGATGTTCGGCGAGCCGGTCATGAGCATCACCAGCCGGTCGATGCCGAAGGCCAGGCCGCCGTGGGGCGGGCAGCCGGACTTGAGCGCATCCAGCAGGAAGCCGAACTTCATGCGCGCGTCCTCATCGCTGATGCCCAGCATGCGGAACACCGCCGCCTGCATGTCCTGGTTGTGGATGCGGATGGAACCGCCGCCCAGCTCGGTGCCGTTCAGCACCATGTCGTAGGCGCGGGAGCGGATGCCGCCCGGGTCCTTCTCCAGCTCCGCCACGGAGTCCACGCGCGGGGCCGTGAACGGGTGGTGCAGGAACACCCAGCGCTTGTCCTTCTCGTCCCACTCGAAGGCCGGGAACTCCACCACCCACAGCGGTGCCCACTCACCCTTGACGAGGCCGCGGTCGTGTCCGAGCTTCAGGCGCAGCGCGCCGAGGGAGTCCGCCACCACCCGCGCCTTGTCGGCGCCGAAGAAGATCAGGTCACCGTTCTCGGCACCGGTGCGCTTGAGTATGCCGGCGATGGCCTCATCCGAGAGGAACTTCACGATGGGCGACTGCAGGCCGTCCTTGCCCTTGGCTGTGTCGTTCACCTTTATATAGGCGAGGCCCTTGGCGCCGTAGCGTGCCACGTAGGCGGTGCAGTCGTCGATCTCGCTGCGCGGCATCTCGCCGCCCTTGGGCAAGCGCAGCGCGGTGACACGGCCAGCCGGGTCGTTGGCGGGGCCGGCGAACACCTTGAAGTCGCAGGTCTTGACCAGGTCCGCCACGTCCACGAGCTCGAGCGGGATGCGCAGGTCCGGCTTGTCGGAGCCGTAGCGGCGCATGGCGTCATCGTAGCTCAGGCGCGGGAAGGGGTCCGGCAAGTCCACGCCCAGCACCGTCTTGAACGTGTGGCGGATCATGCCTTCCATGATCCCGGTGATCTGCTTCTCATCCAGGAACGAGGTCTCGATGTCGAGCTGGGTGAACTCCGGCTGGCGGTCGGCGCGCAGGTCCTCGTCGCGGAAGCAGCGCGCCACCTGGTAGTAGCGGTCGAAGCCGGACATCATGAACAGCTGCTTGAAGATCTGCGGCGACTGCGGCAGCGCGAAGAAGCGGCCCGGGTGGGTGCGGCTCGGCACCAGGTAGTCGCGCGCGCCCTCCGGCGTCGGCTTGGTCAGGATCGGGGTCTCCAGGTCGATGAAGCCTTCCGCATCCAGATAGTTGCGCAGGGTGCTGACGATGCGGTGGCGCAGGCGCAGGCGCTGCTGCATCACCGGCCGGCGCAGGTCCACGTAGCGGTACTGCAGGCGACGCTCCTCGTTCACGCCCTCCTCGTCCAGCATGAACGGCGGCGTCTCGGCGGTGTTGAGCAGCGTGAGCTCGTGGGCCAGGAGCTCCACCTTGCCGCTCGGCAGGTTCGCGTTCTCGGTGCCGGCGGGGCGCTTGCGCAGCTTGCCCTTCACGCTCACCACGTACTCGCTGCGCAGGCGCTCGGCCTCGGCGAACACGGCGGCACGGTCCGGATCGAACACCACCTGCACCAGGCCCTCGCGGTCGCGCAGGTCGATGAACAGCACCCCGCCGTGGTCGCGACGCCGGTGCACCCAGCCCGCCAGCTGCACCTCCTGGTCGAGGAGGGTTTCGTTCACCTGGCCGCAGTAATGGCTACGCATGGAAGATCCCGGAAATCAGTGGCTTATATTGAGAAGGCCCCTTTTCAGGGGCCGCGCATATTAAAGTCGGCGGGGCGGCTCCGCAAGCTGGGGCACCGTATCCCCACCCGTGGGATCGGGGTCGGACTTGCTCTCCTGGGGCCTGGGCCAGGGCGGCACGATCACGCCCAGGGAGAGGATCATCTTGAGCGCCTCGTCCACGGTCATCTCCAGCTCGATCATGTCTTCCTGCGGCACCATCAGCAGGAAGCCGGAGGTGGGGTTGGGCGTGGTGGGCACGAACACGCTGACCATATGCTCCGGCAGCTTCTTGTTGAGCTCGCCCAGGGACTCGCTGGTCTGGAAGGCCAGGCTCCAGGTGTCCTTCTGCGGGTAGCGGATCAGCACCACCTTGCGGAAGGACCTGCCCTTGTTGGAGAACATGGTGTCGGATATCTGGCGCACCGAGGTATAGACCGAACGCACCAGGGGGATGTGCTCCAAGATCTCGCCGCCCCACCTCAGCAGGGTGCGGCCCAGGTAGTTGCTGGCGATGAAGCCGGTGAGCAGCAGGATCAGCAGGGCCAGGATCACGCCCAGGCCCGGGAGGTTGAAGCCGATCAGCTGCATCGGCTGCCAAGCGCGGGGGAACAGGAGCACCAGCCGGTCCATGTAGCCGATGAACAGCTGGAAGATGAACAAGGTCACGCCCAGCGGGATCCAGATCACGAGTCCCGTGAGCAGGTAGCGGCGCAGCCGCACCATCAGGCTGCGCTTGCGCAGCGGATCGAGGTTCATGCGTCACCCGCCTTGGCGGCCCCGCCGGACTTGGCCTTCTTCTCCGGCTTGGGCTTGCTTGCCGGCTCCGCGGCTTTGGCGGGCTTGGATTCCTCCTTCGCCGCCGGCTTCTCGTCCTTGCCGCTGTCCGCCAGGTTCTTCTTCTGGCCGGACTTGAAGTCGGTCTCGTACCAGCCGCCGCCCTTCAGGCGGAACGAGGGCGCGGACAGGAGCTTCTGCAGCTTGGACTTGCCGCACTCCGGGCACTTCTTCAGCGGGGCATCGCTGACCTTCTGCAGGACCTCCAGCTGATGGCCGCAGGCCTGGCACTGGTACTCATAGATGGGCATGGACGGTCTCACTGGCGTCTCGGGGACACGGCATCCATATATGTAAGAATGCGCGCGCCCGGGTTCAAGCCCGCCGGCGGGCGGGCGTGCCATTATAGCCGTTCGCGCCCGCCGCCTTCCGGAGAGACATGGAACCCGCCGCCCGCCACCACACCACCCTGCGTTCCCTGCTGCCCTATCTCTGGGAGTTCCGGGGCCGCGCCACCCTGGCCCTGGTACTGCTGATCCTGGCGGACCTCGCCACCGTGGCGGTGCCGTGGGTGCTGAAGCACATCGTGGATGCCCTCAACCCGCAACAGGCGCTGCTGGTGCTGCCCGTGGCCCTGCTGGTCGCCTATGGCGCGCTGCGCTTCGCCGGCACCCTGCTGGGGGAGCTGCGCGACGTGGTGTTCGAGCTCGCGACGCTCCGGGCGGCGCGCCGGGTCGCGCTCAAGGTGTTCCGCCACCTGCACGACCTGGACCTCGCCTTCCACCTGGAGCGCCAGACGGGCGGCCTATCCCGTGACATCGAGCGCGGCAGCCGCGGCGTGAGCTTCGTGATGAGCGCGATCCTGTTCAACGTGCTGCCGACCATCATCCAGGTGGCACTCGTCGTGGTGGTGTTCCTGTGGAACTTCTCCGGCTGGTACGCGGTGATCATCCTCACCGCGGTGGCGCTGTACGTGCTGTTCTCCATCGCCGTGACCGAGTGGCGCACCCGCCACGTGCGGCTCATGAACGAGCTGGATTCCAAGGCCAACACCCGCGCCATCGACAGCCTGCTGAACTACGAGACCGTCAAGTACTTCGGCAACGAGGAGTTCGAGGCCCAATGCTACGACGCGGACCTCGCCAAGTGGGAACATGAGGCGCTGCGCACCCAGTACTCCCTATCCACCCTCAACAGCGGGCAGGCCCTGGTGATCGCGCTCGGCGTCACCGCCATGATGCTGCTGGCCGGCAGCCAGGTGGTGCACGGGCGCATGACGCTGGGCGACTTCGTGATGGTCAACGCCTACATGACCCAGCTGTTCCAGCCGCTCAACATCCTGGGCTTCATCTACCGGGAGATGAAGCGCTCGCTCACGGACATGGAGCGCATGTTCTCGCTGCTGGACCGGCACGCCCAGGTGGCGGACCGGCCCGGCGCCGAACCGGTGCGCCACGCCAAGGGCCACATCCGCTTCGAGAACGTGCGCTTCGGCTATGGCCCGGACCGGGAGATCCTGCACGGGGTGGACTTCGAGGTGCCGGCGGGCTCCAAGATCGCGATCGTGGGCCCGAGCGGCGCCGGCAAGTCCACCATCGCGCGGCTCATGTACCGCTTCTACGACGTGACGGACGGCCGCATCACGCTGGACGGGCGCGACATCCGCGACGTCACCCGCGCGAGCCTGAGGAGCCAGCTCGGCATCGTCCCCCAGGACACCGTGCTGTTCAACAACGACATCCAGTACAACATCGCCTACGGCCGCCCCGGCGCGCCCCAGGCGGAGATGGAGCGCGCCGCCGAGCTCGCCCACCTCAAGCGCTTCATCGACTCCCTGCCCCAGGGCTACCAGACCACCGTGGGCGAGCGCGGACTCAAGCTCTCCGGCGGCGAGAAGCAGCGCGTCGCCATCGCCCGGGCCATCCTCAAGAACCCGCCGATCCTGATCTTCGACGAGGCCACCTCGAGCCTGGACTCGAACGCCGAGCGCGCGATCCTGGTGGCGATGGAGGAGCTGGCGGCGCACCGCACCAGCCTCGTCATCGCGCACCGCCTCTCCACCATCGTGGATGCGGACGAAATCATCGTGCTGGACGCCGGCCGCGTGGCCGAGCGCGGCACCCACCGCGGCCTTCTCAAGGTTGACGGGCTTTACGCCAAGCTGTGGGCGCTACAGCAGCGGGAGGCGGAGGAACGCCAGGCGGCGGCCGAGCCCGCGTTCCAGCTCAAGTGAACGGCGTGTCACGTAGCGTGCTCATCACCGGCTGCTCCAGCGGCATCGGCCGCGCCACGGCCGTGCATCTCAAGGGCCGCGGTTGGCGGGTGATCGCCAGCGCCCGCAAGACGCAGGACGTGGCGGAACTCAAGGCCGCCGGCTTCGAGGCGGTGCGGCTCGACGTAGCGGACTCCGCTTCCATCCTGGCCGCCCTGGCGGAGACCTATGCCCTCGCGGGCGGCTCACTCGATGCGCTGGTGAACAACGCCGGCATGGCCATCCCCGGCGCAGTGGAAGACCTCTCCCGCGAGAACCTGCAGCACCAGTTCGACGTGAACTTCTTCGGGCTGATGGAGCTCACCCGCGCGGTGCTGCCGGGCATGCGCCGGCAGGGCCGCGGGCGCATCGTCATGGTGAGCAGCATCCTCGGGCGGGTGGCCATGCCCTGGCGCGGCGCCTACAACGCCAGCAAGTTCGCGCTGGAGGGCATCACCGACACCCTGCGCCTGGAGCTGCGTGGCAGCCCCATCCGGGTGGCACTGGTGAATCCGGGGCCCGTGAAGAGCCGCTTCCGGGACAACTCGCTGCAGAACTTCGATGCCGAGGTACGGGCCTCCGGCACCCACGCGGCTGAGTACGCGCGGCTGCGCGCCATGACGGGCGCGCGCAAGGACGACCAGCCCTTCACCGCAGGCCCCGAGGCGGTGGCGGAGCGCATCGCCCGGGCGCTGGAGAGTCCGCGGCCCAAGGCCCGCTATTACGTGACCTCCCCCGCCTATATATTGTCCGCCGCCCGATGCATCCTGCCCACCGCCTGGCTGGACGCGGTGCTGGCACGTATCTAGGAAAGGCTTGCAAGGGGCAGGTCGCGGGCTATACTTCGGGGCCTGTCATCCGACCAAAAGGGCCTTCTCGATGAACACCCTCCGTCGCATTCCGGCGCTGCTCACCCTCGCCTGCCTCGTCTCCCTGGCGGGCTGTGCCGCCCAGCCGATGCAGGACTCGCGCAGCATGCAGGCCGCGCAAGAGTCGATCCAGGACACCCACAACGCGTTCCTCAAGGCCTTCAACGCCAAGGATGCCGCGGGCGTGGCCGCGGTCTACACCGACGATGCGGTGATCATGCCGCCCAACTATCCGGCGGTGAAGACCTCCATCGCGATCCAGACCTTCATGCGCCAGCAGCTGGTGCCGCCCATGACCGGCATGCTGCTCAACGTGGCTGAGACCCAGGTGACGGGCGATTATGCGTTCAGCTCCGGGTACTACACTTTGCTGGGCGAGAACGGCGCGACTCTGGATCACGGCAAGTTCCTGCAGGTGCTCAAGCAGCAGGGCCGCGACTGGAAGGTCTACCGCGAGGCTTACAACAGCGACCAGCCCGCCCAGCCGGATGCCACCATGGCTCCCGCTGCTGCGACGCACTAAAAGATAACGAGACGATGAGAACGAACCGGGGGCGCAAGCCCCCGGTTTTCTTTTAGCCGGGATAACTGCCTGCTTGCAACAGGCCCTCGGTCTCGGGGAAGCCCAGCGCCAGGTTCATGTTCTGCAGCGCCTGTCCCGCCATCCCCTTCACCAGGTTGTCCAACGCCGTCATCACCGCCACGGTGCCGTTCCTCACCTGCCAGCCGATGTCGCAGAAGTTGCTGCCCGCCACCGCGCCCACTCGCGGCGGCTCATCCCCCAACAACCTCACGAAAGGAGCACTGCCGTAGGCGGACTCCATACGCTGCGCCACCGCCGCCGCGTCCAGGCCGGCGCGGAACTGCACCGTGGCGTGGATGCCGCGCACCATGGGCGCCGAATGGGGCACGAAGCCCAGGGCATAATCGCGGCTGCCTTCGGTGTCCAGGAGGCGCGTGATCTCCGCCTCGTGCTGGTGCGCCAGCACCTTGTAGGCGCGAAAATCCTGGGCACGGGTGGGATGATGCGCGCCTTCCCCCGGCGAGGCGCCGGAGCCGGAGGAACCGGTGGCGGCGCTCACGGCGATGAAGCCGAGATCCTGCATGCCGGCGAAGGGGAGCAGCGCGAGTTGGATCGCGGTGGCGAAACAGCCCGGACTCGCGATGCGCTTGACGCCCTTCAGCTTCTGCCGCCGCCACTCCGGCAGTCCGTAGGTGAAACGCCCAAGGCCCTGGGGATGCGGATGGGGCTTGCCGTAGGCGTGCTGGAACACCACCGCGTCGTCGAGGCGGAAGTCGCCGGAGAGATCGATGAGCGTGAGCTTGTCCGCGAGACCCGCTGCTTTCCACGCCGATTCGAGTGCCGGCAGTTGCTGCGCCAGCTCGAAGTGCGGCATGGCGGAGAACACCACCGGGCGTTCCGCCCCGGCCAGCGCGCGCCAGTCCGGCTCCGCGTCGAAATTCCCCTGCACCACGTTGCGCAGGTTCGGGTGCGCCTTCCAGAAGGGTTCCCCCGCATGTTTGCGGGACACGGCGCGCAGCTCGCCCGCCTGCGGATGCGCGCCCAGGAGCCGCAGCAGTTCGCCGCCGCCGTAGCCCGAGCCGCCTAATATAGTGACCCTCAGACTCTTCATTGCCTGCGGATGCCCCGCTTGGCCAGCAACTCCAGCAGGTGCTCGCCGAAGGCCTTGGAGTGGGTACGGGCATTGATGGCGCGCAGGCCCACCTCCCGCTCAACGAAGCGTACGCCCACGTTGTTGTCGGTGGCGGGACCCGTCACCACGTCGGCGTCGATGCCGTATTCGCTCTTGAGGTGGCGCACGCCGCCCGCGACTCCCACCGGGTCGTTGGCGCAGAACACGAAGCCGGCGGTGAGCGCCTTCAGTTCAGGATCCGCCAGGATCGCCTGCACGCCGTAGTCGCCCATGATGCCGTCGCCGGTCTCGGCCACGATCACGTCGAGGCCGCGCCCGGAGAGCTGGGCGAACAGCGTGCGCGCCACCTGGTTCGCGCTGTCGTGGCCTGTGCAGACGATGCCGGCATCGGTGAAATCGTAGGTCACCTCGGCGCCGTAGTCGCGCATGCTCAGGGTGTCACGCATCAGGGAGACCCCGGTGAGCTTGGCGCCCCCCACCCGGAAGCCGGCCTGGGTCAGGCGGCGCACCAGGGCGCAGGCGGCGGCGGTCTTGCCGGCATTCATGCAGGTGCCGGCCACGTAGATGACCTTGCAATCGAGCGTGCGCCCCTCTTTCTGCAGCGCGCCCATGCGGATGTTCGCCGCCTGCCCCTCCCGGGACTGGAACTCCGGGTACACCAGCACCTGACCCAGCACCTCGAACTCGAAGGGCGAGCCCACCTCGGGGTTGTGGGAGACGCACTCTCCGATGACGCCGCCCAGGTTCAGCACGTGCAGCACCTGGCCGGGCTCGACGCTCTTGGGCAGCACGCCCTCGTAGCCGTGCAGCGCGTTGCGGTGGCCGAGTGCGCCCACGATCACGTCGTCGCCGTGGATCACGTTCATGCGGCCATGGACGTCTTCGAGCTGGTTGTACCCTGACTTATCGCCCAGGATGCGGCCCGCCACCACCGCACCGTGCTCCGCGCGGATGGAGGGCGACAGGGTGAGGCTGCGGTCCAGCTTCAGGTTTCTGGTCACGGAAGCGATCTTATCCGCATTAATTCTCACGGCTGTCTCCCGCCTGCAGCGCCAGGATCTGCTGCACGCCGTAGAGCTTGGCGAAGCCGGCGGCCTCGGCGCCGGTCCACAGCCGGTTGGCCTCGCCGTAGCTCGCCACCTTGGCATCCATGAGCGAGTGCGGCGAGCGCACCCCGTCCACCGCGAAGGCGCGCGGGTAGAGGGTGAGCTGCACCTCGCCGGTCACCTGCTCCTGGCTGGAGGCGAGGAAGGCCTCCAGGTCCCGCGCCAGCGGGTCGAAGAAATGCCCCTCGTGCAGGAGCTGGCCGTAGAGGTTGCCGAGCGTGTCCTTCCAGAAGAGCTGCTTGCCCGTGAGCGTGAGCTTCTCCAGCTCCCGGTGCGTGCCGATGAGGATGTGCGCCGCCGGCGCCTCGAAGCCCACCCGGCCCTTGATGCCCAGGATGGTGTCGCCGAGGTGCACGCCACGGCCGATGCCGTACGTGTGGCCCACCGAATTCAACTCGGCGATCAGTGCCACCGGATCGAGGGGCTCGCCGTCCAAAGTCACCGGCACGCCCTGGATGAAGCCCAGGGTCATGCGCCGGGCCGGCAGGCCCGCGGCGTCGATCTCCCCGCCCGGGAAGGCGGCCTGGGGCAACACGCTCCAGGAATCCAGGGTCTCGCGCCCGCCCACGGAGGTCCCCCACATGCCTTCGTTCACGGAGTACTGCACGGTCTTGGCCGGGAACTCGAAACCGTGCTGCTTGAGGAAATCCATCTCCTGCTGCCGGCTCAGGCCTAAGCTGCGGATGGGCGTGATGAGCTCGAGCTCCGGCGCCAGTGCCCGGAACGCCACATCGAACCGAATCTGATCATTGCCGGCGCCCGTGGAACCGTGGGCCACCGCGTCGGCCTTCAGTTCCTTGGCCACCGCCACCACGCTCGCCGCCTGGCAGACCCGCTCCGCCGAGACGCTGAGGGGATAGAGATTGCCCCGCAGCACGTTGCCGTACACGAGGTAGCGCAGGTAGCGGTCGAAGAGCTGGCCGCGGGCGTCCAGGGTGCGGTGCGCCTTGGCGCCGAGCTTCGGCGAGAGCGCTTCGATGCGCTTCAGCTCCGCGGGGCTGAAGCCGCCGGTGTCCACCGTGATGGTGGTGACATCGTAACCCTGTTCTTTCAGGTGCACCACGCAGAAGGACGTGTCGAGTCCCCCGGAGAACGCCAATACAACATGCTTCTTCATCAGTTGCCCTCCCACAGCTGCTTGTCGGCGGCGGCGAGCCGCACGCGCACTTGTCCGAGCCAGCCTTCGGTGCCGGCGATGTCCGCCTCGATGAGCTCCAGCCCCAGGTTGCCGGCGCCACCCAGGTGACTGGCGGTGAGCGCATCGCGGTCCGGTTTGAACCGCCCGGCTTCGAGTTCCCGCGCCACCTGGCGGTAGGCGTCGCGGAACGGCATATCCTGCTCCGCCAGCACATAGGCCTGATGCGCGGCGTAGATGTCGTCGCTGCAGGCCGCGGCGGCCCGGCCGGCGTCCACTTCCAACGCCGGCACCAGTGCGGTGAGCACCTCCAGCCAGCCCGCCATGGCGTCCACTGCGCCGAACAGCGGCCTCTTCAGGAGCTGCAAGTCCCGGTGGTAGTTGGACGGCAGGCCGCTCGCAAGCTCCTGCAGCATCGCCGCGTAGCCGCGCAGCTCGCGGCAGCGCCCCCGGGCCAGCTCCACCACGTCCGGGTTGCGCTTCTGAGGCATGATCGAGGAGCCGGTGGTGAAGGCGTCCGGCAGCTTCAGGAAGCCGAACTCCGGCATGGAGTACAGCGACACGTCCCACAGGAACTTCTCCATCACAAGGCCGATGGAGGCATAGGCGTTGAGCAGCGCCAGCTCGTGGCGGCCGCGGGAGTTCATCACGTCCACCGGCGAGACCTGCACCCCGGTGAAACCCAGCAACTCCGCCGTGCGCTCCCGTCGGATGGGCAGCGGCACGCCGAAACCGGCAGCAGCGCCCAAGGGGCATCTATCCAGCCGCGCGTAGAGTGCCTGCAGCGCCTGAAGTTCCTCCGCGAGGCCGGCGGCGAAGGCCGCACCCCAGAGCCCGAAGCTGGAGGGCATAGCCCGGCGCAGATGCGTGTAACCCGGCATGGCCATCTGTGCGTGGGCATGGGCGAACGTGCAGAACGCCCGCGCCAGCATGGCGGTGCGTTCCACCGCATCCAGCAGCGACTCACGCATGTAGAGACGCAACGCCAGGATCACCTGGTCGTTGCGCGAACGGCCGAGGTGGATGCGCTTGCCGGCATCGCCCAGCTCCGCCGTGAGCAGCGCCTCGATGGCGGTGTGGGCGTCCTCCTGCTCACGGCTTATCTTGACCTGTCCCTGGCGCGCCTTACGGGCGATGCCGGCAAGCGCCGCGACGAGGGCGCTCGCGTCCTGTTCCGGCAACAGGCCGGCTTCGGCGAGCATGCGCGCGTGGGCGGCGCTGCCCTGGGCGTCGTGCGCCAGGAGCCGCGCGTCCAGCTCGGGATCGTCTCCCACCGTGAACCCGTGCACCGCCTGGTCCAGCGGCAGGCCCTTGGCCCAGAGCTGCGCGCTCACGCCGCCTGGTCCTTGGCCTTGGCTTCCCGTGCCACCAGCATGGTGCCGCTGCCCTGGTTGGTGAACACCTCCGTGAGCACCGCGTCCGGCAGCATGCCGCTCACGAGATGCGCGCTGGCGACGCCCGCGCCCAGGGCGCGGCGCACCGCCGCGAGCTTGGGCCGCATGCCGCCGGAGATCTTGCCGGAATGTTCCATCCCTTCGATGCCCTCCAGGGTCGCGTAGGGCACGAGGCTGGATGGACGGCTGAGGTCCTCCATCAACCCCGGCACCTTGAGCAGGAAGAACAGCTTCTCTGCGTTGAGCGCGACCGCGATCTCCGCCGCCACGGTGTCGGCGTTGGTGTTGAACACCTCGCCCTTGTCGTTGGCCGAGAGCGGCGTCACCACCGGCACGTACTCGCCGGCCAGGAGGTGCTGCAGGAGCGCCGGGTTCACCTTGTCGATGTCTCCCACCAGGCCGAAGTCCACGAACTGGGCCTGGCCCGCATCGTCCTTCATCTGCATCGGCTGGCGCTTGTGGGCCGAGAGCAGCCCGCCGTCCACACCGCTGATGCCGGTGACCGGCAGGCCCGCGGCCCGAAGGTCCGCCAGGAGGTCCGTGTGCAGGCTGCCCGCCAGCACCATCTTGGCGGCATCCAGCACCTTGGCGGTGGTGACGCGCCGGCCGGCGACCTTCTGCACCGGCAACTGCAGGCTCTCGCATAGGGCGTCGATGCCGGTGCCGCCGCCGTGCACCAGCACCAGCTTGATGGAGAAGCTCCACAGCACCGCGAGCTGCTCGCAGACCATGCGGCGCACCGCCGGGTCCTCCAGCACCTCGCCGCCGAGCTTGAACACGAAGGTCTTGCCGCGGAATGCGCGCACGTACTGGGCGGCGGAACGCAGCGTGGTGTAACTGTCGGGAGCTACGGACATGTCAGTCCTCCTTGTTGAGCAGCCGGTGCAGGAGCACCCGCTGCACGTGGAAACGGTTCTCGGCTTCGTCGATCACGCGGCTGGCGGCTCCGTCCAGCACCGCGTCCGCCACCTCCACGTTGCGCCTGACCGGCAGGCAGTGGAGGAAGATGGGATCCTGGGCCGCGGCCAGCACCTTCAGGTCCACCAGCCAATCCCGGTACGCGGCGATGCGCGCCGGCGCATCGGCGGCAGGCACCGTGAGCGTGCTCGGTCCCCAGGCCTTGGCGTAGACCGCGCGGCTGCCCTGGAGGGCGGCGCGCCGGTCATGGGTGACGGTGACGGAGCCGCCGCTCGCGCGGGCGTAGGCTCGCGCCTCCTCCACCACGCCGGGATGCAGGTCGAAACCCTCCGGGTGCGTCACGCGCACCTCGCAGCCGGCGGCTGCGGCCGAGAGCAGGAAGGAGTGAGGCACCGCCTTGGGCAGGGGCTTGATGTGGGGCGCCCAGGTCAGCGTCACCGGCAGACCCTTGGTCGCACCGAAGTTCTCGCGCAGGGTGAGCATGTCCGCGAGGCCCTGGCAGGGATGCTCGCGGGCCGATTCCATGCTGATGACCGGCACGCCGGCCAGCGCGCGGAACGCGTTCAGCACCGGATCGGCGGCATCCGCATCGTCGTCCGAGAGCGCGCCGAAGGTGCGCACCGCCAGCGCGTCGGCATAGCGGCCCAGCACCGGGATCGCTTCCTTTATATGCTCAGGCCGGTCGCCGTCCATGACCGCGCCGTCCCGGTCCTCCAGCTTCCAGACGCCGTTGCCTACGTCCAGCACCACGGCGTTGCCGCCGCCGCGCAGCATGGCCGCTTCGAAGGAGGCACGGGTGCGCAGCGAAGGGTTGAAGAACACCATGCCCAGCAGCTTGCCCGCGAGGTGCGCGCCAGGCGCCTGCCGCTTCCAGCGCAATGCCTCCTCCAGCACCGAAGCGACGCCGGTGACGCCCAGGTCCGCGATGTGGGTGAAATGCTTCACTTCGGGATGAAGCCCCGGACCGCTGCGAGCAGCGCGTCCACCGCCGCGTCGCTGACGCCGAGGGGCGGCATCAGGCGCAGCACCTCCGGGTCCGAAGAGCCGCCCACCAGGATACGCTGCGCCTGCAGCGCCTTCTTCAGGGCCGCGGCCTGCGTGCCGGCCTGCAGGCCGAGCAACAGGCCCTCGCCTCTCACTTCCGTCACCAGGCTGCCGGCGAGGCCTGCGCGGATGCGCGTGGCCTGGCGTGCGGCGTTCTGCATGAGGCTCTCGTCGCGGATCACCTCCAGCGTCGCCAGGAGCGCGGCGCAGGCGAGCGGCCCGCCGCCGAAGGTGCTGCCCAGGTCGCCGGGCTTGAGGGCACGCGCGATCTCCGCGGTCATGAGCAGCGCGCCCATGGGCACGCCGGAGGCGATGCCCTTGGCGAGGGTCATGAAGTCCGGTTCCACACCGTAGAGGTCTGCAGCGAAGGGAGTGCCCAGGCGGCCCATCCCCGTCTGCACTTCATCGAAGATGAGCAGCACACCCTGGTGGCGGCACTTCTGGGCGAGCGCCGCGAACCAGGCGCGGGTGGCGGTGCTGACGCCCGCCATGGACTGGATGGGCTCGACTATCACTGCTGCCGACCTGGAAAGATCCGCGGCTTCCAATGCTTCGAGATCGCCGAAGGGCAGGAAATCCACCGGCGCCAGCAGCGGCCCCAGCCCCTGCTTCAGGGGGGCCGAGTCCGTGACCGAGAGCGCCAGCAGGCTGCGGCCATGGAAGGCGCCCGTGAACGCGGTGTAACGGCCGCGGCCCGTGAGCTGGGCGGCGAGCTTGAGCGCGGTCTCGTTGGCCTCGGCGCCGGAGTTGCAGAAGAACACCGAGGCGATGTGCGCCGGCGCGAAGGCCACCAGCGCCTCTGCCGCCTCATCCCGCACCGGCAGGCGCGCCGCCGCGGAATAGAAGATGAGCTGGTGCGCCTGCTCCGCCACGGCGGCGGCCACCCTAGGGTGGCTATGGCCGGTGGCGGCCACGCAATGGCCACCGTAGAAATCGAGATAGGCGTGACCCGCTTCGTCCTGCACCGCCTCGCCTGAGCCTGCGACCAACGCGAAGGGGTATGGCACATAGGTCGGGAACAGCGCCGCGACAGGCGTGTTTTGCGGGAAATCCTTGAAAATATGCATTATTGTGTGAATAAAAATGATTTAAATAGAATATAATTCGTTTATATACACACAAATTCTGCTTAATGCAATACTATATGCATAGATATTTACGAGCCGATGACGGGGCGAACCATGACGCTGGATGAGGCGATCCTGAGACTCGCGGAAGAGCGCGAAGTGACGGACCAGGCGGTGTTCCTGGATCTCTTGAAGCGGGAAGGCCACAAGGTCACCCAGCCCACGCTGTCCCGGCACCTGAACAAGCTCGGCATCCAGAAGCTCGCCGGCCGCTACCAGCGGGTGGACCCCATGCCCACGGAGCTCCCCGCCTACGCCGTGTCCGCGGCGCCGCCGAACCTCGTCATCATCAAGACCCGCCCCGGCTATGCCCAGGCGCTGGCGGTGCTCCTGGACGAGCACGCCATCGACGGCGTGGTGGGGACGCTGGCGGGAGACGACACGGTGTTCATCGCCGTGACGCCGGAGAAGAAGATGCGAGAGGCCGTGGAGACGGTGCGCGGGATCCTGGAGAGCCGCTCCGGCTAAGCCAAGCCCAGCCGGAGCGAAGAAGCCGTTCCTCGACTACTTGCCGGCAGACGCCGGCAACGGCAGCTCTTCGGCGATGAGAAGCTTCCAGCCGTCCACGCCCTTGCGCCACACGTGCATGTAGGTGCCCTGGGGCGTGAGATGGGCCGTGTCGCCGGTCTTGTAGGTCATGCCGTAGAGGTAGCCCAGATCGCCGGACTTGGCCACGCTGCCACCCATGGGAAACCACTGCAGGTCGGAGAGCGCGTCCGGCACCACCTTGGCCATCTCGGCCTTGCCCAGCAGGGGTTGCCCGCCCAGCATCAGCACGCGGATGTCGTCAGTGCCGGAATTCTCATAGGCGGCGCGCAAGCCCTTGTTGATGGCGTCGTTCGAGAACACCGTGTCGGCGCGCATCATGGCGTCGTGCAGGTCATCCACGGAAGCCACCGGGCCGCTGACGGCGGGAAGCTGCGCCACCTTGGAATGCGGCGCCAGCGGCTTGGCCTTGTCCTCGGCATCGTGGCCCGTGCCGGCATCGAACAGCGCCTTCCAGGTGCCGGTGGAATCCTTAGCCCAGATGCTCAGCCATTCGCCGTACGCAGTCTGCTGCTTGCCCTCCTCCTCCCAATGCGCGGTCCAGGGACCCGTATCCACGCCGAAGTCACCGGAGGCAGACACCAGCGCGTAGGAGGGGTACCACAGCAGCTGCGTCTTGCTGGCCTTGCCCTGGCTGTAGCGGTCGAAGGCGTTGATGGGCTGGGGGCCGAAGGTGATGGACTGCTTGTCCAGGTACTTGAGGAAGCCGTCGCGGATGCCGTGCTTGGCCACCTCGGCGGCGAAGTCGTATTCGTTCTGCACCAGGCTCACGTGAGCGACGTGGGGGGTGCGCGCGGCCTGGGCAGCGGGGATCAGTAGTAGCGACGAGACGACGAAGGCGAGAGTCTTATGCATGGCGGTACCCTTGGAAGTTCCCCTGATCGTTATGGACTAAGCATAGACCTTTCACCGGGCAGGATGTTCCACCTCGGTGCCCGACTGCATTGGCACCCGACGAAACCGCGAATATCCGCGACGGGTGGTCACTCGTCCCCGCCCATCACCTGGTTGCGGCCACCGCGCTTGGCCCGATACATGCGCCGGTCCGCGGTCATGTAGAGCCTGTCCCAGTCCTCTCCGTCCTCTGGGAACACGGCGACGCCCCCGCTGAGAGTGGCGGTGGGCGTGGCCGATTCCTCGTACTGCGCTCCCGCCACAGCTTCCCGCAGCCGGTCCGCGGCACGCAGGCATGCCGCGCGGCCGTACTGAGGCAGGATCACCAGGAATTCCTCGCCGCCGATGCGGCCCAGCACGTCCTCGCCGCGCTTGTGGCGCTCAAGGGTGGCTGAGATGTGACGCAGCACCGCGTCGCCCACGTAGTGCCCGCAGGTGTCGTTGATCTGCTTGAACAAGTCGATGTCGAAGAGCACCAGGCCGAAACTCTGCTGCTGGCGACGGCAGCGGGCCACCTCCTCGTCGAAGCGCTCGTGCATGGCGCGCCGGTTCGGCAGCCCGGTGAGCAGGTCCGTGTAGGCCGAGCGCCGGAGGTCGTGCTCCATCAGCCGCACCTCCACCCACATGAGGCCGAGGGTGGAGGACACCACCAGCAAGAGCTGGAAGGCCGAGAATGCCGCCTGCAGGGTGTCCACCCGCGCGAGGTCGGAGCTGCCGCCGATGGCGATCCAGATGAGCGCCAGGCGCGCGTTCCATACCAGCAGCGTAAGCAGGATGGTCCCCACCAGGAAGTTCGCTGCGGCGCGCGCGGCGGCCGGCGGATGATGCAGGAGCTGCCATGACACCACCACGTACTGCAGGCTGGCGTAGAAGGTCGGCGCGGCGAAGTAGACGATGAGCGGGCCGTGCAGGAAGTAGTTGAGGACCAGTATCCCCACCACCACCGCGAAGCCGCTGCCGGTGAGCACCAGCGCAGGCCGCAGCGGCACGTGCATGAACACCGCGCGGGCGGTGAGCAGGGCCGAGAGGGAGATCAGACTGTCGCCCAGCATCCGCCCCAGGTCGCCGGGCATGGTGGCGGTAACGACGATCACCAGCATGCCCAGGGCATAGGCGATGAGTCCCCAGCCCCACAGGCGCAGCGCCAGGGACTTGCGCTCGCCGCGCGCCACCACCAGCACCAGCACACCCATGAGCATGCTCATCATGAGCAGGCACAGCAGCAGCACAGCCGAGAGCTTCACGCCGGCGATCTCCCTAGACCATCCCGCCCGGCCCAAGGGACCGGGTCTTGCGTCCGGTATTCTACCCTCGGAGGAGCGGGCAGTTCAGGCGCGCCGCTCGTACTTCCAGTTGTAGTTCTTGCCCTCGCTGAGCCACTTCAGCGCGGTGGCGAAGCGGCGGGCGCGGGTCGCTGGCTGCTTCGCACCGCTGACCCATTCCACGTATTCATTGCGGAGGCTGGTGCTCAGGGCCTTGAAGGCAGCGGCGGCTTTGGGCTGGCTCTTGAGCGCCCGGACGAAGTCCGCCGGCACCCGGAGCGACGTGGCTTTGCGCCGAGCGCGGCCTGGCACCTTCACGTCCTCGAGGTTGAGCCGCACCGCCTTCTTTATGTAGGCGGCGAGCTTGCGGTCGGAGGGCAGGTCCTTAGGACTCTTGACCCGGCCGAAGCTGCCCATGGCGCCATCCTTCCCGTCCAGCACCAGCTTGCTCTTCCAGAAGCCGAAGGCGCAGTGCTGCTTGAACGCCGCCATGTTGCAGACGATGCCCGCATGGACGAAGCTCGGCATGCCCCACTTGAGGGTCTCCTCGATGTCCGGATCCGCCTGGTGCACCAGTTTGCGGAGGTGCCTGAGGATAGGCTTCGCGAAATCCGCGGACTTCGCGATGTAGGCATCCACGCGCGGGTCTTTCTTGCCCATGGTTCCTCCTCAGGGCGAGGCCGGCACGGCGAGTTGCTCCGCCTCGCCCGGCGGCAGCATCTCCAGTGACTCCTTGGCGTACTTGCGCAGCTTCTTGTCGGCCGCCTTCTCGGAGATCGCCGTGAGGATGCTGCGGTAACGCACGTTGTGGCTCTCACCCAGGAGCTCGCACATGTAGGAGAAGCCGTCCACCGCGTCATCGTCGGTGGAGTCGCGCTGCTGCCACACCCTAAGGCCCGCTGCGTCCAGCACGTCCACCGGGAACTGCTTGTCGTCGACCATGTCCTGGGCTGCCTGGGAGAAGATCTCCGGGTCGGCGCTCAGCATGCGCGTCATGAGCTCCTGGTTTGGGCCGCCGGTGGCCACACCCGCCACGGAGGCGCTCACCAGAACCTTCCATACCTTCCAGTGGTCGTCGTCGTAGGCGAAGCGGATACTGCCGACATCGCCGTAGAAGAGTTCCAGGTTGTCCACGTTGATGCGGCCGATGAAAGGGCGGAGGGTCTCGTAGGTGTACTGCTTCGCCGTCACGGGGACGCCGAGCACCTGATACACCTGGTCGATGCCGGTGTCCTCCTTGATCGCCGCGAGCTGGTCGCGGGTGACGTTCGCAGGCGTGCGCCCGGCCGTGGCCTTGGCGCGAAGGTCCTCGAGACTGCCGCAGGCGGGGGTGTAGGGTGCCGGTTGCCCCTTGAGCGCGGCGATCGCCTTGCCGAAATATTTCTTGTTCTCGGAGGCATGGGTCTTCTGCAGCGCCTGCTCGAGCAGCGGCCGGTATTTGGCGTCGCCTGATCCGGCCAACGCCTTGGCGATCCACGACACCGTGTCCACGTTGTCGTCGTTGTCCATGTCCGCGTCGTGGACTGCGTAGATGCAGAAGCGCTCCGCCGCGAGGTCCATGATGGCGCTGTCCTTGATCCCGTCCTGGAGCAGGGACTGCGCCCCCACCTTCACGTCCAGCGGCAAGGGGCTGGTGAGCAGCACGGCATAGGCATCCAGCTTGCCTGGGTAGGCGGCGAAGCTGAGGCCGGAATACGCGAGCAGGCCAAGGGCCAGGAATCTTCTCATCTGTGTTTCCCCTTCTTGATGTTGCACGCCGGTTGCGCGGCATCGCCGCTTCAGTCCCCGGTGGGGATGATACCCGCGTTCTCCACCATGAGAATGATGGAACGTTCCGGCGCGCGGGTGCGGTGCACCACCCCCTTGGGCACCGTGAAGCCCTGGCGTGGCTTGAGCTCCACGACGCGATCCTCGAGGTCCACGCAGAACAGTCCTTCGATGCAGTAGAAGAACTCGTCGTCCTCGTCGTGCTTGTGCCAGTG
>DATAHN010000152.1:0-6673 GCA_036263155.1 Gammaproteobacteria bacterium | reverse complement strand
TCGCCGCTGTGCGGGTCGAATACGTATTGGCCGAACGTGTACTGCACTCGGGTCGGCTCCTGCACGCTGTTCATGCCGCGGCTGTCGGCCGCCCCGCCGGGATCCGGACCCCGGACCGCCAGCGCAGCCCGCGCCTGCGGCTCGGGCCCGCGCATCCCATCATATCCAGCCTCGCCGGGCGGGGCTATGCGCTCCAAGGACGTCGGATTCACGTGTGGCTCCCCTGCATGTCCCGGAGGTCACATGGGTGCTGCCGCTGCCGGCGGTGCGCGGACCGCGACCGCCGGCCCGGAAACCATCACTGCCGCTTGTAAGCGTCGGCGGCGACGTACAGGGTGCGGCTCAGCTTCTCCGCTGCCTGCATCTGCTCCTCGCTCATGCCGTCGGTGATGACGGGCTTGGCCTCCGCGATATCCACGCCGCCGCGCTGGGCCAGCAGCAGCCAGGCATAGGCGCGCACGTCGTCCTGCTGCTCGACACCCTCGGCGTTGTGGTACATCACCGCCAGGTTGTACTGGGCGGCAGGCAGGCCTTGGCTCGCGGCCTTGGTGTACCAGCGCATCTCGGCGGCGGGATCGGGATCCACACCCTTGCCGTTGCCGTACATCATGCCGAGCTGGAACTCCGCGTAGGGGTCGTTACGACGGGCCGCGAGCTCGAACCAGTGGCGGGCCTGGGCATAATCCTGGGGGAAGCCCTGGCCGTTGTAGTAGAGCGTGCCGAGGTTGTAGGCGGCGGTGGCGATGCCCATGTCGGCGGCACGCTTGTACCAAGTGGCGGCTTCCGCGTACTTGCCGCGGGTGGTGAGCATCACGCCCAGGTTGGCCTGGGCTTCGGCGTCGCCGAGCCGGGCGAGCTCGCCCGCCTGCTCGATGTCCTGGTCGGTATAGGTGGTGTGGCCCGGCACCTTGTCCACGTAGGCGGGCGGGTGGATGTACACCACCTTGATCCCCGGGGGCAGGTGGTCGTCGGCGGAGGCCAGCGGGGCCGCCAGGGCCAGCGCCAGGCCCATGAGGGCGAGGAACGCCGGCTGGTAGGAATCGGAAACGGATCTCGGAGCACGGATCATGGCGGAATCCTCCTAGGATGCCTGCATCGCTTACGGCACAGGTATAGCCGAGGGCTGGCCGGGGCAGGCCGATAATCTTCTGATTTCTCGCTGATTCATATCTAAACCCCCGGCCCCTGGGGCCGGGCGGTCAGGCGGGGCCCAGTGCCGCCCGCACCTGGACCCGGTAGCTGGCACTAGAGCGGAACACCGCCCCGTCACGCATCACGAACTCGAAGTCGCCGTGCTGCCAGGGCTTCATCTCGCGGATGTAGTCGATGTTGAGCAGCACCGAGCGGTGCACCCGCAGGAAGTGATCTTCGTCCAGCTGGCCGACCACATCCTTGAGGCGCTCCCGCACCGTGAAGTCCTCGTCCACGGTATTGACCCGGATGTAGTCCCCCTGGGCCTGGATGTAACGGATCTTGCCCATGGAGATGAACTTAATGCGGTTGCCCACCTTCATCTTCAGCATGTCGCCGCGGCGCTCCACCGCACCGGAGGGGGTGGCCCGGGGTGCGGGTGCCGCCGCTACGCCGGCCCGCCCCAGCGCATTGCGGACCCGCTGCAGCGCGAGCCTGAAGCGCGCCCGGTCGTAGGGCTTGAGCAGGTAGTCCACCGCCTCGATGTCGAAGGCCCACACCGCATGTTCGGCATAGGCGGTGGTGACTACGATGCGCGGCGCGCCGGCCCGTCCCAGCGACTCGACGAGCTCCACCCCTCCCACGCCCGGCATCTGGATGTCCAGGAACAAGAGGTCGGGCTTGAGCGTCCCGATCGCCTGCAGCGCCTGGGCGCCATCGCCGCACTCGCCTACCAGCTCGAAATCCGGCTCGCCGAGCAGGAGCTCGCGCAGCTTGTCGCGCGCATGCGGTTCGTCTTCCGCGATCAGCACCCTGATAATGGACTGGCCCTGCGGCATCGGGTCAGCCCGGCGCTCGCGTGGTGAAGGGCAGCTCGATGCTGGCGACCCAGGCCC
Organism: Gammaproteobacteria bacterium; assembly: GCA_036263155.1. Classification (GTDB taxonomy): domain Bacteria; phylum Pseudomonadota; class Gammaproteobacteria; order Natronospirales; family REEB76; genus DASUBN01. The sequence continues at coordinate 4,646 of DATAHN010000152.1, read as the reverse complement.
CTGCGCCGTCCGGACCGTAGCTGAAACTGAAGGTATCGCGGTAGATGGTGTCCAGCCGCTCCTTGAGGTGGCGCATGCCGAAGCCCGTGCCGGAATCGTCGGGCGGGGCCGCGGCACCGGGCGAGCTGTTCTTCACCCGCATCACCAGGTTTCCGTCACGGCGCGCCACGTTCACCTCGATGCTGGCTGCACCGGGCACGCGCGCCACGCCGTGCTTGATGGCGTTCTCGATGATGGGCTGCAGCAGCAGGCTCGGTACCCATCCCTCCAGGGAGGCCTCATCCGCCTCGATGCTGAGCTTGAGCCGGTCCTCGAAACGGATCTTCTCCATCTCCAGGTAGCGGTGCACGTACTCCAGCTCGTCGCTCACCGTCGTATACAGGTTCTCCTGCTCCTTGAGGGTCATGCGCAGGAGCTCGCCGAACTTCGACAACACCTGGTCGGCCCGGCCGGGGGAGGAGCGCAGCAGCGAGGATACGGTGTTGAGGCTGTTGAACAGGAAATGCGGGTTGATCTGCCACTGCAGGGTGCGCAGCTTGATGGCCAGCCACTCCGAGCTCAGCCGCTCGAGCCTGAGCCGTTCCTCGGCGAGGTCCAGGCGGCTCAGCATCATCATCAGCAGGAACACGCCCATCATGTACAGCACGAAGTTGCTGGTGGCGTTGCTTATCCACATGAAGAGCGAGCCGAACAGCAGCTGCTTCAAGGGCGTGGGCTGGTCCATGTAGAAGTCCACCCGGCCATGGACCAGGGCGATGGAGGCGAAGAACATCGGCCGGCAGATGAGCGCATACAGCAGGCCCAGCCCGGCCTGCAGCGTCCACATCAGCCAGGCGGGCCGGCAGCGGTGCTGGAGCCACACCGCGGCACCGTAGCCCAGCAACAGCGGCGGCAGCAGCATGAGGTGCTGCAGCCAGCGGATGTCCATGTCCACGTACACGACACGCCCGCCGCCGTCGCCGAAGAACACCTGTTGGTAGTAGACGAACAGGATGTCGGTGAGCGTGCCATAGGCCCACAGCGTCAGGCCGATACCCAGTATCAGCAGCGTGTGTTTGCTGAGCAGCAACCGGAGGTTCATGCGGAGTACCTGTCCGGCATCCCTACGTGCCGGCAGGCACGGCGCAGCGGACTCGTCGCCTGATGATACCGCGGCAGGTTGTGCGCAGCCTGTCCACGACACGTTCTACCGCATCCCAAGGCGATTCCGCCGCACGGGCCGTTGCCATCGCCGCGTGCCTGGGCAGGTCCGCCTCTTCGGCGCGCAGGTGCCGCGACGGGCGCTATGGCAGACTCGAAACCCGAAGTTGCAGGTTCGCCACAGGGGGGACGCCATGATCAGGGTACTCATCGTAGACGACGAGCGGCACGCCCGCGCCGGCATCCGCAGCCTGCTGGAGACGGAGCCCGACATCGAGGTGGCGGGCGAGTGCGGCGACGGACGCGAGGCACTCGAGAAGCTCGAGGTGCTGCGCCCGGACGCCATGTTCCTCGACATACAGATGCCCGGCCTCACCGGCATCGACCTGCTAAAGACCGCCGAGCTCGCCCGGCAACCCTACACCATCTTTACCACCGCGCACGGGGATTACGCGTTGCAGGCTTTCGAGGTCCAGGCCATCGACTACCTGCTGAAGCCCTTCGATGCCCCGCGCTTCAAGGGCGCGCTGCGCCGCCTGCGCATGCACCTGCAACGCGACCAGCGCGCCAGCGGCCGCGTGGACCTGGACAGCCTGGTGGGCCGCCTGCCCCCCGCGCTCCCGCCGTCCGACCGCATACCCGTCAAGATCGGCCGGCGTGTGCGCTTCCTCAGCGTGCCGCACATCCGCTACATCGTCGCCGACGGCAACTACGTCAACATCCACATGACCACCGGCGAGGTCATCCATACCAGCGAGCGCATCTCCCGCATGGAGGAGAAACTGTACGCTCATCATTTCCTGCGGGTGCACCGCTCGGTGATCCTCAACATCGACCAGATCCGCGAGGCCCGCTCCATGGGTTCCTACTACGGGTTCACCATGACCGATGGCGAGAACCTCACCTCGGGCCTCACCTACAAGAAGAACATCCACGGCCTGCTGAGCGCCTGGAAGAAGCTCGAGGACCACCGCGCCGGCTGAGTGCCGCCCCGCGGCCCGCTGCCGCCGTTTCGCCCTTCCTTCCCTCCCCGCTCAAAAAAATGCGGCCCCCTCACGGGGGCCGCTCAATCTCCTATCGCTTAGAACTTCACCGAGATGCGGCCGTAGAACTCACGGCCGGGCACGCGGTAGAAGGACGGCAGGAAGCTGTTGGCGAAGGCCGTCAGCGCCGCCGGCGGGTTCTTATCGAACAGGTTGCGGATACCGAAGGTGAAGTCGGTATTGATCGCATCCGCATGATAGGTACCCTGCACGTCGTGGTACGCGGTCGCACCCACGTGGTTGCGGCCGGTGCCGCTGGTCGGGGAGAAGATCTCCGTCGGGTTGGAGCACTGGGTCGGAGCGACCGTCAGCGTCTTCTTGGAGCAGCCTTCGTACATGGCGGCGAAGTACTGCATGTTCCAGTTGGCCGACCAGTCACCGTAGTTCCAGTTGAGGCTCACATTCGCCTTCTGGCGCGGGAAGCCGCCGAAGGAGGTCGTGGTGCCCGCCAGCTCCGTGGTCGCGAACGGCGGGGTACCGCCGGTCGGGATGGTCTGGCGGTAGCCCTTCAGGAACGTCCACTCCAGGCCCACCTTGAAGTCGCCGACCGAGGTGGACGGCAGCTTGTAGTGGGTGGCCACGTCCACGCCGTCGGTCACGATGCCGCCGATGTTGACGTTGGTGTCCAGGATGTCGGTGATGATGCCGCCGTTCACCGAGATCTTGCTGCAGTCGAACTGGTTGCTGAGGAGGTAGCAACCGTTCACGATCGTCTGCGGCGCGATACGGGTGATCTGGTTGTTCAGCTCGATCTTGTAGTAGTCGGCGCTGAAGTCGAAGCCCGGCATCCAGTCAGGGTTGTAAACGAACCCGATGGCGCGGGACAGGGCCTTCTCCGGTGTGAGGACCGGGTTGCCGCCGATGGTGGTCTTGATCTGCGCGTTCGGCTGGGCATGCCGGGCGGGGCAGCCCGCCGGCAACGCACCCGGGACGGCGCAGGGATCGGAGACCGCCGGGAACGAGTCAGAATTGCCGAAGAACAGGTCGCTCACGCTCGGGGCGCGGAAGCCCTGCGACCAGGAAGCGCGCACCAGCAGCGTATCCATCGGCTGCCACTTGAGGGCGGCGCGCGCGGTGGACGCACTGGCATCGTGCACGACCGTGGAGGACGGCTGACCGGGGGTGCCGCCGAACCACTTGAACTTGGACCAGCGGTTGGCCACGTCGAGGTCGAGCATCTTGAAGCCGGGGGCGTCCGCCACCAGCGGGAAGTCGAACTCCACGTACTCGGCAGTGGTCTTGGTACGGCCGTCGGTCGGCTGGGTCGCATTGCCCGAAGAGTTGCCGGAAGCAGTGGTCGCATCCGGATGCGAGAAGCCGTCCTGCTCCAGGTACTCGGCGCCGAGCGCGAAGCCCAGCGGGCCCGCCGGCAGGTCCGCCAGGGAGCCGTTCAGGTTCGCGGTGTAGTCGCGCTGGTTCACGGAGATCACGCTGTGATCTTCGTACAGCACATAGTTCAGCATCGCCGGGGTGACGGAACCCGCACCGCCGAAGATGTTGAACGGCACGCAGCCCGCCTGCGAGGCGCAGGACGCGGCACCCGGGGAATCCAGGGCCGTGGCCAGACGCTCGGTGTTGAACAGGCCGGTGGTCAGGTCCGTCTCGTAGTTGTTGCCGTAGACGTAGCCGACGTCCCAATCCCACTCGTTGCCGCCGAGGTTGAAGTAGCCCTTGAACCCGCCGGAGAACTGCATGGTCTCCACGTTCTGGCTGAACAGGCGCTGGCCGGACTCGATCGGGCGGCGGCCCAGGAACACCAGGAGGTCGTTCGGGTTGGTGCCGCAATTGCCCTGCACCACGCACCACTGGCTGACGTTGCCCACCAGGTCATGGCCGAACGGGTTGTAGGGGTTGGTCGCGCCCACGCCGATCAGCGAACCGTTGGCGGTGGTGCCGCCCGCCAGGCCGAGGAACAGCGGCGAGGACGCCAGTGCCTGCTGGGAGTTGCGCTTGTTGAACACCAGTTCCGCGCTGAACGACAGGTTGTCGGCGATGTCGTAGTGGCCCTGGGCATAGAAGCTGGTGCGCTCGCTCGGGGTCACGAAGTAGTTCAACGGGGCGAAGTTGTAGGTATCCGCGGCGGTGAACTGGCGGAAGTTGCCCAGCGACGGGCCGTTGGCCTGCCCCACCCGGCCGGTCTTGGGACCGCTGACCAGCGTCATGTCGCAGGTGCCGTAGGCCGGGTTCAGGGTGGCGCTGCCGGCGCATACGCCGTTGAACGGCACGGTGATGAACTGGCCGTTCGGGGTCGCGCCGCTGCCCGTGAACGCACCCTCGCCCCACACCGGCTCCTGCGAGATCTCGCGGGCACTGGCCCACACTTCGTGCTGGTTCACGTAGGTCACGTTCATGGTCACGCCGGCCTTGTCGCCGGAGCTGCCGATCGTGAAGTCGTATTCCTGCACCTTGCCGTCGTGATGGCCTTCACCCGCGTAGATGCTGGTGTAGGCATTCGCCTCGGCG
>DATAHN010000151.1:0-8154 GCA_036263155.1 Gammaproteobacteria bacterium | reverse complement strand
TCATGCACGTGGATAAGCTCGAGCACTTCAGCGCCTACCTCATCCTCACCGCCTGGTTCACCGCCGCCGCGCCGCGCCGCTGGCTCTGGATCGGGCTCGCCTTCGCCGCCGCTGGGGGTCTCATCGAGATCGCCCAGGCCTATACCGGCCGTGACGCCGAGTGGCTGGACTGGGCTGCCGACTGCGCCGGCGCGGCGGTGGGACTCTGGTATCCCGCCCGCTGGCTCGCGCGCCTGCGCCTCTCCCTCATCGACGCCCATGTCCACCGCGCCTGAGCTGCGCCCGCTGGCGGACCGCATGCGGCCGCACCGCGTGGAAGACTTCATCGGCCAGGCCCACATCCTCGCCACCGGCAAGCCGCTCAGGCGCGCCCTGGAGAGCGGACAGCTGCACTCCATGATCTTCTGGGGGCCGCCCGGGACCGGCAAGACTACGCTGGCGCGCATGCTGGCGGAGACCTGCAAGGCTCACTTCATCGCGCTCTCGGCGGTGATGGCGGGCGTCAAGGACGTGCGTGCGGCGGTGGAGGAGGCGCGGGAGGTGCGGCAGCGGGACGGACGCGGCACCGTGCTGTTCCTGGATGAGGTGCACCGCTTCAACAAGAGCCAGCAGGACGCGTTCCTCCCCTATGTGGAGGATGGCACGCTCACCTTTATCGGCGCCACCACCGAGAACCCGTCCTTCGAACTCAACAACGCGCTCCTGTCCCGGGCCCGGGTCTATGTGCTCAAGTCGCTGGGTGTCGCAGACATCCGCCGCATCATCGACGCGGCGCTAGCGGATAGCGAGCGTGGCTTGGGCGAACGGAACCTCAAGATGGCACCGGAACTTCGGGACCTGATGGCCACAGCGGCTGATGGTGATGCGCGCCGCGCCCTGAATCTCCTGGAGATCGCCGCAGACTTGGCCGAGGAAGGCGTCATCGGCGAGGCGGCGGTACAGGACGTCGTGAGCGGAGGCGTCCGGAGGTTCGATAAAGGCGGCGACCTCTTCTACGACCAGATCTCGGCCTTGCACAAGTCGGTGCGGGGTTCCGCACCGGATGCCGCCCTATATTGGATGGCCCGGATGCTGGATGGCGGCTGCGATCCTCTATATATAGCGCGCCGCGTGGTGCGCATGGCCTCCGAGGACATCGGCAACGCCGATCCGCGGGGCCTGGACCTGGCCCTGGCGGCCTGGGAGGTGCTAGAGCGCCTCGGCAGCCCGGAAGGGGAGCTGGCCCTGGCCCAGGCGGTGGTCTATCTGGCGGTGGCCCCCAAGAGCAATGCGATGGAGACGGCCTTGATCGAGGCCATGCAGGATGCGCGGGAAAGCGGCACCCGCGAGGTCCCGCTGCACCTGCGCAACGCACCCACCCGCCTCATGAAGGGCATGGGCCACGGCAAGGAATACCGCTACGCCCACGACGAGGTGGACGCCTTCGCCGCCGGCGAGCGCTACTTCCCGGAGGACATGCCGGAGAAAACCTATTATCATCCCGTCCCGCGGGGGCTCGAGATCAAGATCGCCGAGAAGCTGGCTGACTTGAGGGCTCGCAATGCCGCGGCCCGCAAAGCCAAGAAGACCACCGACAAATAAGAACCGACGCCATGATCGACCCGAAACTGCTCCGCAATGACCTCGTCGGCACGGCCGCCGCCCTCGGGCGCCGCGGCTTCAGGCTGGATACCAGCGCGTACGGCAAGCTGGAGGATTCCCGCAAGGAACTGCAGACGCGCATGGAGCAGCTGCGTAACGAGCGCAATGCCCGCTCGAAAGAGATCGGCATGGCCAAGGGTAAGGGCCAGGACACGGCGCCGCTGATGGCGCAGGTGGGCGAGCTGGGCGCCAAGTTGAAGGCCGCGGAAGAGGATTTCGCCAAGGTCGAGGCGGAGCTCGAGTCCATCCAGCTCGGCCTGCCGAACCTCCTGCACGAGAGCGTGCCGGATGGGGCCGATGAGAACTCCAACAAGGAAATCCGCCGTTGGGGCACACCCAAGAAATTCGCTTTCAAGCCCAAGGACCACGTGGACCTGGGGGAGGCGAGGGGGCTCCTGGACGCGGAGATGGCCGCGAAGCTCACGGGTGCGCGCTTCACGGTGCTGCATGGCCCGGTGGCGCGGCTGCATCGGGCGCTCATCCAATTCATGCTGGACCTGCACACCGGCGAGCACGGTTACGCCGAGGTGTACGTCCCCTACATGGTGAATGCCGCCTCCATGCGCGGCACCGGCCAGCTGCCCAAGTTCGAGCAGGATCTGTTCCAGGTCTCAGGCGAGCAGCGCTATTACTTGATCCCCACCGCCGAGGTGCCAGTGACCAACCAGGCGCGGGACGCGATCCTGGAGGCCGCCAGCCTGCCGCGCCGCTACACGGCCCATACGCCCTGCTTCCGCGCTGAGGCGGGCGCCGCCGGCAAGGACACCCGCGGCATGATCCGCCAGCACCAGTTCGAGAAGGTGGAGTTGGTGCAGATGGTGAAGCCGGGGGAGTCCTTCCAGGCTCTGGAGGAACTCACCGGGCACGCCGAGAAGGTGCTGCAGAAGCTGGAGCTGCCCTACCGGGTGATGGCGCTCTGCAGCGGCGACATCGGCTTCGCCGCCGCCAAGACCTACGACCTGGAGGTCTGGCTGCCCAGCCAGGAGCGCTACCGGGAGATCTCCTCCTGCAGCAACTGCACTGACTTCCAGGCCCGCCGCATGCAGGCCCGCTGGCGCAACCCTGAGACCGGCAAGCCGGAGCTGCTCCACACCCTCAACGGTTCCGGTGTGGCCGTGGGCCGCGCGCTCATCGCCATCATGGAGAACTGCCAGGATGAGCAGGGCAAGATCCACGTGCCCTCAGCCCTACGTCCCTACATGGGCGGCATGACCGTCATATAATCTCCGACGGAGGAGGGGTGGCCGAGTGGTTGATGGCACCGGTCTTGAAAACCGGCAACGGGAAACCGTTCGTGGGTTCGAATCCCACCCCCTCCGCCACTTTACCTCAACGCTTCGCCGCCAGCCCCCAGGCGGACACCAAGCTCAACACGGCATACATCACCAACCCATAGACGCAGGCCGGGTAGCCAAATACCGTGCCGGGCTGGCCTACCGGTCCACAGGCTGAGACCTGCGCCGCGAACTCACGATAGGTGAGGGTGCCCGAGAAGAGCACACCGACGATGCTGATGCCAAAGACCAGTAGCAGGGCAGTTCTGCGGGTCATGTGAGCGCTCCTTTTTCCATCTCAGCGCGAGCATCGCTCAAACTGGGGATGGCTGGGATGATCTAAGTCAGTCCCCGGCGCAATCCGTGTATCTGCCCGATTTGACCGTAACTGGCCCGGCTGGCGTAGTTATGGAAAACCAAAGGTCTTTACCTATAGCTAATTGGGGTCTTTACCTTATTCCTGCCGATGAGCCATCCCTAATAGATTGACGCAGGGTAAAAAACCGTCAAAAAGGACGTGGCCATGGATGGGTACCCGTCTTTCCTCCACCGCATGTTCGGTCCGCTATACGAGCGCCGTGGCACTCCACGCATGCTGCTTGCCTGCGCGGTGCTAGCCGGCGCCGCCATCGCTCTCTCGGACATGTTGCTGCTCGCTGTTGCCGGATCCGAATGGCTGGGTTACTTCCTGGCACTGCGCGGCGCGCTGGTGGCGGCCCTCACGGGCGCGTTGCTGGCGTTGTTCCTGCAGCGCGGCGGCCCAGGCCGTTCGCATGCCCAGGTGCCGTCGCATCCCATGGCCGGCCCAGGTCACAGCAACCGGCTGTCCCGCGAGGCGGCGGGGCATCTCGCCCACCGCATGACGCTCGAGAAGGGCTTGAAGCGGGCACTGGAGCGGGATGAGCTGCTGCTGTTCTTCCAGCCGCGGGTCGCGCTGGGTAGCGACGGCATCATTGGCTGCGAGGCGCTTTTGCGTTGGCAGCATCCCAGCCATGGTCTGGTTCAGCCCGCCGCTTTCATCGGCATCGCCGAGAACTCCGGTCTCATCGTCGAGATCGGGCGCTGGGTGCTGGCGCGCAGCGTGGCGTTCCTGCGGGAATGCACGCAGGCAGGGCTGCCGCCCCTCAACGTCTCGGTGAACGTGTCCAATGCCCAGCTCGGGAAGCAGGATTTCTTGCGGCACATCGACCAGGCGTTGGGTCCGGACCGCTGCTATGCCAGACACCTGGAGTTGGAGCTCACCGAGAGCCTGACCATGAATGACCAGGAGTTCACCCTGCGGATACTGCAGCAGGTGAAGCAGGCGGGCATGCGCGTATCACTGGATGACTTCGGGACCGGTTATTCCTCCCTGAGCCGTCTGCAGCGGCTGCCGATCGATTGCCTGAAGATAGACCGCTCCTTCATCGTGGACCTGCCTGAGAGCCGCAACAGCCAGGAGCTCATCAAGACGGTCATCGCCCTGGGCCACAACCTGGGTGCCGCGGTGCTCGCCGAAGGCGTCGAGACCCACTCACAGGCGCGCATGCTCACGGACTATGGCTGCGATGAGGCCCAGGGCTATTACTACGGCCGGCCGGTCCCGGGATCGCAGATGATCGCCCAGCTCAGGGATGCGCAACACGGGCAGGAGCCGGGTTCAGTTCCGGCGTTCCTGCGCACGCCACTCGGCGGCCTCGCGGCCGTCAAGGGAGTGATGCATGTCAGCGCCTGAGCAGAGGAAGGTGGAGACACCGCTCGGCGAACTGGCGGTAGGCCAGCAAGTGAGCCGGGAGCGGCTACTGGAGATCATCGCCAGCATCAGCAAGGTCATGGCCGTGTCCGGCAGCCTGCAGGCGGTGATGGACGTGGTGGCGGAGGAGTGTGCAAGGCTCACCCGCGCCGACGGCGCCACCATCTTCATGGTCGAGAACCAACGCCTGAGCGCCAAGTCCGCCGTCGGCATCCTGGGCTTCGCCATGCTGGAACTTCCGCTCGGCAATGGCTCCCCGAGCCATGCGGTCAGGCTAAAGCATGCGGTGCGTTGCACCGGTGAGGAACTGGCGGACCAGACCCTGCGGCGGGTCTCGTCCCGCAGCGGTACCCGTTCCAGTGTGAGCGCGCCTTTCGCCTTCGATCCACGGCGGGAAGTGGCGGGAGTGCTGCATGTGGCTTCCCAGTCGCCGGATGCCTTCACCGAGGAGGACGAGGAGACCATCCAGATCTTCGCGGACCTGGTGGGCTCCGCGATCCAGAACGCGCGCCAGTACGACCAGGCCATCCGAGAGAGCCGTGAGGATGCGCTGACCGAACTCCTCAACAGGCGCGCCTTCGAGGAGCATGCGCGCATGCTCAAGAAGGAGCAGGTCAACCACCAGCAGCCCTACTGCCTGATCCTGTTCGACGTGGACGGCCTCAAGGTGATCAACGACGTCTATGGGCATACGGCGGGCGATGAGGCGCTGAGACAGGTGGCGCTGTCGGCCCGGCTCAAGGTGCGCAAGTCCGACATCGTGTACCGGCTGGGGGGCGACGAGTTCGCGGTGTTGCTGCCGCAGACGCGGCTGCCGGTGGCGGAAGAAGTAGCGCGGCGCATCGAGGCGGCGGTGGGCGAGCGCAGCACCCATGGGCAGATACTCTCGGTCTCCACCGGCGTGTGCGAGGCGGACAGCCACGAGAGCGTGCCGCTGCTCATCACTCGTACCGACCAGCTCATGTACATGACCAAGCACGAACGGCGTGACGACAGCCAGATGAACCCCGTCACCGTGCGCAGCACCCTGCGGCCCAAACCCACCCGCTGATATACGCAGGCGGGTGGCTACCCGCCTATCCTAATCCCGCTCGAATCCCAGCCCAAGGCGCAGATGGTTCGTCACGGGCCGGCTGTAGGTGAACGCCGCCCAGGCGAGCTGGCCAGCCATGGTGGGAGCGAAAGCCTCCAGTCGCTGATACTCACGCACCGCCCCCGCCCAGCAGAACTTGTACGGTTCAGCGTCGCCGTTGAACTCGACGCGCGTGACGCCATTTTCGAAGCAATCCTTCAGCATGTCGTGCATCAACAGCTTGCCGGGTGAGTGGCGCCCGAAGGCCGGGTCGTAGCCGCCCTTGTGCAGGTAGCACACGCCCTGGTCCAGCAGTGCGAAATACATCGCGAGCGGCCGCCGCCCGACGCGCAGCAGGTAGAGGCGCAACTTACCTCGTTCGGCGGCCCAGCGGCCCACTGCGGTATAGAAACGGTGCGTGCGGGGGTGCGACTGGATCGCGGTGCCGGCGTCGCCCTTCCAGCTCTGGGCCTCCACCAGGAACGCCTCCCGCAGGCGCTCGTCCAGTTGCTCGCCACCCGTGACCACCTCCATCGTGACCTCGCCTTCCTGGCCGAGCTGCCGGCGTGCGCGCTTGAGGTTGCGCAGCAGGTTGCGGCCGAGCCCGGCTTGGTAGCCGTCCCAGCCGTCATCGGTCTCCAGGTACAGGGACCGCTCGCCGGGCCGGATGAAGGTGCGGTATCCGGCTTCCTCCGCCGCCTGCCGGCACACCGCCAGCGTCTCACCGGCTGGATCGAGCGCGGCGAGCGAGATGTGCAGGGGCCGGTCCTCGAACAGACCGCGCGCGAGGGCGAGACCCGCGGCCCGGTCCTCCGCCAGCAGGCCGAAACCCGGCGTGTGGTCGTTGGCGGCCGATTCGAGCCGCTTACGTTGCCGCACCATCGGCATCACCGCCGCCAGCCGCCCGCCGCGCCAGAGGGTACGCAGTTCCGGTTCCCCGGTGCTGAAGGCGCGGCACCAGGCTTCCGCCCAGCCGAGCTGCAGGTAAGGCACGGCCGAGAGGCGCATGGCGAGCGCATCCCACTCGGCGCCGAGCGATTCCGGCAAGGGGAAGCGGGGGTAGGGTGGTGCGCCGAGGCAGGTCGCCGCAGCGGAATCCCGCAACGGGATCGTGTCGGGCTCGTCCGCGAGCAACGCGGGGTGGGGTTTGCGCGCGCTCGGCTGCGCCGTGATCCCTGGCTGCTGATCCATGTTAATTCCCCATCCAGGAGAAGGTCGTGCAGAGAACCATAATCCGCTGCGACGCAGTACCGAATCCGGTAAAACCCGCATTCGCGGCACGTATAGACCTCAGGCCATCGCGACGATTTAACCTGCGTGAATTACCGCGACGGTTTGGGGGTAATACCCGATGGTCTGAAACCCCCGTGCTTGCGATGCTGCGCGTAGAAAGTTAAACGACACATCTGACAGGCTCCGCAGGACGCGACATCACCCATCCATGGAGGGATCACCATGATCAACCTTGGGCTCATCATCGATATCCACACCGTCAGCCTCGATTGCGAGCTGAGCGGTCCGGCGGACCGCGCCTGGTACTACCTGACGCAGCCGGAAGGCCTGCGCGCCTGGCTCGCAGAAGGCTCGATCGAGCCACGCACCGGCGGCCGGGTGAAGCTGCGTTTCCAGAAATCAGACGCACCGGTGCGCTCCAGCGGGGGCGCGCTGGTGCACGGCATGGTGGCGCGCTACGAGCCGTACCGCCTGCTCGCATACTCCTGGATGGACGCTTCGCGCGACGTGCAGAAGCCCCACTTCGGCTCCGCTCACACGTCCGTGAGCTTCACGCTGATGGAGCGTGAGGAGAGCACGCAGCTGAAGCTGATTCACTCCGGTCTTTCGCCCAAGCTGATCTCGAAGGTCGGTGCGGGCTGGCATGCGCATTTAAGTCAACTCGTCGCCTGTTCACGGAGCGATATGCCCTTGCCCGAGATCCTGCCTGCCATGATGTCGCGCTACGAACGTCAAGCAGCATTGATGCGCATGAACGCTCGGCATATTTGAACGTCGTGTAACGGATACGTCAGTGAAGGTTTTCTACCGTGGCAAAGTGGGTGTTTCCCCGATTGGATACTCATCCCGTAAATGGGGTAATGGTCCGCGACGAGGATGTGGGATCGAGATGCGCCGGAGCACAAAAACCTCGCTCCGGGACGCGAATGAGCGTCGCAGCAAGACCAGCAACGTGGGATGACTTCATGGTTCTCCTCAGGAGAGAACCGAAGGGGCGAAGCTTTGTCGTATTCAGCCAGTGAGCGACAGGAGAAAGCTTGGGCGGACGTTACCGTCGGCCTGGGTCCGCAGTGGCACGTGCTCTGGACCAAGAGCAACTGCGAGCAATCCGTGTACCAGCAGCTGGCGGCGAGCGGCTTCGAAGTGCTGCTGCCGACCGTGGACAAGTGGTCCCGCCGCAAGCACGCGCGCTGCCTCTACCG
>DATAHN010000150.1:0-23359 GCA_036263155.1 Gammaproteobacteria bacterium | reverse complement strand
TGCACCGCCATGCCGCCACCCAGCGCGAGCTTCAGATGGGAGAAATCCAGCTCGGCGAAACCCTGGGCGTGCAGCAGGCCGTTGAACAGGGTGTTCACGCCGGTGATGACGCTGAAGGGATACTTACCCAGCGTCTTCACGAAGTCCTTCATGTCGCGCGGGTTGGTGATGAGGATGTTCTTGCCGCCGAGCGTCATGAACACCATGCAGTTAGCGGTGAGCGAGAAGATGTGGTACAGCGGCAGCGCGGTGATCACGATCTCGGTGCCGGGCGTGAGGCCCTTGCCGAGCCAGGCGGCGGCCTGCAGCACGTTCGCGGTCATGTTGCCATGGCTGAGGATCGCGCCCTTGGACACGCCGGTGGTGCCGCCGGTGTACTGCAGGAACGCCACATCGTCGTGGCCGAGGTCCACGGGCTCGAGCTTGTAGCGCGCGCCGGCCGCCAGTGCGTCGCGGAAATCCACGCTGCCCGGGAGCTGCCAGGGCGGCACCATCTTCTTGACGCGCTTCACCACGAGGTTGACCAGCGCGCGCTTGGGGTTGGGGAACAGGTCGCCGATCTGGGTGGTGACCACGGTGTCGAGCGCATCGCAGCCTTTCACGTCCTGCAGGGTGTGGGCGAAGTTCTCGAGGATCACGATGCCGCGGGCGCCGGAGTCCCGGAGCTGGTGCTCCAGCTCGCGTGCGGTGTAGAGCGGATTGACGTTCACCACAGTGAGGCCGGCACGGAGCACGCCGAACAACGCCACCGGATACTGCAGCAGGTTCGGCATCATGATGGCGACGCGATCGCCCTTCCTGAAGCCGCGCTCCTGCTGGAGCCAGGCGCCGAACTTCGCGCTCTCGCGGTCCAGCTCGCCGTAGCTCATGGCCACGCCCATATTCACGTAGGCGGGCAGTCCGGCGAAGTCGCGGCAGCACTCCTCCATGATCTGCTTGACCGAGGCGTAGCGGCCCGTATCGATCTCAGCGGGCGTGCCGGCGGGATACTGCTTGAGCCAGAGCTTTTCCACGTCCACCCCATCCTTGCTTTTGCCGAATCATACCGCAGGCCGCGCGGGGCGAGCCGGCGGGGCCTTACAATATCGGGACATGGAGACTGGACAGAAACTGGCCTGGATCACCGGCGGCGGCACCGGCATCGGCCGGGCGCTCGCGCTCCGGCTCGCCGCCGACGGCTGGCGCGTGGTGGTGTCGGGACGCCGTCCCGAGCCGCTGGTGGAGACCGCGTCGCAGGCGCCGGGCGCCATCTTCCCCTGGCCGCTGGACGTGGCCGACCTCGCGGCGGTGCGCCGCGCCGTGGCCGGCATCGAGGGCGCCCACGGCGCCGTGGCGCTGGCGGTGCTCAACGCCGGCATGTACCGCTCCGTGAAGCTCGACACCTTCAAGGGCGAGATCTTCGCCGAGCACATGCAGGTGAACTTCCTGGGCGTCGTCAACTGCATGGACGCGCTCTTGCCGGCGATGCGCGCGCGCCGCGCCGGGCACATGGTGTTGGTGGCGAGCGTGGCGGGCTACCGCGGCCTGCCGCTGGCGGCGGCCTACGGTCCCACCAAGGCGGCGCTCATCAACCTCGCCGAGTCCATGAAGGGCATGTTCGCCCGGGCCGGCCTCACGCTCTCGGTGTGCAACCCGGGCTTCGTGGCCACGCCGCTCACGGAGCACAACGCCTTCCCGATGCCGTTCCTGATGCAGGTGGACGATGCGGCCGAGGCGCTGTACCGGGGCATCCGCGCCAGGAAGTTCGAGATCGCCTTCCCCACCCGCTTCGTGTTCATATTGAAGCTGCTGCGCGTCCTTCCCTACGCGCTGTATTTCCCGCTGATGCGGCGCCTGAACCGCTAGGAGGCAACATGGCCGAGACCCGCGACCACATCTACACCGTGGACTGCCGCTGGAAGGGCAGCACCGGCGAGGGCTACGAGGCCTATACCCGCGAGCACGTGGCGGCCGCGCCGCCGGCCGAGGGCGAGCTCACGCTCTCCTCCGACCCGCACTACCGCGGCGACCCCAAGCTCCTGAACCCGGAGCAGCTCCTGGTGATGGCGGCCGCCTCCTGCCAGATGCTGTCGTTCCTGGCGGTGGCGGCACGCAAGCGCCTCAACGTGGTGGAGTACGAGGACCACGCCGAGGGCGTGATGCCGGAGCAGGACAAGCCCATGCGCATCGCACGCATCATGCTCAGGCCGCGCATCGTGATCGACGGCCCGGCGGATCCCGGCACGGTGGAGAATCTGGTGCACCTGGCCCATGGCCACTGCTTCATCGCGAACAGCCTGAAGACCGACATCCGCATCGAGCCGCAGATCGTGATCCTGAAGCTCTAGCCGAGCAGCGCGAGCCAGTCCCCCAACATCGCCGCGGCTTGCCGCTCCATGGCAGGTGCATGGCGCTCCGCGTCACGGCGCAGGCCCGCGGGCGTCAGACCCTGCTCGCGGATCTCGCCCACGTTCCCCACGTACCACTGCTCCAGCCCCCGCGCTGTCACCTCCGGGTGGAACTGCAGCGCGAGCGCACGGCCCCAGCTGAAGCCCTGGCAGGGCGTGAGGTCGGTGGCGGCGAGCGCCAGGGCATCCTTCGGCAGATCGAATTGGTCGCCGTGCCAGTGCAGCACCGGCCCCGAGAAGTGCCGGACGGGCGAGCTCTGTCCCGCCTGCGTGAGCGTAAGCGGCTTCCAGCCGATCTCCATGCATTCCCCCTTCCGCACAGTGGCGCCCAGCGCCTTCGCCAGGAACTGGCTGCCGAGGCAGATGCCGAGCGTCGGCAGCGCGGCCCTGAGGCGCGTCTCGATGAACTTGAGTTCCGGGGCCATGAAGGGGTAGTCCTCCATGTCGTCCACGCCGATGGGTCCGCCCAGCACCACCAGGAGGTCCCAACTGCCCTTGGCAAGCAGCAGAAAGTCCGCGGTGGGCGCGTCCACGTAGCGGATGGCGTAGCCCTTCTCCGCCAGCATGGGCGCGAGGGAACCCAAGTCTTCGAAGGGGACGTGGCGGATCGCGAGAAGGTTCTTCACGGAGACATTCTAGCCCTACAGCTAAGCGCCTGTCGCCATTGGGTTTTTCACCGGGACCGACTGCCGCGAAACGGACATGCGGCAGGGATACCCTCGAGTGCATAGAATGTAGCTATCGCTCCTGCCTCCGGCTGCCCGAGGCTGTCCGTATGACCGGCAGGACACCGCACAAGCGAGACATACGATGCTTTATCCCGAGCTGTTCCGTTCACTGGAAAGACTGCGCTGGAGCATGGAGAAGGACATCCCCTGGGACCGTTTCGATCCCAGCCTCCTCAGCGACGAGCAGGCCCAGACCATCAAGATGAACGCGATCACCGAGTGGTCGGCGCTGCCCGCCACCGAGATGTTCCTGCGCGACAACCGCGGGGACTCGGACTTCTCCGCGTTCATGTCCATCTGGTTCTACGAGGAGCAGAAGCACTCGCTGGTGCTGCAGGAGTACCTGCGCCGCTTCCGCCCGGACCTCCTGCCCACCGAGGAGGAGCTGCACGCGGTGCGCTTCGAGTTCGACCCGGCGCCGCCGCTCGAGACCCTGATGATGCACTTCTGCGGCGAGATCCGTCTCACCCACTGGTACCAGTGCGCCTCGCAGTGGCACACGGAACCCGTGATCAAGTTCATCTACGACGTCATCTCCCAGGACGAGGCGCGCCACGGCGGCTGCTACCGCCGCTTCATGGAGCGCGCGGTGGAACAGCAGGGCGACGCGGCGCGCCTGGCCTTCGCCAAGATGGGCGTGCTGATGGCGAGCATCCGCACCGGCAACGCGCTGCATCCCACCAACCTGCACGTGAACAAGGCGCTCTATCCCAAGGACCGGGTGCAGGACCACGTCCCGGACCCGGGCTGGATGGAGCACTGGCTCAACGAGCAGATCCATTTCGACCGCAGCTGGCAGGAGAAGGTGATCGCCCGCATCCTGCAGAGCCTCTCGCTCATCCTGCAGGTGAAGCTCGAATCGGTGCGGGACCTGTCCCAGTACCGCAAGCAACTGGCCGCCGACGCCGCCTGAGGGCGGCACGCCTCCCCATGGACGCGAAGCGACGCTTGTCGGCCGGCGTGGTGGTGGTCCGCGACACCGCGGAAGGGCCGCTCTATCTCCTGCTGCGCGCCTACAAGCACTGGGACTTCCCCAAGGGCATGGTGGAGGCGGACGAGACGCCGCTGGAGGCCGCGCGCCGCGAGGTGGCGGAGGAGACGGGCATCGCCTCCCTGGATTTCGCCTGGGGCGAGGTCTACCGCGAGACCGCGCCCTACGCCCGCGGCAAGGTGGCGCGCTATTACCTGGCCCGCACCGGGCAATCGGAAGTGGCGCTCACGCCCAACCCCCAGACCGGCATCCACGAGCATATGGAGTACCGCTGGGTGGACCTGGACGAAGCCCTGTCCCTGGTGACGCCGCGGGTGAAGCACATCATCGACTGGGCGAAGGGCTGCATGGCCCCCGGCTCACGCCCCTAGCTGCAGCACCACCCCAAGCGCCACGGCACTGATGAAAGCCCACAGGCACACGCCCTGCAGGAGCGGCCGGTAGCCCACCTGCTTCAAGGCCGCGCGGGAGAGCCCGGCGCCGATGCAGAACAGGGTGACCGCGAAGCCGGCGCGCGCCGCGCGCACCAGCCATGGCACCGCCGGCTGCAGCGCCGGCAGGAGGCTCCCCAGGGCCGAGGCCCCCAGGAATCCCAGGATGAACCAGGGCAGCGGCAGGCGCCGCGCGCGCGCGCCGCCGGCGCGCGGGAACAGCAGCGCCGCCGCGAACGTCACCGGCACGATCCACAGCACCCGCGAGAGCTTCACCACCGTGGCCACCCGCAAGGCCTCCTCGCCGTAGGCGGAGGCCGCGCCAGCCACGGAGGAGACGTCATGGATCGCGACGCCGGCCCAGGTGCCGAACTGGCTCTGGGATAGGTGCAGCGCGTGGCCGAGAGGCGGGAACAGGTACAGCGCCACCGCGTTCAGGAGGAACACAGTGCCGATGGCGACGGACATCTCGCCCTTGTCCGCATCCACGGCGCTGCCCACGGCGGCGATGGCGGAACCGCCGCAGATGGCGGTGCCGGCGGAGATGAGCAGCGAGGTCTTGAGGTTGATGCGCAGGATCCGCGCGAGCGCATAGCCGAGCGCGAAGGTGCCCACGATGGTGGCGGCAGCGAACAGGAGACCCTGGCCGCCGACGCGGATCACCGCGCCCAGGTCCACGCCGAAGCCCAGCAGGACCACGCAGCCCTGCAGCAGCCACCGCACATACTCCGAGCCGCTCTCCCGGTAGGGGTTGTCCGCCAGCAGCGCGAACGCGAGGCCGAACGCCAGCGCGAGGCCGGGCGAGGCCCAAGGGGTGAGGCAGAACAGGATGCCCGCGCCGTAGACGCCGAGAGCCAGTGGACGCGGCGTCATGGCGCGGGCACGCGGTAGCGCAGGAAACCCAGCCCTGGCAGCCGCGTCACGGGACGCAGGAATCCATGCTCCTCCATCCACAGCGCGTACTGCACGTAGACGGAGTCCCGGGAGAGGTGACGCTCCTCGGTGCGGGCGCGCAGCCAGTAGAGCGCGTTCACGCCGAGCAGCATCAGGCAGCGCAGCGCGCCGTCCCAAGCGCCGCCTTCCGCCAGGAAGGGCACCGCGATCAGCCACCAGGACAGGTTCTTGGCGAGGTAGGCCGGATGCTTGCTGAAGCGGTAGGGCCCGTTGGTGAGGATGCCGCGGTGGGTGAGGTTCGAGAAGCGGCAGCCGAACGCGAGCGTGGCCCACAGGTACACCGCCGTCAGCAGCAGGATCACGCCGCCCCATCCTATATAGAGCGCCGGGATGCCGGCGGCCCAATCCTGCCAGTCATGCGCGCCGCGGTACGCGAGGTAGCGCTCCGAGAGCATGCCCCAGAACGGCTGGTAGCAGGCCAGCGCCACCGCCCAGCCGAGCAGGGTGGGCTCCGCACTGCGGATGTGGCTGCCGGCGATGCGCAGCGTGGCGAGGTAGCCCACGGCCGCGAGCGTAACGTCAGCGAAATACATGCCGTTGCTGGCGAGGACGTACCAGGACCGGGACTCGTCCGGCAGCCCGGGCTCGTAGTCCAGCACCTTCTCCAGGCCCATGCCGAGGTAGCCGAACATCAGCGGCAGGAAGAAGCCCTTCACCAGCCAGCCGAGCACGTGCTGCGCGAAGATCGCACGGTCCACCTCGCGCCAGCGCAGGCGCAGCAGCTGTCCCATCTGCCAGTAGCCGTCGTGGGGCTCGCGCATGCGGCGGTCCACGAGATAGAAGTAAGGCACCGCCGCCACGAGCCAAGCCGGCACCAGCCAAGGCAGCATCGCGAAGAACGGGCCGTACAAGGGGTCGCTGTACACGGGAAACAGCAGATAGCCCAGCGCCAGGAACGCGAGCGTGCCCAGGAGCCCCAGGAGTTTGACCGCGGTGCGCTCGAGGGAAGGCGCGTGGTGCACCGCGTCCAGGCCGGTGTCCGCCCGCGTCCCCAGGAACTCGACACCGATGAGCGCCGCGCCCACCACCGCCACCAGCAGGAGCCCGGCCAACGCCACCTCGTCCCAGGGCGCGAGTGCGCGCACCAGCAGCACGCCGGCCACGAAGGCCGCGAGACCGAGCAGGGGGACGGCGCCGTGGACCGCCGACTTGGGGAGCGTCTGCATGGCGTCAGGTGTGGCCTGGAGAGGACGCCAGTCTAGCCGCTCGCGCGGCCCATTTCATTGGTAGCTGCGGGCCGGCTTCTGCAGCATGGGCGCGAGATAGGGCCAGATGTTGTCCAGCACATGGGGCTCGGCACCGGCCAGGGGATGCAGCCCGTCCGGTTGCATCAACTCCCGGTGCTGGGCCACGCCGTCCAGCAGGAACGGCACCAGTGGCGTCTTGTATCGCTTCGCCACCGCCGTGTAAGCGGCGCGGAAGTCGCGGGTGTAGATGGCGCCGTAGTTGGGCGGCAACAGCATGCCCACCAGCAGGACTTTCGCGCCCGCCTGCCTTGAAAGCGCCACCATCTTCCCCAGATTATCCTGCATGACCTCGATGGGGGTGCCGCGCAGGCCGTCGTTCGCGCCGAGCTCCACCACCACGATGCCGGGCTTGTGGCGCGCCAGCGCCTCGGTGAGGCGGGTGAGGCCGCCGGAGGTGGTCTCGCCCGCGACGCTGGCGTTGACCACGGTATAGTCATAGCCCTGGGCCTGGAGCCGTGCGTCCAGCAGCGCCACCCAGCCCTCGTCGGTGTCTATGCCGAAGGCGGCGCTCAGGCTGTCGCCCATCACCAGCAGCGTGTGCGCGGGTTGCGCCTGCGACGCCAGCGGCGCGAGCCACAGGACCACAAGAAGAAGGATGCGTCTCGACATGTCCAAGGTCTCCACCGGCGACGCGTTGCTGTTCGCCGCCCATCTCAGCAAACAGGTTAGCAGCCCCGACGGCGTGTTGACCATTCTGGACGACGTGAGCCTGGCGATACGCCGCGGTGAATCCGTCGCCATCGTCGGGCCCTCCGGTTCCGGCAAGTCCACGCTGCTCGGCCTCTTGGCCGGGCTGGACGTGCCGAGCTCCGGCGAGGTGTGGCTGGACGGCGAGCCCTTCAGCAGCCTAGACGAGGACGCGCGGGCCGAGCGGCGCGCACGAGAGATCGGCTTCGTGTTCCAGTCTTTCCACCTGCTGCCCGGGCTCACGGCCCTGGAGAACGTCATGCTGCCGCTGGAGCTCGGCGATGGCAGCGGCGCCGAGGCGGCGGCGCGGGAGGTGCTGGAAGCGGTGGGCCTCGGCGCCCGCGCCCGCTACTACCCGCAGAAGCTTTCCGGCGGCGAGCAGCAGCGCGTGGCCATCGCCCGCGCCTACGCCACCCGCCCGCATCTCCTGTTCGCCGACGAGCCCACCGGCAACCTGGACGCCGTCACGGGCCAGGTGATCGTGGACCTCCTGTTCAAGCTCAACGCCGAACGCGCCACCACGCTGGTGCTCGTGACCCACGACCAGGAACTGGCGGGGCGCTGCGACCGGGTGCTGCGCCTGCACGCCGGGCGGCTGGAGCCGGAGGCATGACGCTGCTGCGCCTCTCGGCGCGCCAGTTCCGCCGCGGCTGGAAGAGCGGCGAGTACGGCGTGATGGCGGCGGCGCTGGCGCTGGCCCTGGCCGCGGTCTCGGCGGTGGGCTTCTTCACCGGCCGCGTGCGTACCGCGGTGGTGCAGCAGGCCGGCGAGAGCCTGGCGGCAGACCTGGTGCTAGCGAGCGGCGAACCGCTGCCGCTCCGCTTCGAACAGGAGGCGCGCGCCGCCGGCGCACTCACCGTGCCGGTGCTGGACTTCAACACCGTGCTGCTCAACGGCCAGGACACCCAGCTCGTGGACGTGCATGCGGTGAGCGCGGGGTACCCCCTGCGCGGCAAGGTGCGCCTCAGCCAGCAGGCCTTCGGCGTGTCGCGGACGGCGGAGGACATCCCTGCCCGCGGCACGCTCTGGGCCGAGCCGCGGGTGCTGGGGTCGCTGCGCCTCGCGGTGGGCGACGCGCTCGCTGTAGGCAATGTCCGGATGCGCGTCGGCGCCGCCACCGCATATCTCCCCGACGGCGGCTTCGGTTTCGCTGCACTGGAGCCCAAGGTGGTGATGGACCTGGCCGACGTTCCGGCCACGGGGCTCGTCAACGCCTATTCCCGGGTCGAGCACAAGCTGCTCGTCTCCGGCGATCAGGACACGGTGGCGGCGCTGGAAGCGCGCTGGCGTACCGCCCTGCCCGCCGGCGTGCGCCTGCAAGACGCCCGCGACGGCCGCCCCGAGCTCGTGAACGCCATCGACCGGGCCCAGCGTTTCCTCGCGCTGGCGGCGCTGGTGAGCGCGCTCATCTCCGCGGTGGCGGTGGTACTGGCGGCGCGCCGTTACGCGCTGCGCTACACCGACACCGCCGCGGTGCTGAAGTGCCTGGGGCTCACGCGCCGCCGCGTGCAAGGCGTGCTGCTCCTGGAACTCCTGTGGCTCGGCCTCTCGGCCGGCCTCGCCGGCGTGGCACTGGGTTACCTCGCACAGTACGGCCTGGTGGCGGCGGTGCGGGACCTCCTGCCGGCCCAGATGCCGCCGGCGCCGGTGACGCCGGCACTCGCGGCGCTGGGCTTGGGACTGGTGCTGCTGCTCGGCTTCGCGCTGCCGCCGCTCATGCGCCTCGGCGACACACCGCCGGCGCGTGTGCTCAGGCGCGACCTCGCGCCCCCGCCGGTGCGTGGCTTCGCCGTGTACGGCGCGGCGGTGGCGGCGAGCTTCGGCATCACCCTGTGGCAGGTGAAGACGCTCGGCCTCGCGCTCGCGGTGCTGCTGGGCCTGGCCCTGACGGTGCTGCTGCTGGGCCTCGGCGCCTTCGGCATGCTGTTCCTGCTCAAGCGCCTGCGCAGAGGCGGCGGTGCCGGCTGGCGCTATGGCCTCGCGAACCTCAACCGCCACCGGCGCGACACCGTGATCCAGATGGTGGCGTTCGGCATCGGCCTCATGGTGCTGCTCCTGCTGGCGCTGGTGCGGGCCGACCTGCTGAGCAGCTGGCGCACCAGCCTCCCGGACGACGCGCCGAACCAGTTCATCATCAACATCCAGCCGGACGAGCGCGCCACGGTGACGAAGTTCTTCACCGACCGCGGCGTGCCGGCGCCCCGCCTCTATCCCTTCGTGCGGGCACGCCTCTCGGACATCGCCGGCAAGCCGGTGGCGGGCATGCGCTTCGAGACCGAGGACGCGCGCCGCTTCGCCCAGCGGGAGCAGAACCTGAGCTGGTCCTATGACCTGCCGCCGGCGAACACGCTCACCGCCGGCAAGTGGTGGGAGGGGGACGAGGCCAAGCAGCCGCTCGCCTCCGTGACCGAGGAGTTCGCCACGAGCCTCAAGCTCAAGCCCGGCGACCGGCTGACCTTCGACGTGGCCGGCACGCCGGTGGCGGTGACCGTGGCCAGCATCCGCAAGGTGCGCTGGGACTCGTTCCAGCCGAACTTCTTCGTGGAGCTCTCACCGGGCGCGCTGGAGAACCACCCCGGCACCTGGATCACCAGCGTCTACCTGCCGGCGGAGAAGGCCGCCATGCTGGCGGACCTGATCCGCGCGCTGCCTTCCCTCACGCTGTTCGACGTGGACGCGATCATGCAACAGGTGCGCCGGCTCATGGACGAGGCTTCCCTCGCGGTGGAATATGTCTTCCTGTTCACCCTCGGCGCCGGCATCGTGGTGCTCTTGGCGGCGGTGCAGGCGACCCGGGACGAGCGGCGCTTCGAGGCGGCGGTGCTGCGCGCCTTGGGCGCCTCGCGCCGGCGCGTGAGTTCCGCCGCCGCCGCGGAGTACGCGGCGCTGGGGTTCACGGCGGGCCTGCTGGGGGCGCTGGCGGCGACGCTGGTGGCCTGGATCCTGGCGGTGCGGATCTTCAGCCTGCCCTACACGCCGGACTGGCGGGTGTGGGCGGCGGGCCTCCTGGCGGGCACCTTCATCGTGGCCCTGAGCGGCCTCCTCGCCACCCGCGGCGTGCTCAAGGCACCGCCGGTGGAGACGCTACGTGACAGTTAGCGCGCGCGGTTAAAACGGGGGGCCCCGTAGTACGCTGCAGCCATAACTAAGAACCTGTCCCCTTCATTCCGTTTCTTTACATCTTTCGCATGACCGCACCGACCCGGACACTGCTGTTGTTCATCGCGCTGGCCGCGAGCCTCCTCGCGGCGCGGCCCGCGGCGGCGTCCTGCGACGTATCGAACCCCGCCAAGGGCATCTTCGCCTACCCGCACCTCATGGAATCCCAGGCGAAGTTCGAGGACTACGAGGTGCGCGTCTATGACGCCAAGGACTGCGGCGCGGTACCGGTGTTCACGGACCGCTCGGGCCTCGAGATCCTGAAGCACGGCAAGCCCGTGTACCGGCAGATGGGCTGGAGCTTCGCCATCGGCTACCCCTACGAGCAGAACCAGGCGCCGGACAGCGTGAAGGCGAAGCCGGGGGTCGACCTCACCGGGGACGGCGTGCCGGACCTGCTGGTCTCGGAGTGGTCCGGCGACGGGCATTGCTGCTTCACCTTCCACCTGTTCCAGCTCGGCAAGAAGACCTTCAAGAAGCTCCAGAGCCTGCCGCTCCTGGACGCAGACGAGTCCGCGTTCGTGAAGCGCAAGGGCATCAAGAGCCTGGTGCTCTATACCTCGGACTACAGTGCGTTCTCCTACTTCCCATCGCGCTTCATCGGCTCGCCGGCCGGAAGGGTATTCCTGAGCTACCAGGGGGGCCGCTTCCGCCCGGACCGGGCGCTGATGCGGGCGAACCGCCCGGCGCCGGGCGAGGTGGAGAGATGCGCGGCGTTGTTCAAGAAGAGCCGGGACTGGCACAACCAGGAAGAACAGCCCATGGGCATGTGGTACTACGCCACGGACCTCCTGTACACGGGGAACCCGGAGCCGGCCTGGAAGTTCCTGGACGCGGCCTGGGGCGGCAGCGATTCCGACAAGAAGAAGTACATGGGCGAATACCGCAAGCGCTTCACCCTGAGCACCTACTACTCCGACCTGATGCTATTGCCGAAGACGTCCGTGCCGAAGGATGCCCAGAAGATCGACTGGAACCGGCACTGCTTCGACTACATGCACGGCTGATTCACGCCGGGCGCCGCCACCCGGCGAGCGCCACCACTGCTGCTGCGATCGCTCCCGTGACTGCTGCCGCGATCAGGCAGGCGCCGATCCCCTGCCCGCCCCAGATCATGGGCGCCGTGGCGCCCGTGAGCAACAGCGTCCCGGCCCAAGCCAAGAGCACCGGCCGGAGCCAGCGGGCCCGCATGAAGATGCCGGCGATGGCGGCAGGACCCAGCAGCGCACAGGCGCTCTGCACCCAGTTGGAGAACAGCTGGCCGAAGCCCGCGCTGTCGGCCCAGCGGTTCTCCAGGTCCCAGACGCTGAGCAGGCTGAATGTCAGCATCAGCAATGCCGCGAGCGCGGTGCGGATCACCCGCCATCTCATCCGGATCCCCCCTCTCGCTTGCGCCTTTGATGCAGCCGCCAGGCGACAACGTAGATCACGGCGTAGCAAATGACCAGCAGCGTACCCAGGGTATCCTGCATCCAGGGCTCTAGGCCCGGCGGGTAGAGGGACGGCGTGATGTAGTGGGCGATGAAGCCGCCTTCGTAGGTCCGCTCCCCCGCCAGCGCCCGCAAGCGGTTCTCCAGCGGCGTGAGCGGGCAGTAGCGCACATAGAGTTCCACCAGCGCCGCCCAGACCACGGCCGGCAGGTGCAGCCAGGCGAGCCGCCACCAGCGCAGCACCAGCAGACCCCCGAAGATGGCGAAGACCATATAGGCGAGATGCAGCAGCACGACCAGATCGACGAGGATGCGGTACAGCATCCCGCTAGTGTGCCACTCAGGCGCGGCGGCGGACGAGCACCGTCAGTGCGATGCCTCCGAGGATCGCGAGGGAAGCGCCCACGAGGCGCGGCGTGAGCGGTTCGGCGAGCAGCACCACCCCGCCGAAGGCCGCGATCACCGGCACGCTGAGCTGCACCACCGCGGCGCGGATGGCGGTGAGGCCCTTGAGCGCGGCGTACCAGATGACGTAGCCCAGGCCTGAGGTGAGCGCACCGGAGCAGAGCGCCAGTACCCAGCCTTCCGTATCCACCCGCAGCCGCGACAGGAAGGGCAGCAGGGAAAGCAGCGCGAAGGGTGCGGCGCGCAGGAAGTTGCCCGCCGTCACGGCCACTGGGTCGCCCCTGCCCTGCCCCAGCAGGGAATACACGCCCCAGGCCACGCCGGCGACAGCCATGAGCATGGCGCCCAGGGGATCCGGTGCCGCCAGGCCCGGCATCACGAGGTAGATCAAGCCAGCCAGCGCGAGCGCGAGGCCGGCGAGCTGCGCCGGGCCGGGCCGCTCGCCCTTCCACCAGCCTATGCCGAGCATGCTCAACTGCACGGCGCCGAAAGCGATGAGTGCGCCCGCCCCGACGCCCAGGCTCACGTAGGCGAAGGAGAAGGCGATGGCGTACACGAACAGCGCCAGCGCCGAGGTCCAATCCCCCGCCGGACGCCCGCGGCCTTGCAGCCGCAGCATCAACCACAGGGCTGCGGCACCGGAGAGCACGCGGATGCAGGTGAAGGCCGCGGGGTCGGCGTGGCCGCCGCGCAACGCCAGGCGGCAGAGCAGCGAGTTCGCGGCGAACGCCGCCAGGGCGGCCGCCGTGAGCAGGAGCAGCCGCGGACGCGGCGCCGGGCTCAGGTGCACCTCGTCAGAAGCGGATCACCCCGGCCACGTCCGCCGCGCTCAGCCGCTCGTTGTCGTGGCCCATGGTTGCGGAGCAGATGTCCCGCTCGCGGGCCTCCTTGCGCAGTTTCTTCGGCAGGTTCGCGATGTCCTCAAGGCGGTTCGCGTTCGCCACGTGGCTGCCGCCGTCCTGGCCCTCGGTGAAGGTGTACATGCCGCCGTAGTTGAAGCAGTTGTTCTGCACCTCGAAGTAGGCGTTCGGCGACTCCAGCGGGATGACGCGCGCATTGTCGGGGCTGTAGGCCTCGAGGTAGTAGCGGCCCGGCGGCAGCGAGGCGACCATGTAGCCCTCGTCGCGGCCGGAGAGGTGCACCACCTTGACCTGCATGAGCTCGCCGGTCTGGGCGTTCTTCACGCCGACGGCGGTGTTCACGTAGATGTTGGTGGCGGCCACGTAGAGGCCCAGGCCCTGCGGGTCGTCCTCGAACTGGCGCTCCGGCGCCAGGGTGCAGGCGGCGAGCGCCAGGAGCGGCATGAGCAGCGCGAACTTCTTCATCGGCGGATCTCCCCGTGAGATGAGCCGGGCCCGGCATCCCCGCCGGGCCCGAATACTAGAATTATAGTACACCCCGGGACGGCGGCGCTCAGAACAGGGCAGCCAGCACCAGCACGATGCCTGCCACCGACACGCCCCAGATGCCGGTGCGCACCACCGGCAGCCCCACCGCATAGAGCGGTATGTAAGCGAGCCGCGCGCTGAAGTACAGCATCGAACCCCATACCGTGAGCGCGTTGTGCACGCCCAGGGTGCCTGCCACCAGCACCGCCGCGGCGAAGAACGGGAAGGTCTCCAGCAGGTTGTAGAACGCGCGGTCCAGGCGGCCGCTCACGCCCGGAAGCGGTGCCATCTCGTCGTCGCGCGGGCTGAACGCCCAGGCCAGGCCGCGCACCTTGATGGCGGCCAGCACGGCCACCGTCAGCTGCACCAGCCCCAGGATCATGGTCCACGCCAGCATCTGGTATTCAGTGGTCATCGTTCGCTCCTCGTTGATGGATGGGAAAGACCTAGGACCCGCGGCCCTCGTTCCAATGGAAAAGGTGCAGCACCCGGTGGATCACCGGCGCCAGCATGATGCCGATGATCACGATGAGCACGAGTCCCGCGTACAGCGCATACAGGCCGGCGAACAGCTTGCCGGCGTCGGAGAGGCCCTCGGTCTTCACCGGGCCCATGCCGCCCAGCAGCATGGCGCTGTTCAGGAACGCATCGCGCCAGGCCATGCCCTCGAAGCGCCCATAGCCCCACATGCCGATGCCCAGGGAGACGAGCACCAGGAGCTGGGCGAGCAGGGCATGCCTGAGCAGGCGCAACAGGAAGCGGCCGCGGCTCAAGGGCTGTGCGTGGCGCGGCTCATAGAGGAACCCAGATCCCGGCATGTCTTAACCCTGGCTGGAACGACCACCTCAATCTATCATCAGACCGACCTTAGACCGGCCTTCAGGTCACCCTATTACGCTGCTCACCCGCCTGGAACGCGGCGATGTTGAGTGCCATCTCGTCCACCACCCGCTGGCGGGTCTCGCGGGCGGCCCAGGCCACGTGGGGCGTGACGATGAGGTTCGGGATGCTGGGGTCCAGGAGCGGGTTGCCGTGCACCGGCGGTTCCTCCGAGAGCACATCCACGCCGGCGCCGGCCAGGCGCCCGGCCCGCAACACCGCGGCGAGCGCGGTCTCGTCCACGATGCCGCCGCGGGCGGTGTTGATGAGGATCGCCTCGGGCTTGAGCAGGGTCAGCTCCTTGGGTCCGATGAGCCCCCGGGTCTCGGGAGTGAGCGGCAGGTGGATGCTGAGGACGTCCACGAGCGGCAAGAGCTCGTGCAGCGGCAAGCGGCTCGGGCGAGTGTCGTCGCGGCCGCGGGCGGCCAGGAACACGCCCATGCCGAACGCCTCCGCCACCCGCGCCACCGCCTGGCCGATGCTGCCGTAGCCCAGGATGCCCATGCGCTTGCCGGCCAACTCCCGGATCGGATAGTCGAGCAGCGTGAACTGCGGCGCGCGCTTCCACGCGCCTTGCCGCAGCAAGGCCTCGTAGCCGGCGATGTGCTGGTTCAGGGCCAGGAGCAGCGCGAACACGTGCTGCGCCACCGAGGCGGCGGCATAGGCCGGCACGTTGCACACGCCGATCTTGCGGTCCCAGGCGGCGGCGAGGTCGATGTTGTTGACGCCGGTGGCGGCGACGCAGATGAGTCGCGCCGCGGGCAGCTGCTTGATCGCATCCGCCGGCAGCTTGACCTTGTTGACGATCACCACCTCGGCGTCGGCGGCGTGCTCCAGCACCTTGTCCGCCGGCGTGGTGCCGAACACGCGCAGCACCGACAGCACCTTCTCCAGGGAACGCAGCCGCACGTCGCCCTGGTGGCTCACGGTGTCGAGATCGAGGAACACTCCCTTCATCTGGCCGGGCCTCGCTGCCCCATCTGGCCCTACCTTGCCGGGATGGCAGGGGGATAATACATGAGAGGCGCGCGACCCTAGGCACCCGTTGCCGCGCTTATCACGGGGGTTCCATGTATACGCCCAGCCACTTCGACAACCGCGACCTTGCGGCCCAGCACGTGCTGATGCGCCGCCATCCGTTCGCGCTGCTCTTGACCGTTCACGCGGGCGAGACGCATCTCACCCACCTGCCCTTCCACCTGGATGCAACGAAAGGGGCGAGCGGCACGTTGGAGGCGCACCTCGCGAAGGTGAACCCGCATTGCGCCGCGATCCTGGCGGGCGCACCGTCGGTGGTGGTGTTCAAGGGGCCCGACGCCTACGTCTCGCCGCGCTGGTACGTGGACCCGGCGAAGAACGTGCCCACCTGGAACTACGTGGCGGTGCATGCCCATGGCACGCCGAGGCCGGTGGAAGAACCCGCCGCGCTACTCGCGCTCATCGGCCGCCTCACGGACGAGCACGAGGCCTACATCGAGCGGCCCTGGAGCATCCGTGAGGCCGGCAGCTACACCGACCGGCTGGTGAACCACATCGTGGGCTTCGAACTCCCGATCGAGCGCATCGAGGGCAAGTTCAAGCTGAGCCAGAACCGCTCCGAGGGGGACCGGGCCGGGGTGCTACGGGAGTTCGCGAAGAGCCGGGACCCGGGCGTCAGTGAGATGCTGGAGCTGATGCGGGGACTCTATGCCGAGGACGGCAAGTCGCTTTAGCTGCCAGGTTTGGCGGCTGCCGGCATGCTGAAGGTGGCGGGATCGAACTGCGGGTTGACCTTCAGCGCCTTCACCCGCTGTGTCGCGAGTCGCTTGCCGCTCATCAGGTCCGTGTTGCTGGAGGCGAACGCGTACAGCAGCCCCTTCACCTGTCGGTAGTCGCGCCAGGCGGTCTCGACCCAGGTCTCGCGGCCGTCCACCGCCGGGTGGAACGCGCGATAGTCCCGGCCGCGGTCTATCAGCCAGGTGTCCGGGTTCACGTAACGGTAGGTCTCGAAGCCGTCGCTCAAGGTGAGCTTGAGCACGTAATAGTCGATACCGTCCACAGGTTCGCGGCCCAGGTACTTGAGCTTGTGGCCCTGTGCCGCCATGTCCTTGAGCGTGAATATCTGCCCCGGGAACTGTGTGCCGTGCCAGAGCGTGGCGCCATGGGGATCCACCTCCGGCACGCTGCCATCCTGCCCCAGGTCCCAGCCCCGATGCCCGTCGTAGGCCTCGGTGTAGACGCGCTTGCCGTCCTTGAGGATGTCGATGCGCATGCGGCCGTCGCGGGTCACCTTGTAGTCCGCGTCCAGCGTCTGGCCGCTGTCCTGCATGGCGAGCGTGATCTCGAGGCTGCGGATGCCGGAGGTGTCCTGGCCGCGGGTCACCGCTTGCTGGTTGCGGGGGATGATGCCGGCGAGGCCGGGCTCGGTAGACGGTGCCGGTAGCGCGCCGGCCGCTGCGGTGATGCCCACCAGCCCCAGGAACACGATACCCAGCCCGTCGCTGCGTCTGCTGCGCATGTCCGCCCCTTGCGCGCAGGGTGTGCGCGCTCATGAGGGATAGATGCGCCGGCCGGCTAAAAGGTCGCGGCGGACAGTCTTAGAAGAGCCCGGCCTGCCTGCCCCCAGGCAACGCCCCTTCGAGGGCCAGCAACTTCTGCTTGATGGGCAGGCCGCCGCCGAAGCCGGTCAAGGAGCCGTCCGCGCCGATGACCCGGTGGCAGGGGACGATCACCGGGATCGGGTTCTGGCCGTTCGCAGCGCCCACGGCACGGCTCGCGTTCGGCCTGCGCACCTTGCGGGCCAGTTCGCCGTAAGACCAGGTCTTGCCGTAGGGGATGGTGCGCAGCGCCTGCCAGACCTTGAGCTGGAACTCGGTGCCCGCCGGCGCGAGCGGCAGGTCGAAGTCCCGGAGCTTGCCGTCGAAATAGGCCTTGAGCTGGCGCTTCACTTCCCGGAACGGCTTCTCGGCAGGCTCCCAGGCCTGGTCGGGCTTGTGAGGACCGCGCTTGCCGTCCTGGAAGTACACGCCGTGCAACGCGTCCTCATCGCCCACCAGCAAGAGGCCGCCGATGGGCGTGTCCAGGGTGTAGTGATAGAGGTTCTCACCGCGGATGATGGATTTCATGCTGCTCTCCACGAGTATCGATTCCCAAGATGCCCTCGCCTCTTCTTTCTCCCGGAGGGAGAGCGCCTCGCCTTCTGAGGGGAGGCTCGGGATGAGGGTGATTTGCTCCCCGGTATTCATGCTTCCTCCGAAGAAGAGCGCCAAAGATGCAGGACGGCGTAGGCGCGCCAGGGCCGCCAGGCTTCAGAGCGTTCGAGCAATCCTTTCGCCGTAAGGGGCTTGCTGCCGCCGGCCACGCGGCGCAGCACCAGGTCCTCCGCCGGGAACGCATCCGGGTCGCTTAACGCCCGCATCGCGATGTACTCCGCGGTCCAGTTGCCGATGCCGGGGATCGCGCGCAGCGCCGCGCGTACCTCCTCGCCGGTGGCATCGAAGGCCACGGCGCCGTCCCGCACCGCCGTCGCGAGCGCGGTGAGCGTGGCGGCCCGGGCACGCGTGAGCCCGATGCCCGCGAGGTCCGTCCCGGCCAGCGCCGCCGGCGTCGGGAATAGGTGTGTCAGTCCCCCGGCCGGTGCCGCGAGCGGCACGCCGTGGGCGGCGACGATGCGCGTCGCGAACGTGCGGGCCGCGGCCACGCTCACCTGCTGGCCCAAGACGGCTCTCACAGCAATTTCAAAGGGATCCCAGGCGCCCGGCACCCTGAGACCCGGACGCCTGCGCAGCAGCGGCTGCAGCAGCACATCCTTCCTCAACACCTCGCGCACGTCCTTCGGGTCCGCCGCGAGGTCGAACACCTGGCGCACCTTCGACACCACGCCGAACAACGCGGCGGGCTCGAGGCCGTGTACCGCGAGCTCCAGGGCGTCCGCCTTCGGCACCGGCCGCACCTCGATCCAGCCCGTGCGCCCGCCCACCTGCACGCTGCGCGCGTAGCTGCCATCCTCGACCCGCTCCACGCCCGGCAGTGCGCGCAGCGCGAGGAACTCGCGGATCGCGGTCCAGTCGTAGGGCGGGCGGTAGGCGAGGCGCAGCCGTAGCGCGTCGCCCGCCGCCTCGGGGCGCCGCTCGCGCCGCAGGTCCCGCGGCGCGCGGCCGTAAGTCTGGCGGAACGCATCGTTGAAGCGGCGCAGGCTGCCGAAGCCGCTCGCGAGCGCGATGTCGGTCATCGCGAGCCGGGTGTCATCTATCAGGTGCTTCGCGAAGTGCAGCCGCCGGGTCTGGGCCACCGCGAGCGGCGAGGCGCCCACGTGCTGCACGAACAGCCGGTGCAGGTGCCGCGGGCCTATCCCCAGGCGCGCCGAAAGCTCCTCCACGCTCTGGCTGTCGAGCGCGCCCTCCTGGATCAGGCGCAGCGCGCGGCGCACCGTCGCGGAAGTGCCGAGCCAGGCCGGGGTGCCCGGCGCCGCCTCGGGCCGGCAGCGCAGGCAGGGCCGGAACCCCGCCTCCGCAGCCGCCGCGGCGGTCGGGAAGTAGCGCACGTTGCGCTGCTTCGCGGTCGGCGCGGGGCAGATCGGCCGGCAGTAGATGCCGGTGGACGTGACGCCGATGAAGAAGCGTCCGTCGAAGCGCGGGTCCTGCGCGAGTCGGGCCCGATCGCAGGCGGCGAAGTCGAGGTGCAGGGAGGGCGTGGCGTCCATGGGCTGGGACTATACGCCCCGGCCGGCAAAAGACTAGCTGTTTTCGGACTTAGACTTGGGGCCTGTCCGGCCGGCTTATACTGCAGCCTGGACACGACGCACCGGGGAGACGGGGAATGAATCTGAGAGTCGCTTCCATGGCCGCGCTGCTGCTCGCGGCGCCGCTCGCTCTGTCGGCGGATACGGGCTGGGTCACGTTCGCGCCGGACAACGCGGGCTTCAGCGCGAAGTTCCCGGTCACGCCGGAGCCGCAGGTGACGCGCCAGAAGGACGTGGACACCACGGTGTGGCTCGCGAAGTCCGCAGATGGCAACTTCATGGTACTGATGAGCACCACGGACTACTGGCAGCACGTGGATGCAGAGGAAGAGATGCGCCTCGACCAGGAGAACTTCCTGAAGGCGGTCGGCGGCGCCGCGGACTCGTCCCACCCTGATCCATTCCCGGGACCGAAGGGCAGGAAGAAGCCGCTCCCCTCCATCCTGTTCGACTTCCATATCGGCGACCAGTGGACCGGCCGCTCGCGCGTGATCGTGGACGGCGACACTGCGTTCCAGAGCGCGGTACTGTGGAAGAAGGGCTACGACGGCGGCAGCGCGGTGCTGGAGGCGTTCGAGGCCTCGTTCAAGCTGGTGCCGCGCAAGCGCCCCGCGGCCCAGGCGCCGCTGGACAATCCGCAGTAGACGCACCGAAAACGAAGAGACCGGCTTCCGCCGGCCTCTTCATTTTTGATCCCTCACCGTTTGGGGATGGGGATGTTGTGGCGCGGTGGCTTGGAGGCCCAATCCCGCTTGTGCATCTCGGCGTAAGCCGGCACCGGTTTGTGGGACGGGATGTGCATGGGACCGTGCTGGTCGCCATCGGCGATCTGCTCCGGGGACGATGCAGGCGGTTCGCGCATGGGCGCATGTTCGCTGCCGGGCGGTACCGGCTGGCGGCGCGGCGCACGCTCCGGCTTCGGCGCCGGCGGCGTGGTGCGGGTGCCGCCGCGCGGGATGGTTTTCTTGCGCTTCGGCGGCCGCTTCGCCGCGGGCTTCTTCTTGCGGGCGGCAGGCTTGCGCGCGGGTGGTCTCTTGCCGGCCGGCCGCTTGGCCGGCGCCTTCTTCTTCGGGGCGGTTTTCTTCATGGCTAAAGCCTAGCGCCGGCACGGCGCCCGCGGAAGCCCCCTCCGAAACGTCGATTTATCGTAAAAAAGAGGGCCGCTCGCGCGGCCCTCCTCGAGGCTCTTGAGCCCGCCTGCATCAGGTGCAGGGGGGCGTCTGGCGCTCCTCGTGGTCGAACGAGATGTGCTGATCCGGGCCGGCCGGCACCACCGCGATGATGTACGGGTAGGTGATGTCCTGGGTGGTGTTGCGGCAGTTGTCACCCGGCAGGATGACCGCGAAGTCCACGTCGAAGCTGTTCGGCACGCTCGCCGAGGGCTCGGCGCGGGCGACGGTCAGACGGAAGCCGCCATGCTTCTTGGCGCCGAGGAACAGCGCGACCACGGTCTGCTTGGTGAAGTCGACGGTGGGCATGTCCGGCGGGCTGGAAGCGGTCGCGTAGGTCTCCTTCCAGAGCGCTTCGAGCGCCGCCTGGTCGTGCACCTCGCGCGTGCCCTGGTCCTTGACCGCGCTGTGGGGGCCGGTCTGCAGGATGGTGGCGCCGTTCACCTCGGTGCCGCCGCCGCTGGCGCAGCCCACGAGTCCTGCGGCCAGCGCCGCGACGATGATCAGCAGTCTCTTCATACGATCCTCCGTTGGACAGTCTTCTAGTTGTGGAACCGGTTCATTTGCCGATGAGGTAGTACACCGCCACGTCGGCGGCGATGTCGATCTTGCCGTTCAGGTATTCGGGCTGCGCCTCGTCGCTCGACTTCGCCATGGCCATCGCCACGGGCCGCGGCCCGTTGTAGCCGCCGCCCTGCTCGGTGATGCTGAACACTGCGCCCAAGTCCGCACCGGCGGCCTTCGCGAGGCCGGCAGCCTTGCCGTAGGCGTCCTGCACCGCGAGGGCACGCGCCTTCTCCTCCAGCGTGCGCCGGTCGCTGCGGTCCAGGTCCACGGCGCCCAAGTCGGTGACGCCCGCGGCGAACAGGCCGTCCGCCAGGTCGCCGTAGCGGGAAAGGTCGCGCAGCGTGAGCGTGACGGCGCGGCTCACGTGCTGGCCCACGAGCTTGTTGGTGCATCCGCTGCTGAGGCTGCTCGTCACGCACTGATACTCGGGATAGACGGTGACGGCGGGCGCCTCGATGTCCCTGTCGGCGATGCCGAGCTTGCGGGCGAGCGTGATCACCTTCGCGGTGCGCGCCTCCACGTCGGCGCGGGCGGCCTTGGCATCGGCGGCGGTCTTCTCGATGCTGAGGGAGACGTAAGCGATGTCCGGCGCGACCTTGAGCTCGCCATGGCCGTTCACCTGGATGTAGGGGTCGCGCGGCGGGCCGTCGGCGAACGTGGGCGTGGACAGGACGAGCAGCGATGCGAGCAGCGCGTATCTCAAGGGTGTCACTCCAATGAGCGCAGGATGTCGGCGGTGTCGGTCACCTGCGCGAACTCGCCGTGCAGGCTTGCGAGCGCCAGGGCGTGCACGGTCTCCGCGTAGTAAGCGCGGCCATCATAGCCCGTCTGGGCATGGGTGGCGCAGGCGTCCGCGGCGAGGAACGCGCGGAAGCCGAGGTTGCCCGCCATGCGCGTGGTGGTGGACACGCAGTGGGCGGTGGTGAGGCCCGCGATGACCAGCGTGCTTATGTCCAGTGCGCGCAGTCGCGCCTCGAGATCGGTGCCGATGAACGCGCTGTTCACCTGCTTGCCGATGACGGGCTCGTCCGCCAGGGGCCGCACCTCGGGCTTCAGCTCGCAGCCCGGCTGGCCGGGCCGCAATGGCGAGCGGGGGCTGGTGGAACGGTGCTGCACGTGGAACAGCGGCCGGCCGCTCGCGCGCCAGGCCTTCAGCAGCTGGGCCGCGTTCGCCTCGGCGCCAGGGTTGTTGCGCAGGCCCCAATGCTTGGCGTCGTCGAAACCCTGCTGGATGTCGATGAGGATCAGCGCCGCGCTCTTCGGGATCTTCTGCATCGGGATGCGCCTGCGATCAACCCTCTAGGACACAAGCGAAAATCAGCGGGGCGACGATGGTCGCGTCGGACTCCACGATGAACTTGGGCGTCTCCGCCGCGAGCTTGCCCCAGGTGATCTTCTCGTTGGGTACTGCACCCGAGTACGAGCCGTAGCTCGTGGTGGAGTCGCTGATCTGGCAGAAGTAGGCCCACAACGGCGTGGCCTGCTCCATGTCCTGCTCCAGCATCGGCACCACGCAGATCGGGAAGTCGCCGGCGATGCCGCCGCCGATCTGGAAGAAGCCCACACCGGGGCCGCCGGCGTTCTTCCGGTACCAGTCCGCCAGGAACATCATGTACTCGATGCCGGTGCGCACGGTGTGCACATTCTTGACGTCGCCCTTCATGCAGTGGGCGGCGAAGATGTTGCCGAGCGTCGCGTCCTCCCAGCCGGGGACGATGATGGGGATGTTCTTCTCGCAGGCCGCCACCATCCAGGAGTCCTTGGGGTCGATCTGGTAGTGCTGCTTGAGCACGCCGGAACGGATGAGGCGGTAGAAGAACTCATGGGGGAAGTAGCGCTCGCCCTTCTTGTCCGCGGCCTGCCACTCGGCCAGGATCGCGTGCTCGATGCGGCGGATGGCCTCACCCTCGGGGATGCAGGTGTCGGTGACGCGGTTCAGGTGCCGGTCCAGGAGCTTCTGCTCGTCGGCCGGCGACAGCTCGCGGTACTTGGGCACGCGCACGTAGTGGTCGTGCGCCACCAGGTTGAAGATGTCCTCCTCCAGGTTCGCGCCGGTGCAGGTGATGATCTGCACCTTGTCGCGCCGGATCATCTCCGCCAGAGAGAGGCCGAGCTCGGCAGTGCTCATGGCGCCCGCCAGGGTCACCATCATCTTGCCGCCGTCCTTCATGAGCTTGATGTAGCCGTCCGCGGCGTCTATGAGCGCGGCGGAATTGA
>DATAHN010000149.1:0-13170 GCA_036263155.1 Gammaproteobacteria bacterium | reverse complement strand
GAAGAGCGCCGCGACAACCTGCTGGCGGCGGTGCACGCGGGCAACCCGCACTACGGCCTCGCCGCACTGGACCTGGGTTCCGGCCGCTTCACCGTGCTGGAACTCGCGGGCGAGGAAGCGCTCTTGGGCGAACTGGAACGGCTGCGCCCGGCGGAGCTGCTCTACGCCGAGGACGCGTTGCTGCCCAGGGCCGCCCAGCAACGAAATGGTGGGCGGCCGCGGCCGCCCTGGCATTTCGACATCGAGACCGCCGCGCGCCTGCTCACGGCCCAGTTCCGCACCCGCGACCTGGCCGGCTTCGGCGCCGAGGGGCTCGATGCCGCCATCACTGCCGCCGGGGCACTGCTGCAGTACGTGCAGGAGACCCAGCGCACGGCGCTGCCGCACCTCACGGGCCTCACGGTGGAGCGGCGCGACGACGCGCTCATCCTGGACGCCGCCACCCGCCGCAACCTGGAGCTGGAGACGAGCCTCGTGGGCCGCCACGAGTTCACCCTCGCGGGCGTCATGGACCGCAGCGTCACGCCCATGGGCTCGCGCCTCCTGCGCCGCTGGCTCAACCGGCCGCTGCGGGACCACGCGCTCCTCAAGCAGCGCTACCACTGCATCGCCACGCTCATGGAGCAGCGCCGCTACGAGCCCCTGCAGGAGCGGCTGAACGGCATCGGCGATGTGGAGCGCATCCTGGCCCGCGTGGCCCTGAAGTCCGCCCGGCCCCGGGACCTCGGCCAGCTCCGTTACACCCTCGGCGAGTTGCCCGCCCTGCGCCAATCCCTCGCCGGGTTGGACACGCCGCTCCTCAAGGCTCTCAGCCAAGAGCTGGGCCAGCACCCGGACCTGCATGAACTCCTTAATAAGGCCCTGGTGGAGAACCCGCCGGCCCTGGCCCGGGAGGGAGGCATCTTCGCGGAAGGCTACGACGCGGAACTGGACGAGCTGCGCCACATCAACCGCGATGCGGATGCGTTCCTGCAAGACCTCGAGAACCGCGAGAAGCTACGGAGCGGCATCGCGACCCTCAAGGTGAACTACAACCGGGTCCACGGCTTCTATATAGAGGTGGGCCGCACCCACGCGGACAAGGTGCCGGCGGACTACATCCGCCGCCAGACCCTGAAGGGCGTGGAGCGCTACATCACGCCGGAGCTGAAGGCCTTCGAGGACAAGGCCCTCTCGGCCCAGGAGCGTTCCCTGGCCCGCGAGCGCCAGCTCTACGACGCGCTGCTGGATAAGCTCATCGAGCGCCTCGCGGACCTGCAGCGCACCGCTACGGCGCTGGCGACCCTGGACGTGGTGGCGAACCTGGCCGAGCGCGCCGTGTCCCTGCGCCTCACGGCACCGGAGCTCACGGAGGCGCCTGAGCTTCGCATCGAAGGCGGACGGCACCTGGTCGTCGAGCAGGTCATCGACACGCCCTTCGTGCCCAACGACCTCAGGCTCGACGACGCGCGGCGTATGCTGGTGATCACCGGCCCCAACATGGGCGGCAAGTCCACCTACATGCGCCAGACGGCGCTCATCGCGATCCTCGCGCACATCGGCAGCTTCGTGCCGGCGGCCAAGGCGGTCATCGGCCCCCTGGACCGCATCTTCACCCGCATCGGCGCCTCCGACGACCTCGCCGGCGGGCGCTCCACCTTCATGGTGGAGATGGTGGAGACCGCGAACATCCTGAATAACGCCACGGCGAACAGTCTCGTGCTCATGGACGAGATCGGCCGCGGCACCAGCACCTACGACGGCATGTCCCTGGCCTGGGCCGCCGCGAGCCACATCGCGCGGAACCTGCGCGCGTTCACGCTCTTCGCCACCCATTACTTCGAGCTCACGGCGCTGCCGGAGCTGATACCGGGTATCGCGAACGTGCACCTGGATGCCACCGAGCACGCCCACGAGCTCGTATTCCTGCACTCCGTGAAGGAAGGTCCGGCGGACCGCAGTTATGGATTGCAGGTGGCGGCGCTGGCGGGCATCCCCAAGCAGGTGATCACCCAGGCCCGTGAGTATCTCGTGCGCCTCGAATCCGCCCAGCGCCAGCCCAAAGAGCAGCTGCAGCCCCAGCAGCAAGGCCTGTTCACGGCGGCGCCTTCGGCCGTAGAAGAGAGGCTCAAGGGCGTGGATCCCGACAAGCTCTCGCCGAAGGAAGCGCTGGAACTCCTCTATCAGCTCAAGAAGCTCTGACATGCGCCTCGCCGCGGCACTCCTTCTGGTGTTGCTCACAGCCACTGCCCACGCGGCTCCCGGTGACTTGGTCCTGCGCGGCGGCGCCGTCTACACGCTCAACGACAAGCAACCCTGGGCCGAGGCCGTGGTGATCCGCGCCGGGCGCATCGCCTACGTGGGCGACGAAGCCGGTCTCACGCCTTACCTCGAAGGCGCGCGTATCGTCGATCTGCACGGCGCCATGGTGCTGCCGGGCTTCCACGACGCGCACGTCCATCCCATGTCCGGTGCCATGCGGCTGCTGCAGTGCGACCTGAGCGGCGCCAAGTCGCTGCAAGACCTCGCAGCCCGCGTGAAGGCGGAAGACTCCGCGAAACATGCCTGGGTGTTCTGCAACGGCGTGCCGGAAGCGCTCGGCAAGGACCTCGGCCGCGCCAAACTCGACCAGTGGGTGCCGGACCGTCCCGCCTTCATCCGCACCGCCGACGGCTTCGTCGGTTGGGCGAACTCCAGGGCACTCGCGGCCGGCGGTCTCGATCCGAAGGGCGCGGGCGTCCTGAAGGGCGACGACACCAGCCGGGTGCGCGGCAAGGTGCCGGCCCCGTCCGAAGCCGAATACCGCGAAGCCCTGCGGCGCGCCAGCGCCATGGCCAACGCTCTCGGCATCACCTCCGTGTTCGATGCCGCCGCCGCGCCCGACCTGCTCCGGGCCTATCACGACGCCGACCTCGCCGGTGAACTCACCCTGCGCGTGACGGCGGCGCAGCGTGTGGACCCGCAGCAAGGCCCGGCACAGGTTGACGAGATGGTGAAGCTGCGCGAGCACGTGCGCGGCAAGCGTTTCAAGGCCGACGCCGCGAAGTTCTTCCTGGACGGCGAGTTGAACCAGCACACGGCGGCCATGCTCGCACCCTACGCGGATGCGCCCACGGAACGCGGCCCTGCCATCCCGCAGGACCTGCTGGATGCAATCGTGCAGAAGCTCGACGCCGCTGGCTTCCTCATCCACATGCACGCCATGGGCGATGGAGCCGTGCGTGCAGGCCTCGATGCCATCGAACACGCCATGCAGAAGGACGGCGCAGCGGACCGCCGTGACCAGATCGCGCATCTCGGCGTCGTGAACCCGACGGATGTCCCCCGCTTCGCCAAGCTGGGCGTGACGGGAAACTTCACATCCCTGTGGTTCCAGCCGGGCGACGAGCCCATGCTGGCGGCCCGGCAAGCCCTGGGCCCGGCACGCGCGAAGTGGATGTACCCCATGGGCAGCGTGCTCGCTGCCGGCGGGCGCGTGACCTTGGGCAGCGACTGGCCCCAGGAGACGATGTCGCCGCTCGATGGCATCCAGTACGCAGTGACCCGCCAGCCGCTGGATGGCAGCCAGCCTGCGCCGCAGCCGGAGCAGCGCATCAGCGTGGCCCAAGCCATCGCCGCCTACACGCGGGATGCCGCCTGGGCGGTGCGGGAGGATGCAATCGATGGGACCATCGAAGCGGGCAGGGCCGCCGACCTGGTGGTGCTGGACCAGGACCTCTTCAAGGTGGATGTCATGTCCATCCACAAGACCCGCGTGCTGCTGACCCTCTTGGAGGGCGACCCCCTGTATGTCGCCCCGGGCTTCACTTGGCCCCGCTGAGGGACATCCGCCGGAACTGACATAGGTCAATGTGACTGCCCGGCCAGCGGGATACCTTGGTACCGTTGCCAAGGAGGACCCAGGCCATGACCACGCAGATCGAAGTCCACACCGACGAACATGCGCTGACCCCCAACCAGGACGGCGTGGAGTTCAACGTCTATATGGATGGCGCGAAGGTGCAGTGCGTCATCACCGGCGCAGCCCTGAAGTCCCAGTTCAAGGACCCAGTCAGGCCCATCATGGCCATCTTCACCGACAACCAGGACACCATCGCCGCCATGGCCAGCTTCCTGCTGTCCACCCGGCCGGAGCGCGTCGACGGAGCCGTGATCATCGGCCAGGAAGACGCCAAGACCTTCGCGGGCCGTTAGCGGCGTTCATTCATCCTGTGATACCGGCGCCGCCAGCGACTTGCGCAGCGTGAGGCCGCCGAAGCGCTTCTGGAACTCTTTGCTGGCGGCGGCGTAGTCGTCCTTCACCACCACCTTCTCGGTGGAGAAGAACTCGTCCCGGTAGTACTGGATCGTGCCGATGTACACCGCCTTGTCGCCGGGGCGCACGTCCACGCGGAACATGCCTTCCAGCGGCGCGGCGGGATCGGGCGGGATCTCATTGGGACCCATCACCTTCACCTCGGCGTTCATCACCACCCAGCCCTTGAGGATGTAGAAGGGCTCGGCCGGCGCCTGCACGTAGAACAGCTTGCCGAAGGGCGCGTCGATGCGGCTCTTGAGGTCGCCGCGGCTGAACTCGTATACCGGCCTGGGTCCGGCATCCACCACCAAGAGCGCCTCGTCGGCGAACTCCCGGTAGGAATCCCCGAGCTTCTGCTCGCCCGGCCTGAGCGCGGGATGCAGCTCCACCTTGCCCACCAGCACCACCCGGTCCGCCTCCAGCGCCGCCGGCTGGTCCACCGGCTTGATGCTGCTCTCCGGCACGCAGGCCGCGAGCAGCGGCGCCACCACGAGCAGCCAGCGCAGCGCTCTCACTTGTGCAGCTCCGCCATGCGCGCGCGGATGCGCGCTTCCCACTGGGTGCCCTTCACCCAATCCTGCTTCAGCAGCCGGCCCAGGAGCTCCAGTTCCGTCGGTGACTTCACCCGCTCGATGTCGAACTTGCCGGCCTCGAACATGCCGGTCTCCACGTCCTTGTACTTGAACGAGCCCAGGAAGTAGATGCCGGGCTTCTGGATGCGCACCGAGGCCTCGTTGCGCCCGTAGGCCGGGAAGTTGTACACCACCGCGCCGTGCAGGAAGCTCGAGCCCGACAGGCTCGCGAGCTGGTAGGAACCCGGCGGCAGGTACTGCTGGCTCATCAGCCCGTCCTCCACGCCCATGGTCCAGTACCCTTCCTCGCCCTGGGGCTTCAAGCTCGCGCTCTCGAGCTCGGTGGGCGCATCGCCCATGTCCACGTAGGCGAACACCAGCGAGTTGGTCGGGTCATTGATGTCCCGCTCCGGCCCGATGCTGTTACTGGCGCAGCCGGCGAGGCTGAGCATGGCGAGGCATGCCAACACGAATGACTTACGCATATTGATCCCCGGAAATCCCTATCAAAGTGACGGGTAAGTTAGCGGCTGAACATAACACCGAGCGTGACGCAGTTCTCACTTCTTCGGTGGTGCGAAATTGTCCACGAGATATCGCGCAATGAGCCGAGATCCAGCAAGCCCGCGCCGAGAGCGCACCATGGCGCGACCAACGCCGGCGATCAGCGGAGGAACATCCCCTCTCGCAGGAACGCCGTCACCTGCTCCGCCAATTCCCGCGTGA
Source organism: Gammaproteobacteria bacterium (assembly GCA_036263155.1). GTDB lineage: Bacteria > Pseudomonadota > Gammaproteobacteria > Natronospirales > REEB76 > DASUBN01. The sequence goes on along the minus strand of DATAHN010000149.1, from coordinate 7,596 downwards.
ACAGCATGCCGGTGTGGTTGGAGTGGATCGTCGCCGTGTCCTTGGCGCCCTCGATGCGCGTCTCCGCGACTTCCACCATCCCGTCGTGGGGCGAGGCGAGACCGAAGTTCATGGGGTTGATGGCGAACTCGTGGGTGCCGGCGATCACGCCCAGCTCCCTGGGGTCTGTCCATCGGGGTTCGTGTTTCGCCGCCAGCCCACCCGGACCGGCCTTGCCGATGGCCCAGTGCAGGCCCTTCTGGGTCAGGTAGGCGGCGGCGCGGCTGCCCCGCACCGGCGAGCCCATGAATACCACCCGTCCCGGCGGTATCGCCACGCCCTGCTCGAACATGCGCAGGATCACGAGCCCCCCGAGGCTGTGGGCGACGAGGTGCAGGCGCTCGGTGCGGATGGCCTGCAGATAGGTACCCAGGGCCTGGGCGTTCTGGGCCGGCCCGCGGCTCACGGAACGGTAGCTGAACTGGCGGGTCTCGAAGCCGCCCCGCGCCACGCGGCGGCGGAGGAGCGTGAGCTCCAGCCCCACCATATAAAGCCCATGTACGAAGACCACTGTCTCGGCCATGACCCATGATACCGGGCCGCTCCGGTATCATTTACGCCCCCATGAAGAGTCCTTCCTCTCTCCTTTCCCCCCGCCGGCGCAGCGTGCCGGTCAGGGTCGGCACCGTGCAGGTGGGCGGCGACGCGCCCATCGTGGTGCAGTCCATGACCAACACCGACACCGCCGACGTCACCGCCACGACGAAGCAGGTGGCGGAACTGGCGCGGGCGGGCTCGGAGCTGGTGCGCATCACCGTCAACACCGACGAGGCCGCCGCCGCGGTGCCCCACATCCGCGAGCGCCTGGAAGCCACGGGCATCCGCGTGCCGCTGGTGGGCGACTTCCACTTCAACGGCCACAAGCTCCTCAAGGCGCACCCGGCCTGCGCCGAGGCGCTGGCCAAGTACCGCATCAATCCCGGCAACGTGGGCAAGGGCTCCCGCCGCGATCCGCAGTTCGCCGAGATGATCGAAGTCGCACTGAAGTACGGCAAGGCCGTGCGCATCGGCGTGAACTGGGGGAGCCTGGACCAGGACCTGCTCACGCGCATGATGGACGAGAACGCGGGCAGCGCCGCGCCGAAGGACACCAAGGACGTGCTGCACGAAGCCATGGTGGCCTCCGCGCTCCTCTCCGCCGAGCGCGCCGAGGAGCTGGGCCTGGCCCACGACCGGATCATCCTCTCCTGCAAGATGAGCGGCGTGCAGGACTTGATAGATGTGTACACGCGCCTCGCCTCGCGCTGTGACTACCCGCTGCACCTGGGGCTCACGGAAGCCGGCATGGGCAGCAAGGGCATCGTCGCCTCCACCGCGGCGCTCGCGGTGCTCCTGCAGCAAGGCATCGGCGACACCATCCGCGTGTCGCTCACGCCGGAACCCGGCGGCGACCGCACCCGCGAGGTGATCGTGGCCCAGGAGATCCTCCAGACCCTGGGCCTGCGTGCGTTCCTGCCGCTGGTGGCCGCGTGCCCCGGCTGCGGCCGCACCACCAGCACCTACTTCCAGCAGCTCGCCCAGGACATCCAGAGTTACATCCGCCACCAGATGCCGGAATGGAAGAAATCCTATGAAGGGGTCGAGTCCATGCAGGTCGCCGTCATGGGCTGCGTGGTGAACGGTCCCGGCGAGAGCAAGCACGCCAACATCGGCATCAGCCTCCCGGGCACCGGTGAGCGGCCGGTGGCCCCGGTCTATGTGGATGGCGAAAAAAGCATCACTTTGAAGGGCGATACGATATCGGCAGATTTCCAGAAGATAGTGGACGATTACGTCAGAACCCACTATCCAGCCAGGAATTGAGCGCATCTTCCCTTACGTGGAATGCCTGACTTTTATCCCCCGGCAAGGGTCTATATATAAGGGATAGCGGTCCCGGCCAGGCCGCCTGATAAAATCTGCGCCTCTCAAGGCCGAAGGTCCCCATGGGTAAGACTTCAAAATATGTCGCGAAGGAGCCGGATGCCTCTGGCTACATCGCCTACACCGACGCGGAGCACGAGGTCTGGCACGACCTCATCACCCGCCAGATGCCCATCGTCCAGAAGTACGCCTGCCCCGAGTACCTGGCGGCGCTGGACGTGATGAAGTTCCCCCAGGACCGCATCCCCCAGTGCAAGGAAGTCTCCGAGGTGCTGAAGAGGCACACCGGCTGGGAAGTGGCGGCGGTGCCGGCGCTCATCCCCTTCGGCCAGTTCTTCCAGCTGCTGGCGGACAAGAAGTTCCCCGCCGCCTCCTTCATCCGCTCCCGCGAGGAGATGGACTACCTGCAGGAGCCGGACATCTTCCACGAGATCTTCGGCCACACGCCGCTGCTCACGGACCCGCGCTTCGCCGAGTTCACCCACGCCTACGGCAAGGCCGGCGTGCAGGCGCGCAAGGAAGACCACGTGAAGCTCGCGCGGCTCTACTGGTTCACGGTGGAGTTCGGCCTGATAAACACGGCGCAAGGCCTCAAGACCTATGGCGCGGGCATCGTCTCCTCCTACGGCGAGACGCCCTATTCCATCGACAGCCCCAAGCCCCAGCGCAAGCGCTTCGAGCCGATAGACGCCCTGCGCACGCCCTACCGCATCGACATCTTCCAGAGCGTGTACTTCATCATCGACAGCCTGCAGGACATGTTCGACCTGGCCCACAAGGACCTGTTCGCCCTGATCCGGGAGGCCGAGAAGCTCGGCATGCACGCGCCCACTTTCCCGCCGGCTGAGAAGAAAGTCAGCTGGGCCTAACCCGACCCTGAGGAATCCCATGTCCGACACTGCGTTGTCTGAAAAGCACTGTGTTCCCTGTGAAGGCGGCATCAGCCCCCTGACCAAGGAAGAATCCGAGCGCTACCTCAAGAAGATCGCCCCGGATTGGACCCTGACCCCGGACGCCAAGGAGCTCCGCAAGGACTTCAAGTTCAAGGGTTTCCAGGGGACCATGATGTTCGTGAACGCCGTGGCCTGGATCGCCCAGCAGGAGGGCCACCATCCGGACCTGGAAGTCGGCTTCAACCACTGCCTGGTGCGCTACTCCACCCACGCCATCGGCGGCCTCTCCGAGAACGACTTCATCTGCGCCGCCAAGGTGGACAAGTTGCTCGGCAAGAAGTGAGCTGAGAGCAGTTCTCATCAAGAAGCCCGCTTAGGCGGGCTTTCTTTTGTCCAAAATCGCCTCCAGGAGGCGTTTAAAACGCGTTTCAGCGCGCCAAAACCGGCAAATCGCCCGTCAAACCCATGGCGCGGCGCACAAATGCGTGTTTAAGCGGCGTAAAACGGTCTACAGCGCGCAATCCTGCGTTCCGCAGCGTGGCTATACCCGCGATATCGCTGCTGAAAAGCCGTTTAAACCCGTCTAGCGCGAAGATCATCGCGAGATTGTCGCCCTTGCGCCAGCGTTCGTAGCGCCGGAGCACTCCAAGATCACCGATGTCACGCCCTTTGCGCTCCGCGTCCGTCAGAACCTGCGCGAGCGCCGCCGCGTCGAGCAATCCCAGGTTCACGCCCTGACCCGCGAGCGGATGCAGGGCATGCGCCGCGTCCCCGGCGAGCGCGAAGCGCTCCCGCACGTACTCCCGGGCATGCAGCCGCTGCAGCGGGAACGCCACCCGGCGGGTGGCGGCGGTCACGGCCCCCAGGCGCGACTCGCTCGCCTGGGTGAGCGCGGCGCAGAAGCCGGCGTCGTCCAGCGCCAGGAGGCGCGCCGCCTCCGCCTCATCCGCCGACCAGACGATCGAGCAGCGTCCGTCCGCGAGCGGCAGGAACGCCAGAGGCCCGGTGGGCAGGAAGCGCTGCCAGGCCGTGTCTTGATGGGCCCGTTCGGTGCTGACGTGGGCCACCACCGCGCGCTGGCCGTAGGGTTCGTTCTCCACCTCGATGCCGGCGAGGGCGCGCGTCGCGGATGCCGCGCCGTCCGCCGCCACCACCAGGCGCGCACGCAGGCGCCGCCCGTGGTCGAGATCCAGGGTCGCGCCCGCGTCCTCAAGCTTGAGCGCCTCGGCCCGGGCCGGATGCAGGAGCTTCACCGCCGGGTGCTGCTGCAGACGCGCCCAGAGTGCATGCTGCAGCAGCGAGTTCTCCACGATGTAGCCGAGTTCCGGCTCACCCAGGTCCGCGCAGTCGAAGTGGATGCTGCCCTTGCCGCCCGCGTCCCACACCTGCATCTGCCGGTAGGGCGAGACACGCGCTGCCGCCACCGCCTCCCAGGCGCCCAGCGCCGTCAGGATGCGCCGGCTCGCCGCCGAGAGGGCGAACACACGCAGGTCCACCTCGCCCTTGGGGTCGTAGGGTGCCGGTGACTGGGCATCGATTAACGCGAGTGAGAATCCGGCGTCCGCCAGCGCGCAGGCGAGCGCCGCCCCGACGACACCGCCGCCGACAATCGCGACATCGCAATCAAACTTCATGTCAGCGGCAACCCGCGGGCCAGCCTCGGCAGGCGCCCCGCGAGACCCATGTTGTGCTTGAGGAACGTGCCGCGCACCGTAGGCATGAGTTCCATGGCCAGGAGGCCGGCATTGCGGCCGAAGGCTACGGTGGTGAGCGGGTTGGCGAACACGCGGTTCAGGATGTCGGCGAACAGCGCCGTGCCCTTCTGGTCTGCGCCACGCGCGTCCACGTAGCGCGATAGCACCTCCGGCGCGCCGATGTCCTCACCGGCTCGGTGCGCGTCCGCCACCACCTCGGCGAGCATGGCCACGTCCCGCAGGGAGAGATTGAATCCCTGCGCCGCCACGGGATGCAGCGCATGGGCGGCATTGCCGATGATGAGCGTGCGCGGCGCCTGCTGGGACTGGGCGCGCACCATGCTCAAGGGATAGCTCGCCCGCCTGCCCACCTGCAGGAACTTGCCGAAGCGCCCGCCGAACCCCGCCGCCGCCTGTTCGGCGAACACGGCGTCCTCGAGCCCGAGGAGGGCTGGCGCGGCCGCGGTGTCCGTGACCCACACGAACCCATACTTGTCGCCGCCCATGGGCAGGAGCGCCACGGGACCGCTGTCGGCGAAACGCTCGAACGCGGTCTCAGGCTCGGGCCGCTCCACCCGCACGTTGCAGACGATGGCGGTCTGGGCGTAATCCGTGCGGTCGGCGGCCACGCCGAGCTTCGCGCGGATCGCAGATTGGGCGCCATCCGCGGCGATCAATAGCCGTGCCCTGACGGTGAGGGGCTGCTCCGCTTCGATCTCCGCCTGCACGTGGCCAGCATCCGTGCTGAAGGACTTGAGCTTGGCCGGCGCCAGCAGGCGGATGTTGTCCCGGCCCGCGATGAACTCCATGAGTGCCTTGCCGATGAGCCGGTTCGGCGTCACCCAGCCCAGGGCCTCCACCTTCGCCTCGTCGGCGCTGAGGCGCGTGGCGCCGAGGCGCCCCTTGTCCGAGACGTGGATGCGGCGGATGGGCGCCGCCTCCGGCGCGAGGCCGGGCCACACGCCCATGGCCTGGTAGATGCGGCGGCTGCCCTCCGCGAGGGCGGTGATGCGGTCGTCGAAACTCGGCTGGCCGCGGCTGCCGAAGGGCGCCGCCTCCACCACCGCGAGCTTCAAGGGCAGGGGTGCGAGAGCAGCCGCAAGACTGGCGCCCACCAGCCCGCCGCCCACGATCAGCAAGTCGAATTCAGTCTGGGGTTGAGCAGGCATGGCTGCTTACAGAAGACGCCGCTGCATGACGGTCTCGATCTCGTCCGCATCCTTGACGAGTGCGCCCGTCAGCACGTCCGGCGCGCCCTTGGTCACCAGCACGTCGTCCTCGATGCGCACGCCGATGCCCTGGAAGCGCTTCGGCACGCCCTTGGTGCCGGGGGCGATGTAGAGGCCGGGCTCCACCGTCAGCACCATGCCGGGCTCCAGCTCGCGCCACTCGTCGCCCACCTTGTAGTCGCCCACGTCGTGCACGTCGAGCCCGAGCCAGTGGCCGGTGCGGTGCATGTAGAAGGTCTTGTAGGCCTCGTCCTTGATGAGCTTGGACACGGAGCCCTTCAGGAGCTCCAGCTTCACGAGGCCCGCCGTCAGCACTTTCACCGCCTCCTCGTGGGGCGCGTTCCAGTGCTCGCCCGGGCGCGCCTTGTCGATGGCGGCGAGCTGCGACTTCAGCACCAGGTCGTACACCGCGCGCTGTTCCGGCGAGTAGCGCCCGTTCACCGGGAAGGTGCGGGTGATGTCCGAGGCGTAGCAGTCCAGCTCGCAGGCGGCGTCGATCAGCACCAGGTCGCCGTCACGGAGCGGCTGGTTGTTCTCGTTGTAGTGCAGGATGCAGCCGTTCTCGCCGCCGCCCACGATGGGGTTGTAGGCGGCGGTGCCGCCGTGGCGGCGGAACTCGTGCAGGAACTCCGCCTCCAGCTCGCCCTCGTTCATGCCGGGTCGGCAGGCGCGCATGGCGCGCTCATGGGCGGACACCGAGACCCGGGCGGCGGCGCGCATGGCCTCCGCCTCCGCCTTGCTCTTGTAGAGGCGCATGTCGTGCAAGAGGTGGTCCAGCGCCACGAACTCCTGGGGCGGATGGATGCCCTGGCGGTTCTGGGCCTTGAGCTGGTTCACCCAGGAGATCACGTGCTTGTCGAACTCGGGGGAGGCGCCCATGGTGTAGAACACCCGGTCGCAGTTCTCCATGAGGTGCGGCAGGATCTCGTCGATGTCGCCCACCGGGAACGCGTCGTCCGCGCCGTAGGTCCGGGTGGCGCCCTCGGGACCGGCGCGCCGGCCGTTCCAGGTCTCCATCACCGGGTCCCGGTCGCGGCAGAACAGGATGTACTCCGCCTGCTCGCGCCCCGGCACCAGCACCGCCACCGCGTCCGGCTCCGGGAAGCCCGTGAGGTAGTGGAAGTCCGAGTCCTGGCGGAAGGGGTAGTGGCTGTCGCGGTTGCGGATCTTCTCGCGGGCGGCGGGCACGATGGCGATGGCGCCGCGCCCCATCATGCGCATGAGGTCCTTGCGGCGGCGGGCGAACTCTTGCTGCTGCATCGCGCGGTCCGGCTCCTAGTGCAATGTCTCTGAGGCGGGCATCGGCGGCGGTACCGGTTGAAGCTCTTCGTAGAGCAACTGCACACCCACCCGCACGTATTCCACGATCTCGGCGTAGGCAGTCTCGTCCTCGTCGCTGTCCTCGCCCTCGAAGCCGGCCTGGGCGATCTCGTTCATGTCCTTCAGCACCTCGCCGGTCTCGGGACTGAGCTCATCCAGCTTTAGCGCGGCGCCCGCGAGCCCCATGCCGAACAGGAAACCCTGGCACCACTCGCCCAGGGCATCGGTGCGGTCCGCGAGGCCGGTCTCGTCGTCCGGCAGGAGCGGCGCGAACTCCAGCGCGCCGGCACGCAGGCGCTTGCGGGTGTCGTCGCAGAGCTCGCTCAGCAGGCGCCGGCAGGCCTCCTGCGCCTCCTCCGGGCCGTTCGCCTGGTCCAGGAGCTGATCCAGCCAGTCGCCGGCCTCGTCCACCCCGGCGCAGAGCGCGCCGCACAGCATGCCGTGGGATTCGGGCGCGTCGCTGGGGGCGCCGGCGCGCCGCAGGCTCTCGTCGAGGTCGTGGAAATCGGTGGCGGACATGCGTCCCGTGCGGGCTTGGAGGCTGTGCATATCGTACAC
>DATAHN010000148.1:0-16212 GCA_036263155.1 Gammaproteobacteria bacterium | reverse complement strand
CTTCCGTTTAGAATCACGCACCCTCCAAATCCCGCTGCAGGCGGACCATGCGGCTCAAGCTCGACGACAACCTCATGCGTCCGCTGTTCGCTCTCGCGGCCGGCCTGCTCGCGGTGCTGGCCTACTGGCCCGGCCTCTCCGGCGGCTTCGCCCTGGACGACTACACCAACGTGGTGCTGAACCCGGCCATCGCGATCCGCGACCTGTCCTGGGACTCCCTGAGCCACGCCGCCTTCTCGTTCCAGGCCGGTCCCGCCATGCGCCCCCTAAGCATGGTGAGCTTCGCCCTCAACGCCTACTTCACCGGCCCGAACGGCGCCATGGCGTTCAAGGCCACCAACCTCGCGATCCACCTGCTGAACGGGCTGCTGGTATGGGCGCTGCTGCAGCGGATGCTGGCCGCCTGGCGGGCACCCGAGAGCGGCGTGACCGCGGCGTCCGCCTGCTGGCTGGCTGTCGTGACTGCCGCGTTCTGGGTGCTGCATCCATTGAACGCCATGCCCGTGCTCTATGTGGTGCAACGCGAGACCGCGCTCTCCACCCTGTTCGTGCTGCTGGGCCTGTACACATATGTTGTAGCCCGCACGCGGCACGATCGCGCCGGCGCGCTCATGATCTGGCTCGGCATGCCGCTGCTCACCCTGCTTGCGGTGCTGTGCAAGGAATCCGGCGCACTGCTGCCGGTGTACGCCTTCGCCGTGGAGCTCTTCATCTTCCGTTTCCGCCGCGGTGATGGAAGTTTCGACCGCGGCATGGCGCTGCTTTACGGCCTGTTCCTGCTCCTTCCCGCCTGCCTCGGCCTCGGCTGGGCACTGTTCTCCCACGACGGCGGCGTGCTCAACTACGCCGGACGCGACTTCGACTTGAGGGAACGCCTGCTGTCCGAAACGCGGGTGGTGTGGGACTACATCCGCTGGACGCTACTGCCATGGCCCGCCTCCCTGGGCCTCTACCACGATGACATCGCCGTCTCCCGCGGACTGCTGCAGCCCGTCACCACGCTGTTTGCGCTGCTCGGCCTCCTGGGCCTCGCCATCGCCATCCCGCTGCTGCGCCGCCGCTGGCCGCTGGTGGCGCTTGGCATCGCCTGGTTCCTGGGCGGGCAGCTCATGGAATCCAGCATCTTCCCGCTGGAGCTGGCCTACGAGCACCGCTGCTACCTGCCGGACCTGGGACTGATCCTGGCGGCGATCTCGCTGCTCTACCCCTTGACTGCTGCCTCACGCCGGCCGCAGGCGCGGCTCGCCCTGTTGGCAACGCTGCTCATGGCCTGCACCGCCGTCACCGCCAGCCGCTCTTATGACTGGCGCGACAACCTGTCCTTCGCCACGGCCGAAGCACGTCATCATCCCGAGTCGCCCTACGCCACCTACATGCTGGGTCAGACCTACGCGAACCTCGCGCTCATGACCGACCGCAATCAATATGACAATGCAGTGGCCTCGCTGCGTGCCGCCTCGGCGGTGAAGAATTCCACCATCATCCCCGACGTCTCGCTGGTGCTGGTGCAGGCGCAGATCCACCACCGGGTGGACCCAGACGTGCTGCCACGCATCGCCGCCAAGATGGGGGAGCGCAAGATCGCGGCCTCCGACATCCAGGGGCTGGCGGCGCTGGGCGAATGCGTGGACAAGCACAACTGCGAGGTGCCGGCGAGGGACATGCGGGCAGTGTTCGACTCGGCGCTGGCGAACCCGCACCTCGCCGAGCTCAGGGACACCCATGCCAACATCCTGGTGATCTACGGCAACTACACCGCCATCACCGGCGCCGACCCGCGCAAGGCGCGCGAGCTCATGGGCCAGGCTGCGGAGCTGGTGCCGGCCGAGCCCCAGTACCGCGAGAACATGGTGACCATGGACATCAGCCTCGGGGATCGCGAGCGGGCGCTCAAGGACCTCGAGGGCCTGCGCAGCCTGAACTACCTCGGCCACCTGGACCCGGTGATCGCCGAGCTGCAGCGGCAGATCGACGACCTGCCGGCGGACCGGACGCGCCCCTGAGGATGATATATTGGCGGCCCGACAGGCCCCGCCCGCCGCGAGCCCCATGAGCGAAACCCAGCCGCCCCTCTCCATCGTCATCCCGGCCAAGGACGAGGCCGCGAGTCTGCCCGGCGTGCTGCAGGAACTGAAGCGCCTGCACCCGGACGCCGAGCTCATCGTGGTGGACGACGGCTCCTCCGACGGCACCGGCGATGCGGCCCGCACGGCCGGCGCACGGGTGATACGCAACCCCTACTCCCTCGGCAATGGCGCCGCGGTCAAGGCCGGTGCGCGCGCCGCACGCGGCCGCCTTCTGGTGTGCATGGACGCGGACGGCCAGCATGCGCCGGCGGATGTGGCGCGGCTGCTGGCGATGCAGGCCGAGGGCTACGACATGGTGGTGGGCGCGCGCAGCGGCGGCCGCTCCCAGGCTTCGCCCTGGCGCCACCTCGCGAACACCATCTACAACCTGCTGGCGACCTGGATGGTGGGGCATCGCATCCTGGACCTCACCTCGGGCTTCCGGGTGTCGGAGACGGCGCGCTTCCGCGAGTTCCTGCACCTCCTGCCCAACGGCTTCTCCTATCCCACCACCAGCACCATGGCGTTCTTCCGTGCCGGCTATCGGGTGGGCTACCTGCCCATCGAGGCCGCCCGGCGCCAGGGCAAGAGCCACATCAAGCCGCTGCGCGACGGCGTGCGCTTCCTGCTCATCATCTTCAAGATCGCGACTCTGTATTCGCCGCTCAAGGTCTTCCTGCCCATCAGCGCGCTGTTCTTCTTCACCGGCACGGGCTATTACCTCTACAGCTTCGCCGTCTACCACCGCTTCACCAACATGACGGCATTGCTCATCATCACCTCGGTGCTGGTGTTCCTGATCGGGCTCGTCTCCGAGCAGATCACCACCTTGATGTTCAGCCGCCACTCCTGAGATGGCGGCCGCGGCGGGACAGCCGGCGACGCGTATCCTGGTGCTCGCCTCCACCTACCCGCGCTGGCCGGACGACACGCTACCTCCCTTCGTGCACGAGTTGGCGCGCCGCCTAACGGACGGGCGCGAGGTGCACGTGCTCGCGCCCCATGCCAAGGGCTGCAAGACCCATGAGGTGATGGACGGCGTCCACGTGCACCGCTTCCGCTACCTGCCGGAGCGCTTCGAGACGCTCGCCTACGCCAGCGGCATGCTGCCGGGCCTGCGCCGCCGCCCCTGGCGGCTCCTGGCGCTGCCGTTCTTCTTGGGCGCTGAGTGGCTGACGGCGCTGCGCCTGCTGCGCGCGCGGCGCTTCCACGTCATCCATGCCCACTGGCTGCTGCCCCACGGCCTGACCGCCCTGCTGGCGCGTGCGTTCTGCGGCTACCGGCCGGCGGTGCTGTGCACCTCCCACGGCGCCGACCTCTACGGCCTCAGGGGCCGGCTCGCGCGCGCGCTCAAGCGCTACACGGTGCGCCACTCCGACCATGTGACGGTAGTGAGCCGGGCCATGCTGGAGACCCTGCGGGAGGAAGCCGGCGACGCCGGCCACTGCAGCGTGCTGCCCATGGGCGTGGACACCCAGGGCCGCTTCGTGCCCTCCACCTCGCCCATCAGCCGCGGCAGCCTGCTGTTCGTCGGGCGCCTCGCTGACAAGAAGGGCGTGGACGTGCTGCTGGACGCGCTGGCGCGCCTCAAGGACATGCCGGACCTGAGCCTGCACATCATCGGCAGCGGCCCGGAGGAAGCGCGCCTGAAGCAGCGGGCCGGGGCGCTCAGGCTCGGCAAGATCGTGGATTTCGTGGGCCCGGTGCCGAACCGCGACCTGCCGCTCTGGTACCAGCGCTGCTCGGTGCTGGTATTCCCCTCGGTAGTCACGGCCTACGGCGACCAGGAGGGCCTGGGGCTGGTACCGGCGGAAGCGCTGGCCTGCGGCTGCGCGGTGGTGGCAAGCGACCTGCCGGCCATCCGCGACGTGATCCGCGACCGGGAGACCGGCCTCCTGGTGCCGGCCGGCGACCCCAAGCAACTGGCGGAAGCGCTGCACGTCTTGCTCTGGGACAAGTCCCTGGGCGAGGCGCTGGCGGCGCGGGGCCGCGCCTACGTGCGGGAACACTTCGACTGGAGCCGCATCGCGGCGTCCTACGGCGCACTCCTGGACCGGCTGGCGCCTAGCTGAGCAAGCGAGATCGCGCCGCCTCCAGCACGGTCTCCACCTCCAGCTCGCGGATGCAGCGGGCACGGTAGAACGGCACCGGGCAGCGGTATTGGTCGCAGGCGAGGCCGCAGCGGCCCGAATCCAGGTTCAACACGTGGGCATAGGGCGGCCGCCAGCGGTGGGGCGAGGAGCCCGTCAGCACCAGCGTGGGCTTACCGAGCATCGCCGCCAGGTGCATGACGCCTGAGTTGTGGCAGATGACGCCGCGGCTGCCTTCGATGCTGGCCGCGAGGCCTGCCAGGGAAAGATCGGTGCGGACCTCCGCACGCCCGGCATCCATCCCCTCCGCCAGCCTGCCCAGGGCGTCTGCCTCAGAGGGCGTGCCCACCAGCACGAGCCGCAGACCCGGTGTCTCCAATAACTTGCCCATGAGCGCGCGCCACTTCACTTCGGGCCACTGCTTGGTCTCCCAGCGGCCCTTGGCGCCTGCATGCAGCACGAGATAGTCACCTTTTCCAGGTCTCGCTCCCGTGTCCCAACGTCCACCGTAGGGCAGCAGCGCCTCGCCCGGCCCGGCGAGCTCCAGCATGCGGATGTCTGCCAGCACCTGCTCGCCCAGGAACGCCGGCGCCCCGGGATGCCGCACGCTCCAGATGCGCTCAGCCCCCACCACCGTGGCCAGGAGGCGCGTCTTGAGGCGCGGCTGGGGTCCCAGGTAGATCCAGTCGAAGCGCACTCCGAGCTCGCGGAATACCCGCAAGGCTTCGTGCGGCGAGGAAGGCAGGCGCCGCAGGTCCACCCTGAGGTCCAGCGCCTCGAACACGCCTTCCAGGTGGCTCGCGGTGGTGAAGAAATACGGCGGATGCTCGAGCCGGCGCGCGAGCGCCATGAGCAGCGGCCGGGCCACCAGAATGTCCCCCAGGCCACCGCCCCAGAAGATGGCGAAACGGTCGCCGGGTTGGACTGCGGCCTGCGCGTTCATGCCCGTGCGTCCCCTGCCCGGTCACCGTGGGCGGAGCGGACGATGCCCCTCAGCGCCAATCCCAGCGCCACGATCAGCAGCACTTCCGTTGCGAGGGTGACCCAGGCGGTACCGCGCCAGGACCAGTACGGCACCAGTGCCAGGTTCAGCGCCACGTTGAGGGCGGCGGCGGCGAACTCGATATGGGTGCGCCGCGCCTGCCAGCCGGCACCGGTGAGGGAGTCGGCGGCGAAGCGGTGCAGCGTCATGAGCAGCGGCACCGCCGCGAGCCAGCGCACCGCGCCCACCGACTCCGCGAACTCGTCCCCGAGCAGCCATGGCAGCAGCGGCGCGGCGAGATAGAGGCCGATGCCGGCGCAGGCGGAGTACGCGAGTGCATAGGGCAGCAGCCGGCGCGAGAGCGCGAGGGTGCCGCGCACGCCCTGCTGGCCCGAGGTGAAGAAGCGTGCGTAGGCCGCCGCCAGCAGCGAGTACACCGGAATGAACGCCACCTCGACGATGCGCGCGCCGGCGGTGTAGATACCGGCCGCCTCCAGGGAGCCCAGGCGCGTCAAGAGCGCCTTGTCGCTGTCCATGTAGATGCGCTGGGCGCTGAAGCTGGAGGCGAAGTAGAAGCCTTCGCCGAACTCGCGCCGCCAGCCCGCCATGTCCCAGCGCGGCAGGCCCAGCTCCAGCGACACCCAGGCGCAGCCGATCACCGCCGCGAGCGCGCTGCCGGCGAGGTAGAGCAGCGACCAGGTCATGAGCCGGTCGCCGCCATCCAGCCATAGCAGCAGCATCGCACCGGCGAGCTTCACCAGCGAGAACAGCACGCTGAGGAGCGCGGTCTTGAGGAGCTTGTGCACCGCCTGGAAGGCCAGCGCGGCGGTGTCCAGCAGGCGTGTGAAGAGCAAGTCCGAGATGGCGACCCACAGCACCAGCATGAGCGGCACCGGCAGGATCAGCCAGGCCAGCGCCAGGGCCAGCAGCGTGAGCAGGCCCGCGCTCAGGGTGGTGACCATGAGCGCACGGCCCCAGTAGCGCGGGAAGCTGGCTGGGTCGCGTGCGACGTTCTTCACCAGCAGGTTGCCGCTGCCCCAGCCCGCGAAGGGCGATAGCACCGCCACCAGCGCCACCGCGCCGGAGAACGCGCCGTAGCCTTCCCGGTGCAGCAGCCGGGCGATGAGCACAAAGTAGGCGAACTGCACCAGGAGGCGCACGCCCTGCCCCAGGATCATCCACAAGGTGTTGCGGGCCAGGGCCCCGAAGCTGAACAAATCCGCTCCTGTCGAGACGCGTCGTGAGGGTGCCGGAGGCCGCCCCCGCCGGGCCGGCCCATGGGGTCCCAACGGAAGGGCCTTGGCTCGGAGATTCTAGCCGCCAAAGGCCTCCTAGGCCCCTGTCCTAATTGGACAATTTAACCCCGTCCGCACTACTATCTTAGGCCTGGGGACCGCTCCATCTCGGGCGTCCGGACCGACATCTTCTCAAGGGTAAGGGACATGGCCACGACCACCGTCAAGACGAACTTGACCGGCCTGCCACGGCGGTTGGTGGCAGCCGGCCTGCTGTCGGAGGCGGACGCCGCCGATGCCCAGCGCGACGCTGCCGCCGAGAAGCTGCTGCTCGTCAGCCACCTGGTCCGCAACAAGAAGCTGAACGCCCGCGCAGTAGCGAGCGCCGCCTCCGAGGAGTTCGGCGTGCCCGCCGTCGACCTCGACGCGGTGGACCTGTCCCAGGCGCCGCTCAAGGAAGTGGAAGCCCAGCTCATCGAGAAGCACCACGCGCTGCCGCTGTTCAAGCGTGGCCGCAAGCTGTTCGTGGCGGTCTCCGACCCCACCAACCTGCAGGCGCTGGACGAGATCAAGTTCAAGACCGGCATGACCGTGGACGCGGTCATCGCCGAGGAAGACAAGCTCGCCAAGGCCATCGAGAAGGCCGTCCAGTCCATGGACACCTCGATGAAGGACCTGGCCGACGGCGACGTCGGCGACCTCGAGATCTCCGCCGGCGAGGACGACGTGGCGCAGGCCGACGAGGGCAGCGCCGACATCGACGACGCACCGGTGGTGAAGTTCATCAACAAGGTGCTGCTGGACGCCATCAACAAGGGCGCCTCGGACATCCACTGGGAACCCTACGAGAAGGAATACCGCGTACGGTTCCGCCAGGACGGCATGCTGCGCGAGGTGGTGAAGCCGCCCATGGTGCTCGGCCCCAAGATCGCCGCGCGCCTCAAAGTCATGGCCAAGCTCGACATCTCCGAGCGCCGCATCCCCCAGGACGGCCGCATCAAGCTCAAGCTCTCGGCTACCCGCGCCATCGACTTCCGCGTCGCCACCTGCCCCACGCTCTTCGGCGAGAAGATCGTGATGCGTATCCTGGACCCCTCCAGCGCCAAGCTCGGCATCGACGCGCTCGGTTACGAGGACTTCCAGAAGAAGCTCTACCTCGAGAACCTGGACAAGCCCTACGGCATGATCCTGATCACGGGGCCCACCGGCTCCGGCAAGACCGTGTCGCTCTATACCGGCATCAACATCCTCAACACCGAGGACCGCAACATCTGCACCGCCGAGGATCCGGCGGAAATCCAGCTGCCCGGCGTGAACCAGGTGAACGTGAACCCCAAGGTGGGCCTCACCTTTGGCGCGGCGCTCAAGTCCTTCCTGCGACTCGATCCGGACATCATCCTGGTGGGTGAGATCCGCGACCTCGAGACCGCCGAGATCGCCATCAAGGCGGCCCAGACGGGCCACATGGTGCTGGCGACCCTGCACACCAACGACGCACCCAAGACCCTCACCCGTCTCGCCGACATCGGCGTTGCGCCCTACTCCATCGCCACCGCTGTGAACCTCATCATCGCGCAACGCCTGGCGCGCAAGCTGTGCAAGAACTGCAAGCGCCCGGTGGACGTCCCGCGCGAGGCCCTGTTCAAGGAAGGCTTCACCGAAGCCGAGATCGATGCCGGCCTCACCATCTACGAGCCGGTCGGCTGCGACCAGTGCAACGAGGGCTACAAGGGGCGTACCGGCGTGTATCAGGTGATGCCGGTCTCGGAAGAGATGGGCAAGATCATCATGGCCCAGGGCAACGCCATCCAGATCGCCGCCCAGGCCGAGAAGGAGGGCGTGCCTGACCTGCGCCGCTCGGCGCTCACCAAGGTCAAGCGCGGCGACTTCGGCCTCGCTGAGCTCAACCGCGTCACCGTCGCCGACTAACCGGATATCGAGTACCTCATGGCCGAAGCAGCCGCAGCAGCAGGTAAGAACCTAAACTTCGTCTGGGAAGGCACGGACAAGAAGGGCAACCGCGTCAAGGGCAAGACCATGGCGCCCAACGAGGCTGCGGTCAAGGCCGACCTGCGCCGCCAGGGCATCGCGCCCGTCAAGATCAGCAAGGCACGCCGCAAGTCCGGCAAGAAGATCGAGACCTCCGACATCGCCTTCTTCAGCCGCCAGATGGCCACCATGATGAGCTCGGGTGTGCCGCTGGTGCAGTCCATGGACATCATCGGCAAGGGTCATGCCAACCCGAACATGCAGGACATGGTGATGGCCATCAAGGGCGACGTGGAGGCCGGCAACAACCTGGCCGACGCGCTGGCCAAGCATCCGCTCTACTTCGACGACCTGTTCGTGAGCCTGGTGCGGGCCGGCGAGCAGGCCGGCGCGCTCGAGACCCTGCTGGACAAGATCGCGACCTACAAGGAGAAGACCGAGCGCATCAAGAAGAAGATCAAGAAAGCGCTCTCCTACCCGATCGCGGTGCTGGTGGTGGCGTTCGTGGTCACGGGCATCCTGCTGGTGTTCGTGATCCCGCAGTTCGAGGAGCTGTTCAAGGGCTTCGGCGCAGACCTCCCGGCCTTCACCCAGTTCGTGGTGAACATGTCGCGGTCGGTGCGCAGCTCGGGTTACATCTATGTGATCATAATCGGCGGCGCCTTCGCCGCGTTCACCTTCTTCAAGAAGCGCTCGCGCAAGTTCCGGGAGAACCTGGACCGCATCTCGCTCAAGATCCCGGTGGTGGGCGACATCCTCACCAAATCAGCGCTGGCGCGCTTCGCCCGCACCCTCTCAACCATGTTCGCGGCCGGCGTGAACCTGGTGGACGCGCTGACCTCGGTGTCCGGCGCCACCGGCAACATCATCTACGAACAGGCCACCATCAAGATCCGCGACCAGGTGTCCACCGGCCAACAGCTCAACCTGTGCATGATGCAGACCGGCCTGTTCCCGCACGTGATGATCCAGATGATCGCCATCGGCGAGGAAGCCGGCTCCATCGACGCCATGGCCGCCAAGGTCGCCGACTTCTACGAGGAAGAGGTGGACAACGCGGTGGACAACCTCACCAGCCTCATGGAGCCCCTGATCATGGCGATCCTGGGCGTGCTGGTGGGCGGTTTGGTGGTCGCCATGTACCTGCCGATCTTCAAGCTCGGTTCCGTCGTCTAAGACCAACGCATCAGGCGGGCCTCCTCGGAGGCCCGCCCTCTTTTCGGGGTACGCATGTCCATCACGCTCTTGCTGGAGCAAAGCCCGCTCGCCTTCACCTTCCTATGCGTGCTGCTCGGCCTCCTGGTGGGCAGCTTCCTCAACGTGGTGATCCACCGCTTGCCGATCATGCTGGAGCGCGAGTGGCGTGCCGAGTACGCACCCGAGACCGCGCCGCAGGAGCGTTTCGACCTCGTCATGCCCCGCTCGCGCTGCCCGCACTGCGGCCACGGCATCACCGCCCTCGAGAACGTGCCGATCCTGAGCTATCTGATGCTGCGCGGCCGCTGCAGCGCCTGCCAGTCGCGCATCTCGCCGCGCTACGCAGTGGTGGAGGCGTTCACCGGAATAGCCTCGGGCTGGGTGGCCTGGCACTTCGGCTTCGGCGCTGCGGCCTTCGGCGCGCTGTTCTTCACCTGGGGGCTGATCGCGCTCTCCGGCATCGACCTTGAGACCCAGCTCCTGCCCGACCGCATCACGCTGCCGCTGCTCTGGCTCGGGCTCTTGTTCAACACCCGCGGTGTATACACCGAGTTGCGCTCCGCCGTGATCGGCGCCGCCGCCGGCTATCTCACGCTCTGGAGCATCTACCACCTGTTCCGGCTCGTCACCGGCAAGGAAGGCATGGGCTACGGCGACTTCAAGCTCCTGGCGGCGATCGGCGCCTGGCTCGGCTGGCAGGTGCTACCCATCGTGGTCTTCCTCTCCGCCGCCGTGGGCGCCGTCGTCGGCATCGCCTTGCTTGGCTTCAAGCGCCTGCGGCGCGACATGCCCATGCCCTATGGGCCCTACCTCGCCGCCGCCGGCTGGATCGCGTTCCTCTGGGGCGCGCCCATCACCGCCGCCTACCTCGGCCTCGGCCCCCACTGAACCATGCTCAAGGTGGGCCTCACCGGCGGCATCGCCAGCGGCAAGTCCCTGGCCGCCGCCGGTTTCGCGCGCCTGGGGGCGCCGGTGCTGGACGCGGATGAGCTCAGCCACACCCTGACCGCCCGAGGTCAGCCAGGCCTCACGGCCCTTACCGCGGAGCTCGGCACCGGCATCCTGACGCCCCAAGGCGAGCTCGATCGGCGCGCCCTGCGGAAGCGCGTATTCGCCGACCCAGGCCTGCGCCGGCGGGTGGAGGCCCTGCTGCACCCCCTGGTGCTGACCGCCCTCGAGGCCCGTCTCGCGGGCCTCACGGCCCCTTATGCCGTGGTAGTCATCCCGCTCCTCACGGAGACGCCCGCGGCCCGAGCCCTGGTGGACCGGGTGCTGGTGGTGGATTGTCCCGAGGAACTGCAATTGTCCCGTCTTATGTCACGCGACGGGGAGACCCAGGCCTCCGCGCGTGCCATCCTCGACGCTCAGGCGCCCCGCACCGCGCGGCTCGCCGCCGCGGATGATATTCTGTTGAACGCCAGCGACACGGCGGCCCTCGAAGGCGCCGTGGGACGACTGCATGGGTTCTACCTCGAACTGGCCGCGTGCGGCGACTACGGACGCCGGGGAATCACGCTCCCATGACCCGGGGATCCGGATGCTGAACGTGGAACAACACGCCGAGGACCAGGCGTCGGCCGAGTGGCTCATCTACGAGCAGCCGCTCAGCGAGCGCGTGCGCACCTTCCTCAGGCTCGAGTTCCTGCTGGAGCAGGCTTCCCATCACAGCGCCCTCTCCTCCATGTGGGACAGCCGCGCCGCCGTCGGCTCCATCCTCGAGATCGTCTCGCTGCTCACGCGCGGCGACGTGCGCACCGAGGTGCTGAAGGAACTGGAACGCTGCGGCATGCTGCTGCAACGCCTCAAGGGCAGCCCCGAGGTGGACAACTCGCGCCTGCAGACGGTGCTCGCGGACCTCGAGCGCCTGCGGGTGGAGATGGACGGCGACGGCCGCCCGCTCGGCGCTTGCCTGCGCGAGAGCGAGTTCCTGAACTCCATCAAGAACCGGCTCGCCATCCCCGGCGGCACCTGCCAGTTCGACCTGCCTTCCTACCATGCCTGGCTGACTCACCCCTATCCACGCCGCGCGCGCGACCTGCAGGGCTGGCTGGCGGAGCTCAAGCCCCTCAAGGACACCATCGCGCTGCTCATGGCGCTCACCCGGGAGAGCGCGCTGCCGACCCGCGAGGTGGCCGAACAGGGCATGTTCCAGCGCAACCTCGCCACCAACGTGCTCGCTCCCATGGTGAGGGTGATGGTGCCGGCCCCCGCCGGCGTGTTCCCGGAGATCAGCGCCGGCAAGCACCGCATGACCATCCGCTTCCTGGAGCGGCACGACGCCAATGCCCGTCCCCAGCAGACCAAGCGAGACATCGGCTTCAAGCTCGTCTGTTGTCAACTGTAAGCCATGAGTGAAATCCAGATCGTCGAATGCCCGCACTGCGGCAAGCCGGTGCCGTGGACGGAAGCCTCGAAGTGGAAGCCGTTCTGCGGCGAGCGCTGCCGGCTGATCGACCTGGGGGACTGGCTCTCGGAGAAGAACGCCATCCCGACCGAAGAATCACCCTCCGATCAGGACGATCCGGACAAGTGATCCAGGTCCCATAAGCCGCGGATGGCGGCGACACCATGGGCGCCGTGGCTGCGCGCCGTCTGCAGATCCTTTTGACCCAAGCCGCCGATGGCGTACACCGGCACGGGGCTTGAGGATGCCAGTTCCGCGAAGGCCTGCCAGCCCAGCGGCGGCTTGCCCGGGTGGGTGGCGCTCGCCTGCACCGGACCTATGCACAGGTAGTCCGGTGCGTACTCGAGCGCGGCGCGTATCTCCGCGGCGGTATGACAGGAGATGCCGAGCCTGAGGCTACCGTCCCAGGCTTTGGGGTCCAGACGGCGCGACATGGCTTGGTTCAGGTGCAGGCCATCCGCATGCAGCATGCGTGCCTGCTCGGGCGTGGTATTCAGGAACACCCGCGCACCATGGTCGCGGCACAGTTCCAGCACCGCCAGGGCCAGGTTGTCGAAGCGTTCCGCCTCCATGCCGGGCGCCCTGAGCTGCACCAGGTCCATTCCGGCCTTGAGCGAGCGCTGCAGCTTCTCCAGGAAGGCCGACTCACGGTCGGGATCCGGGGTCACCAGCATCAGCAAGGGCAACTTGAGCGCCGCCACGATGGGCTCGTCGGCGGGCAGGAGCTGCCAGTCCTTCAATTCTTCCGGCAGCACCCAGGCCAGGTTCTGGCCCTCGTGGGCGACGGGCTCCCTGTCCCAGGCGGTGACGCGCCACACGTCCAGCTCCACTTCCTTGTCGGGATAGCGGTGCGAGAAGCGCAGCAGCCGGTAGGCGCCCTTCACCCCGATGCCGAGCTCCTCGCGGAGCTCGCGCTTGAGCGCAGCCTGGGGTTCCTCGCTTGCTTCCAGCTTGCCGCCGGGGAACTCCCACCAGCCCGCCATGGGCTTGCCGGCGGGACGGTCGGCGATGAGCACGCGGCCCTGCCGGTCACGCAGCACCGCGGCGACGACTTGGATGCGGGGATGGGACAGAGTGATGCCCTCTCTGTTAGGACCGCGTCACGGTGCATGCATGCACGGTGCGCGAACCAGGCGCCAATGCGCTTGGCGCCGGCGGAGGCATGTCCGGCCCTGTACCGGACGTGCCGAGAGCAAAGGTCCAGGGATGGGCCTTTGCGGGTCAAATCAACTTAGCTTGCCGTGGCACTGCTTGTACTTGAGGCCCGAGCCGCAGGGACAGGGATCGTTGCGGCCGACCTTGGGTGTCTCGCGCACGAACGGCGCAGCCGCCGCAGCGGCGGCGGGTGCCGCCGGGCGCGCCGGAGCTGCGGCGGAAGCGGCCTGGGCCGCCGCCGGCGCCATCTGCGCGGTGATATCCGGCGCCTCGGCGTGCTGGAACTGCATGGCGCGCACCCGGCGCCGCTCTTCCTCCATGGCCGCCACGTCCTGTTCGGTGCGCACCTGCACCTTGGCCAGGATGCCGGCCACGTCGAACTTCAGGCGGTCGAGCATGCGCGAGAACATCTCGAAGGCGTCGCGCTTGTACTCGCGGCGCGGGTCCACCTGGGCATAGCCGCGCAGGTGGATGCCCTGGCGCAGGTAGTCCATGTTGGCCAGGTGCTCGCGCCAGAGGTTGTCGAGGGTGCGCAGCATCACTTCCTTCTCGAAGTGGCGCATCACCTCGGGGCCCACCTGCTGGGCCTTGGCCTCGTAGCCGTCCAGCAGCGCCTTCTGGATGCGCTGGCGCAACGGCTCCTCGTGCAGCTCCGGCTCCTTCTCCAGCCAGCCCTTAACGTCGAGGCGCAGCAGGAACTCGCGCTCCAGGGCCTCCATCAGGCCCGGGATGTTCCACTGCTCCTCCACGCTCTGGGGTGGGATGTACTCGTCGATCAGGCCGTTGAGGACGTCCGCCATCACCGCCCGCACGGTGTCGTGGATGTCGGAGGCCTGCAGGAGTTCGTTGCGCTGCTCGTAGATGACCTTGCGCTGGTCGTTGGCGACGTCGTCATACTCCAGCAGCGACTTGCGGATGTCGAAGTTGTGGGCCTCGACCTTGCGCTGGGCGTTCTCCACGCCCTTGCTGACCCAGGGGTGCTCGATCGGCTCGTCTTCCTGCATGCCGAAGCGCTGCATCATGCCCTTGATCTTGTCGCCGGCGAAGATGCGCATCAGGTTGTCTTCCAGCGACAGGTAGAACCGGCTGGAACCCGGATCGCCCTGGCGGCCGGAACGGCCGCGCAGCTGGTTGTCGATGCGGCGGGACTCGTGGCGCTCACTGCCGACGATGTGCAGGCCGCCGGCGGCCAGCACTTGGTCGTGGCGCGCCTGCCAGTCGGCCCGCACCCGCGCCTTCTCGGCCTCGTCGGTCTCCGGCGGCAGGGCTTTCAGCTCCGCCTCCAGGCTGCCGCCGAGCACGATGTCGGTACCGCGGCCGGCCATGTTGGTGGCGATGGTGACGGTGCCGGGGCGGCCGGCCTGGGCGATGATCTGCGCCTCCTGGGCGTGCTGCTTGGCGTTCAGCACCTGGTGCGCGATGCCCTCCTTCTTGAGCAGCCCCGAGAGGTGCTCGGAGGCCTCGATGGAGGCGGTGCCCACCAGCACCGGCTGGCCACGCTGCATGCAGTCCTTGATGTCGGCGATCACCGCCTGGAACTTGCCCTTGGGCGAGAGGTACACGAGGTCGCCGCTGTCCTGGCGGATCATGGGCCGGTTGGTGGGGATCACCACCACCTCGAGGGCGTAGATCTCGTGGAACTCGCGCGCCTCGGTGTCGGCAGTGCCGGTCATGCCGGACAGCTTCTTGTAGATGCGGAAGTAGTTCTGGAAGGTGATGGAGGCCAGCGTCTGGTTCTCGGCCTGGATCTTCACGCCCTCCTTGGCCTCGATGGCCTGGTGCAGGCCGTCGGACCAGCGCCGGCCCGGCATGGTGCGGCCGGTGAACTCGTCGACGATCACCACCTCGCCGTCCTTGATGATGTAGTCCACCTCGCGCTTGAACAGCGCGTGGGCACGCATCCCGGCGTTGATGTGGTGCATCAGGCCGATGTTGGCGGAGTCATAGAGCGAGCCGCCCTCGGCGATCAGGCCCTCGCGCGCCAGCATGTCCTCGACGTGCTGGTGGCCTTCCTCGGTGAGGTACACCTGCTTGGCCTTCTCGTCGACACTGTAGTCGCCGGGGCCGTCCTCTTCCTTCTGGCGGGTGAGGCGCGGGATGATGGCGTCGATCTTCCTGTAGAGCTCGGTGGTGTCGTCCACCGAGCCCGAGATGATGAGCGGCGTGCGTGCCTCGTCGATGAGGATCGAGTCCACCTCGTCCACGATGGCGTAGAACAGCGTGCGCTGCACCTTGCCCTCCCAGCGGAAGGCCATGTTGTCGCGCAGGTAGTCGAAGCCGAACTCGTTGTTGGTGCCGTAGGTGATGTCGGCGGCATAGGCAGCGCGCTTGGTATCCGGCTCCTGGCCCGCCAGGATCACGCCCACCGTCATGTCCAGCGCTTCGAACACCGGGCGCATCCAGTTCGCGTCGCGCTGCGCCAGGTAGTCGTTCACGGTGATCACGTGAACGCCCTGGCCCGGGATGGCGTTCAGGTAGGCCGCCAGCGTCGCCACCAGGGTCTTGCCCTCGCCGGTGCGCATCTCGGCGATCTTGCCGCGGTGCAGCACAATGCCGCCGATGAGCTGCACGTCGAAATGGCGCATGCCAAGCCGCCGGCGCGCCGCCTCGCGCACGCAGGCGAAGGCCTCCGGCAGCAGCCGGTCCAGGCTTTCGCCGTCCTGGTAGCGCTTGCGGAACTCGCCGGTCTTGGCCTTGAGCGCCTCGTCGCTGAGCGCCTGCACCGCGGGCTCCAGCGCGTTGACCTTCTGCGCTTCGCGACGCATGCCGCGCACCAGCCGGTCGTTGCGGCTGCCGAAGATCGCCTTGAGGATGTTGAGTTCCATATGCCTTTTTCTTCGTGGGCGCCCGCGGACGCGCGACATCTTATATACGCATGCGGCGGGCTCGAGAGCCCGCCGCTGCCGAATGGGGTCTTCCGGGGAGTCACCCGGCCCGGCGCCTGGCCGGTGCGGGGCAGGAGACGGAGGGGAGCTAGTCCTGGCCTTGGGACGACAGCACTGCCACCTGCGGGCCCCCGAGGCTCTTCACGAAGCGCGCCGGGTTCACCGCCACGCCATTGTAAAGGACTTCGAAATGCACGTGGGGGCCGGTG
>DATAHN010000147.1:0-2243 GCA_036263155.1 Gammaproteobacteria bacterium | reverse complement strand
AGAAGAGCGGGAAATGAAAACCGCGACAAGACCTTGTCGCGGTAGGGGAATGGCGCGCCCGGAAGGATTCGAACCTCCGACCACCTGGTTCGTAGCCAGGTACTCTATCCAGCTGAGCTACGGGCGCGTAATTCAGTGCTTATAGGGCCGGAAAGCCCCTGGGAAGGGGCGGAATTATCCCGGCTTGGCCCCGCCGGGTCAAGGAAAACGGCCCAAAAGCCCGTTAAAACAGGCTCTTGGACCGTTCCTATTGGGGCAGGCAACCGATCTGGCCGAGTTGCTTGGTGAGGCTGAGGAAGTCGGAACGGGTGCACAGGGGCTTCAGGCTGGGCCATACGCTGAGGAACGGCACCAGGGTGCTCACGTCCCTGTCCCGAACCGCGCCCGCCAGCACCGCATAGGCCTGGTCCGGCTTGCCGAGGTGCATGTAAGCGTCCGCCAGGAATACGGCGCTGTGCTTGTCCGCCGGGGCGTGGGCCGCCTGGTCCGCGTACCAGTTGAAGTAGTTCACCAGGGAGCCGTGGCCGCTGCCCTTCACCCTCGCCACGTCCGCGGCAGGCGCCTGCAGCACCTGCATCTCCGTCGCGGCCTGTTGGGCGGCCTCGGCGTACTTGCCGGCGCCGAGCAGGCTCAAGGTGAGGAGGTGCTGCGCGAGCCGGTCCTGCGGGTTGAGGCCGGTGTTGGTGCGGGCACTGCTCTCGGCCTTGGTGTACTGGCCCGTGAGGTACGAGACCAGCGCCAGGTCATCGGTGGCGCTCACCGAGGCGGGATCCAGCGCGCGCGCCGTGTCCATGGCGTTCTGCATGCCGCTGTTCTGCCCCACTGCCACCAGGTACTCGCCGTAGGCTTGCCAGGCCCAGGCATCGCCCGGGTTGAGGCGCAGCGAGTCCTTGAACTCGGGGCCCGCCTTGGCAAGGTCCCAGTCGTAGTACATGTCCAGCTCGCCCTTGAGCAGCCTGGACTCGGCCGAACCGCCGTCCAGGTCCAGCGCGCGCGCCACCAGCCTGCGCACGTTGTCGAGGTCGGCGCGCTTCATGTCCTGCTCGCGCAGCAGCGCCCGCGCGGCGCAGGCGTAAGCGGCGGCGAAGCCCGGGTCGAGGCCGATGGCCTTCTGGCAGTTGTCGTAGGCCTCGTCGAGCTTGCCCTGGTTGATGAGGTAGCGGCCGGTCTGGAACGCGATGGCAGCATCGCGGTTGTTGGTGAACGCGAGCGGCTTCACCGTGGCGTTGGGCGCGAGCAGCGTCGCCACCTGGGTGGCGATGCGGATCACCAGCTGGCGGTAGGCGCCGCCGGAGTAGTTGCTGTCGAGGTCGTACTCGTCGCCCCACACGTAGCTCTGGTCCACCGAGCGGATCAGCCGTGCCGAGATGTGGTAGCCCTGGGCCTGGCGCGTGATGGAACCCTCCAGCACGAAGTTCGCCCCCAGCTCCTGGCCGATCTGCTTGATGGTCTCGCCGCCCTTGAGGTAGTGGGCCGACGAGGTGCTGGCGATCACGCCCAGGCGCTCGGGTGCGATGGGCCCGAGCAGGTTGATGACCTCGTTGGCGATGGAGGCGCCCAGGATCGCGTCACCCTGGTTCGGCGAGAGGTCGTTGAACGGCAGCACCGCCACCACGGTGGCCGGGCTGCCCTCGGCGCCGGGCACGTAGCCCGTGCCGCGCTGCTTGTAGAGCATGAAGGCGACCAGCGCCAGGATCAGCACCGGCACCAGCACCGCCGCGTAGTGCACCGGGCGCAGGCCGGGCACGGCCGCGGGCGGCGTGGCCGGGACGGTCGCGGGAGTGGCCATGGCGGCCGCGGCCTGGGCCCGGCGCTCCAGCGCCTGGCCGTCCTCGCTCACGCTCACCGGGAACACGAACTTGTAGCCGCGCCGGGAGATGGTCTGGATGTAGCGCGTGCCGGAGGCGCCGTCGTTGAGCGCGATGCGCAGCTGGCGCACGCAGGCGCTGATGCCCTCCTCGAACTCCACCACGATGTGGCTGCCCCACAGGTGGTTCTTGATCTCCTCGCGCGAGACGGTGGTGTTGGCCTTGCGCAGCAGGAGTTCCAGCAGCTTCGCCACCTGCGGGCGCAGCTGCGCGGTCTTCTGGCCGTCGTTGAGCTCGCCGCTGTGCGGGTCGAATACGTATTGGCCGAACGTGTACTGCACTCGGGTCGGCTCCTGCACGCTGTTCATGCCGCGGCTGTCGGCCGCCCCGCCGGGATCCGGACCCCGGACCGCCAGCGCAGCCCGCGCCTGCGGC
>DATAHN010000146.1:0-50990 GCA_036263155.1 Gammaproteobacteria bacterium | reverse complement strand
TGCTCTCCGGCGAGGCGGTGCTGCCGGCGGCCCGCGCCACCGACATCTACCTCACCTGCCTCGGCATCCTGCTGACGCTGGTCTATATGGTGGGACTCATCTTCCGTCCCCGCCGCCAGTTCCTGCGCATGGGCCTGGATTCCCTGGTGGTGCTGCTGCTCTACGTGCTTGGCATCCTCGGTCTCTTCCTCATCGCCTGAACTTCTTCGCTGTGCCGCCCTCCATTGACAGGACGTTCCTGTCTGCTATATTGCAAATACGAATCGTTCTCATTTAGTTTTAGGGGATCACATGCGATTGAGCCGATGCCTGCTGCCCCTGGCACTGCTGGCCGCCTGTGGCGCCGCCCGCGCCGAGGAAGGGCCAGGCGAGTTCCTCAACGAATACGAGGTCAACTCCCCCTATGTGGTCGAAGGCCAGACCGAGGCGGAGCTGCGCGCCACCCAGTACCGGGACAGCAGCAGGGTGCTGGACCAGGGCCGCGGCTACATCCTCTCCTTCGCCCACGCCTTCACGGACTGGTGGCGGCCCGAGGTCTACGTGGGCAAGTGGCTGCGGGAGCCGCGCCAGCCCAGCGACCTCGTGGGCTACGAGTTCGAGAACACCTTCCAGCTCACCACCCGCGGCGAGTACTGGGCCGATGCCGGCTTCCTGCTCGCCTACGAGTACGCCACCCACGAGGGTGAGCCCAACGCGCTCGAGTTCGGACCGCTGTTCGAGCGCGACTCGGACCGCATCCGCCAGCGCCTCAACCTCATCTGGGAGAAGCAGCTCGGCTCCCTCAAGGAGGCGACCGGCTACGAGCTGCGCGCCGCCTACGCCGCGAACTACCTGTGGAGCCCGAGGTTCTCCCCCGGCATCGACGTGTTCGCGCGCGAGGAGTTCTGGCAGGCGGGCCCCGCGTTCTCGGGCGAGATCCACTTCGGCCGCAGCGAGTTCGAGTACGACGCCGGGCTGGTGTTCGGCCTGAGCGCCAAGGCGCCCGATGCCACCCTGCTGCTGCGCCTCGAGTACGAGTTCTTCTGAGGAAGTCCATGTCCAGCCGGCGCATCAACACCCGTAGCCGCCTCGCAGCCCGTCATGCAGGGCGCGGTGCTCGATGACGGAGACATCGCCGACCTGGCGGCATTCCTCAACGCTTCAGATGAGGATTACAGTGACTAAACCTTTATCTCGGTCCCGACGTCGCGCTTGAGCGCGGCATCGTAGACGAGCCGGGCCGCCACGGCGTCCTGCACCGCCACGCCCACGGACTTATAGAGAGTGATCTCCTCCGGCGACTGGCGGCCGGGCTGCGTGCCCGCCAGGACCTCGCCGATCTCCACCGGCGTGCGCGCTTCCTTGAGATCATTGGCGCCGGAGGGCGGCGGCGCCAGCGCCGCGGCCCGGGATTCCACTGCCACTCTCGCGCCCAGCACCGCTTCCGCATCCAGCTCGCGGCCCCGGGGGTTGAGTCCCACGGAGTTCAGGTGCATGCCGGGCTCGAGCCAGGCGCCCTGCACCACCGGTTCCGCCGCATGGGTGGTGGCGCAGATCACCTGCGCCCCGGCGAAGGCTTCCTTGCCGATGGGCAGGGCCCGCGCCTTCACGCCGAGTTCTTCGCCCAGCTCCCTGGCCAGCGCCGCGGCGGCGACATCATCCCGTGCGGCGATGCGTAGTTCCCTTATCTTGCGCACCCGTGGGATGGCGCGGGCATGGCTCGCCGCCTGCACGCCGTTGCCCACCACCAAGAGCACTGAAGCATCTTCCCGCGCCAGCAGGCGCGTGGCCAGGGCCGAGCCCGCAGCGGTGCGCAGGGCAGTGATGGAGGCGCCGTCCAGCATGGCGAGCGTGGCGCCCGTGTCCGCGTCGAACAGCATCACCACCGCCTGGTGGGTAGGCAGGCCCTTGGGGCCGTTGCCGGGGAACACGCTCACCAGCTTGCAGGAGAGGGTATTACTGGAAGGGAGATACGCGGGCATCACGCCCAGGAGGCCGCGCTCCGGCACCTCGGCGAGGGTACGCGGTGGCATGGAGATACGGCCGGCGGAAAGTTCCACCATGGCCGGTGCCAGCGCCGCGATCAGCGCGTCCATGTCCAGCAGGGATTCCACCTGCTTGCGGTCCAGCACCAGCATCAATGCACCGGCACCGGCCGCTTCTTCTTCCCAGCCAGTTCGTCTGCCGTCTGCTCGATGTTGTGCACGGCGAAGTAGTCGAAGTAGCCCCAGTCGCCGTAGCGCGGCTTGAGGTTCGCGAGCACCGTGTCCGTGAGTCCCTGTCCCGCCTTGCCGGCGCTCTGGGCGGCCGCCACCGCGGCCCTGAGGGACATCAGGTAGTTGCGGAATGCCGCCACCCCGGAGCCTTGCGCGACTTCGCCATGACCCGGCACGAAGGTCGCGTCGGGGTAATCATGCATGAACGTCCCGTTCGTCTCGATCTGCTGCATCGTGTCCGCGTCGATGAGGTTCGGCAGATCGTGGCTCCAGAAGAGGTCGCCGGTGAACACTACCTTCGCGTCCGGCACCACCACCACCGAGTCGCCGCCGGTGTGGCCCGCCATCACCCGCACGATCACCTGGCGGTCTCCCAGCCACAGCGTCACGCCCTCGTCGTAGACCAGCGCGGGCAGCGCGAGGGATTCCACCTGTTTGCGGTCCTCAGGCTTGGGCACGGGGCCGAAGAACTTGAGGTTCTCGGTGCGTTCCCAGGCCCGCACGTTCCGCTGCGCCATCACCGTGGCGCCGGCGGCGGCGAACACGCCGTTGCCTGCCACGTGATCCAGGTGGTAGTGGGTGTCCACCACATAGCGCACCGGCAGCGGCGTGGTCTTGCGGATCGCGTCCAGCAGCGCCTGGGACGCCTCCGGCACCTGGAAGGTGTCCACCACCAGCACGCCGTCCGAACCCACCACGAAGCCGGCATTGCCGCCCGCGTGGCTGCCGGGCACCGAGATGGCCGCCCACACGCCCGGACCCAGCTCATGCAGGGTGAAATAGGTCTTGGGCGCTTCCGCCGCCACGGCGACCTGGGCGGCGAACAACAAGAGACCGGCGGTCACGATCCTGCGCAGCATGGTCCACTCCTGACGTGAGGGTCGCCGGATTCTAACGCCGACCGCGATTATTTCCGGCATGCGGCAACCTTCCCGCCAGTTGGGGCATCCTAAGGGGATAAGCACGACTCCGTGGAACCGCCATGTGCCTGCGCCTCTGTTGCCTCCTTCTCTGCCTGGCCTTGCCCTGCACCCTGCACGCCGAGGATGGCCCCTCGCCGGACAAGCTGGTGGGCCTCTGGGGCAGCGAGCAGGTCTACGGCCCCGCCGCCAAGGGTCCGCTCACGCTGGATGGGCGAGGCTCCGACTGGCAGGCGGAGGTGGCCGGCTTCCAGGCGGCGGTGCAGCACGCGCGCGACGAGGTCAGCTTCAGCCTGCCCGGCGACCAGGGCGGTTTCCGCGGCCGGCTGAGCCGCGACGGCACATATATAGAAGGCTTCTGGACCCAGCCCGCCGGCATCACCTTCAACATGGGCTATGCCACGCCTCTCAGGCTGACACGCTCGGCCAAGGGCATCTGGCGCGGCGAGGTCAAACCCCTGCCGGACCGGGCCTCCTTCTACCTTGCCGTGAGCCGCGACGAGCACGACGTCCTCAAGGCCTTCCTGCGCAACCCCGAGTTCAACTTCGGCATGCGCCGCCTCTACACCGTCACCCTCGACGGCGGCCAGGTGAAGCTGGATGACATCCTGCGCAAGGGAGACGTGCTGCAGGGCCACTACGACGCCGAGCAGGACTTGCTCTCCATCACGCTGCAGGGCATCGGCAGCTTCGACTTCACGCGCCGCGACCGGGACCACGCCCTAGGCTTCTATCCCGTGACGCCGGCGATGGACCACTACGCCTACCGCCAGCCGGTGCCGGAAGATGACGGCTGGCGCACCGCTTCGCTGCGGGAGGCGGGCCTGGACCCCAAGCCCCTGGAGGCGCTGGTGCAGTCCATCCTCGACACCCGCACCGAGGGCTTCAGCACGCCCTACATCCAGGGTCTCCTGGTGGCGCATCACGGCAAGCTCGCGCTGGAAGAGTACTTCTACGGCTTCGATGGGGAGCGCGCCCACGACAGCCGCTCCTCCGGCAAGACCCTGGCGGGCACGCTCACCGGCATCGCGCTGGATCACGGCGCCAAGTTCCGCCTGGATTCGCCGGTGGTCCCTCTCTATCCCCAATACCGGGAACTCGCGAACCCGGACCCGCGCAAGCAGAAGATCACGGTGCAGGATCTGCTCACCATGGATTCAGGCCTGGCCTGCGACGACAACGACGATGCGTCCCCCGGCAACGAGGACGCCATGCAGGAGCAGAAGGCGCAGCGGGACTGGTACAGGTTCATCCTGGACGTGCCCATGCAGGACGAGCCCGGCAACAAGAAGGCGGTGTACTGCACCGCCGCCATCAACCTCCTGGGCGGCGTGTTGCAGCAAGGCACCGGCATGGCGCTCACGGATTTCTTCCAGAAGTACTACGCCGGGCCGCTGGATATCCGCGATTACCACATGGACCTCATGCCCACGGGCGAGGCCTACATGGGTGGCGGCATCTACCTGAAACCGCGGGACATGCTCAAGCTCGGCCAGCTCTACCTCGACGGCGGCACCTGGAACGGCAAGCGCGTGCTTAGCCGGTCCTGGACGCAAATCGCCACCGCCCAGCACTCCTACTTCCCGGCGTCCGACTACGCACCGGGCCATGGCTACGGCTACACCTGGCACCTGTTCGAAGTACAGGCGAATGGCCACACCTATAAGGAATACATGGCCCAGGGCAACGGCGGGCAGCTCGTGATGGTGCTGCCGGAACTGGACCTCGCGGTGCTCATCACCGCCGGCAACTACGGCAACTTCCCCACCTGGCGCAGGTTCTTCGAGGACTACGTGCCACGCTACCTGATCCCCGCCGCGCAAAGCGGCCACTGAAAAACGTGACGCCGCATCGCTGCGGCGTCACATCGGCCCTCCTTGGCCCCTCCAGCCGGGTGCTGTCCCGGTCTCAGTGATGCACAGGTGCGTCGTATTCCTTGTAATGGAGCAGGCGCAGGTCCGTGTGGTCGCGGGCAGCCTTCACCGGCGCTGCCTGCGGCTGCGGCTTCTGCGCCGCCTGCCACTCCTGGGCATGCTGGATACGCGCCTTCTCCAGCGCGCCGCCCACCATGTCCAGGAGCTCGTCCAGGCTCTCGCCCGGGTAATACTCCACGATGCCGATGGTGAGGTTCACGTTCACCAGGCCCGCCATGGTCTTGATGGCCTGCGTCTCCACCATCCGGTGCAGCTGCTCCGCGCAAGCGCGGCCGCCCTTGAGGTTCGCGCGCGGCAGGATCAGGCCGTAGAGGCCGTCGCCCACCCGCCCGAGCGGATGGTAGCTGCCGTCATCGGCCTCCTCCAGGCCTAGCTTGGCCATCACCTTGGTCACGCGTTCCACCACCTCGCGCAGTATCTGCTTGATCACCATCTCGCCGTAGCGCTGTTCCAGCCCCGCGAAGTGGTCTATCTCCAGGAGACCGATGCAGAAGGTACCGCCGCTGTTGTCGGTGCGCTCCTTGCAGCGGCGCAGTTCCTCGCGGAAGAACGGATACTTGAGCGCGATGGTGTCCATGTCCTGCATGGTCATGGCATGGATGCGGCGCTTGGCCTCGTCCAGCTCCTCCGCCTGCCGCGTGTTGGCGTCGTGCAGCTCTGCGTGCTCGTCATGCGTCCTGGCGTAGTCATGTGCGCGCAGGTACATGAACGTGCACAGGGTCAGCGACACCAGCAGCGTGTACAGGGCGTCGCCGTGGCGGGCATCCCGCGGATCGAACAGGCTGTAGGCGAAGTCGTTGAGGTACAGGACGAGGTATACCCCCGCCAGCACCGCCACCCGCCGCGGCGAGAGCCGGGTCAGACCGATGGCGAGCCACAGCAGCGACATCAATACGATCTGGGGCTGGCTCAAGGGAGCGAGCAAGGCATACAGCCCGGCGCAGATCGCCACACCCAGCAGTGACTGGGTGAAGGCCGCCCCAGGATCGCCGACCCGCTCATCGAAGCCGGTGACCAGCATCAGTGCCACCAGCACCGATGCGAGGATCGCGGCCATGGCGAGACGCACCGCCCCGTCCAGGCCGAGCACCGGCTCGAAGATGGGAAGCATCGCCGGCACCAGGCACACCACGTAGGCGCCGATACCCGAGAAATAGTTCTTCAAATTCAGGTGTCTCATGCGTTTCTCCTGGTCCTGCTGCCGGCGGCATGCCGGCGGTCGGGAACATCCATCATGTAAGGGACATTCCACACCCGTGGGATTTCCGTCCCCATCGGCGGAAAGCTGAAGTGGGCCTAGTCCTTTCCCTGATTTTTTGCGTGAGAAACAATCGTCGGTCGCTCCCCTCTACTGTCGGGGATTTCGGGCGCGAAACGCCGTCTCGGCGCTGTCCCTGAGGCCTTTCTCAGGGTTTCCCTGAGCCCCCGCCCCGGCGCACGGGCAGATCCGGCCCTGCCAAGCCCTGTAGCCGCAATTCATGTCGCATCCGACTCAGGAAGCCCCTGACCCCCCCTTGCGACCAAGCCTGAGGCCGATTCAGCGGAAATCCGATACGACGCAAATGCGTCAGCTGCTGAAATGTGTCCCACAGAAAACGCGCCCAGCGCAGGGAGATAGAACATGGAACGCCAGATGCTCAACAAGTTCGCGGCACTGCTGCTCGTCGCCAGCCTCGCAGGCTGCGGCGGCGGCTCCGGAGCCCTCACTGACGTGGGCGCGCCCACGACCCTGTCCGGTTCCCCGGATCCGGTCTCGACCCAGGCCCCCACCCTCACCTTCACCGGCTTCGCGGTGGTGCATGACAACACCGAGGCCGGCTACACCGCCAAGGTGGTGGTGTTCTTCAGCGAAGACATGGACCCGGCCAGCATCAACTCCCAGACCTTCATCGTGCGCGGCCCGGACGCCAAGCTCATCGCCGGCACGATCGACTACCTGGGCGTCACCGCGGTGTTCACCCCGACCGGCTCCTTCATCGCCAACACCGACTACACAGCCGAGATCACCACCGGGGTGCGCAGCGCCGCGGGCGTGGCCATGGCCAAGGACCGCAGCTGGAAGTTCCATACCCCGGATCCCTCCGAACTCACCGGCGTGCTGGTGAAGGTGGCTTCCACGTCACCCTCCGACTTCGAGACGGACGTGCATCTCAACACCGGCGTCAACGTGACCTTCAACCGCGTGATGGATCCGGCCACCATCAACGGCTCCACGCTGGTCGTGGCCGATACGGACGGCAACACGGTCGCGGGCGACGTGCACTACACCGGCGTCACCGCCACCTTCGTGCCGAGCGTGCCCTTCGCGCCCAACACCACCTACCGCATCAACATCAGCTCCAACGTCGAATCCCTCTCGGGCGTTGCGATGGACCAGGACTACCACGCGGTGTTCACCACCGGCACGACCTTGGGTGCAGCCGCCCCGCAGGTGGTGATGAACTCGCCCATGGACGGCGACAGCAGCGTGAGCCTGGGCACCGGCATCGCGATCTACTTCGACCAGGCGATGGACACCCGCAGCATGAACAGCACCAACATCGCCGTGTTCGCCCCGACCGGCGAGCAGCTGGACGGCACCGTGACCTACGCCGGTACCACCGCGGTGTTCACCCCGGCCGCCTCGCTGTTGCCGCAGTCCGTGTACACGGTGCGCGTCGCCGCCGCCGTGACCTCCGCCGGCGGCACGCAGATGGGCAGCGACTACTTCTTCAGCTTCACCACCGGCAGTTTCAGCCTGAGCGCCCCGCTGGCTCCGACCGTGCTGTTCTCCGACCCGGCGCCGGATGCCTGGGGCGTCGCCTGCAACACCAAGATCAGCATCGCGTTCAACGAGGAGCTGGACCCCACCACCCTCACCACCGACACCATCCGCGTGACCGCTTCGGACGGCAGCGTGGTGGCGGGCACTGTGAGCTATCAGGGTTCCGTCGTCTTCTTCGTGCCGGCGGCCCCGCTACAGTCCCAGACCCAGTACACGGTGACTGTGAGCAGCCGCGTAAAGAGTCTGGGCGGCGTGGCCATGACTGCCGACCAGAGCTGGAGCTTCTACACCATTGCCTTGATGTGAGGGAGGACCACGGCACCCCAAATCTGGCGGGGTGCCGGCGTGTGAGGGGGAGGTGCAAACCTCCCCCTTTTTTTGCCCGCACCGCGGCCCGCGGCTGGACTAGAATTACCCCTCACCCCGGTGGGGAGGACGCCATGGCCGCGAAGAAGCCCGCCAAGAAGAAGACCAAGGCCCCCGCGCGCAAGCCTGCCCGGAAGAGCGCCGCCAGGGGCCGCAAGGTCAAGCCGGTGCCGGACGGCTACCGCACCATCACCTCTTACCTCTTCGTCCCCGGCGCGAAGCGCCTCATCGAGTTCCTCAAGGCCGCCTTCGGCGCCAGGCTCCTCTCCTGCCACGAAGGGCCGAACGGCGCGGTGAATTACGCGTTGCTCAAGATCGGCGATTCGATGGTCATGCTCTCGGAACCGCGCGATCCCTGGAAGCCCATGCCCTGCGGCATCTATCTCTACGTAGCCGATACCGACGCCACCTATGCCGCCGCCATGGCCGCCGGCGGCATCAGCCTGATGGAACCCTCGGACCAGTTCTACGGCGACCGCAACGCCGGCGTGCAGGACCCCTGCGGCAACCAGTGGTGGATCGCCACTCACATCGAGGACGTATCGCCCAAGGAACTGGAACGGCGCATGCAGGCCATGTGAGCCTGCTCTACAGATTCAACCGCAAGGAGTAGTCATGGCCAAGTTCACGCTGCTGGATAGATGGTCTCCCCAGATCCTGAGCCTGCTGCGCATCGTGGTGGGCTTCCTGTTCCTCTGGCACGGATCCGCCAAGCTCTTGGGCTACCCGCCGGGCATGGGCGGCATCCAGCTCATGTCCCTGTTCGGCCTGGCTGGCATCCTCGAGCTCGTGGGCGGCGCGCTGGTCTGCGTCGGCCTCTTCACCAAGCCGGTGGCCTTCATCCTCTCGGGTGAGATGGCCGTCGCCTACTTCATGGCCCACGCATCCCAGGGCTTCCTGCCCTTCGTGAACCATGGCGAGGCGGCCGTGTTCTACTGCTTCGTGTTCCTGTACCTCGCGGCCGCCGGCGGCGGCCCGATCTCGCTGGACGCGATGCTGCGCAAGAGAGGCTGAGCGATGCGGCTCGACCATGCCCTCGCCGCCTTGGGCGGCTTTCCTGCCGAACTGCAGGAGCGCCTCGCGGGACTCAACGAGACGCAGCTCCGCTTCCAGCCCGGCGCCGGCACCTTCTCGCTGCTGGAGAACGTCTGCCACCTGCGTGACATCGAGGTGGAGGGCTACGCGCGGCGCCTGGAGCTGCTGCTGACCGAGGCTGATCCCCTGCTGCCGGACCTGGATGGGACCCGGCTCGCGCGGGAGCGGCGCTACCAGGAGCAGGCCCTGGCGCCGGCGCTGGCGGACTTCCTCGCCGCCCGCCGCCGCAACCTGGCGCGCCTGGAACGCGTCAGCGAGGCGGACCTCACGCGGCAGGGCCGCTTCGAGAACGTGGGCGTGGTGAGCCTGGCCCGCCTCCTCGAGATGTGGACCGGCCACGATGCCGAGCACCTGCACGATGTGGACGAGCTGCTGGCGGTGCTGCGGGATCCAGCCCGCAAACCCAAGCCATCGCTCTCCCTGAACCCGGTCTAGATCCCCTTCCGATACGCTGCGGCGCAGGACGCTTCCTGTCCGAAGCGTCCTGCGCCTGCGCCTGAAAACCGCCTAGGACATTCCCTGACCCCGCGCCACTGCTGGACTCGCGGGCGATTCCTTCGCACACACACTCGACGCGGCTTGATGCAGATCAACCGCGCCGGATGTGCGGCCGCCTATCGTGGCGCCCACATCGCGCAGGGGTGTGTTCTTCGCACGGCGCGGCATACAGGGAAACGGACAGGGAGAGAGAAGACATGAAGACTCTAGCAACCATATTCGCGGTGCTCCTGCTGGGATCCGCGCTCCAGGGCTGCGGCGGCACCACCGCCAGCGCGCTGGAAAGTCAGGACTATGACGTGCGGGTCGAGGCCACCATGCCCATCGACGGCAAAGCCGGCGTGGCGCAGAACAGCTTCGTCACCATCACCTTCAACGAGGCGATGGACCCCGCCAGCATGAACACCGCCAACTTCCAGGTCCTGGCGCACGGCGTGCCGGTGGCCGGCAGCGTGAGCTACTCGAAGCTCACGGCGATCTTCCGTCCGGCCCAGCCACTGCAGCCGAACATGCTCTACACCGCGCGCATGTCCAAGGACATCCGCTGCCTGGACGGCGCGCGGATGGAGAAGGACTACACCTGGACCTTCACCACCGGTGAGACCATCGACAAGACGCCACCGGCGCTCGTGGATACCGCCTTCGGCGTCCAGCAGCTTCCGGACCGCTACACCGGGGTGGTGGTGGCGTTCTTCAGCGAAGCAATGGATCCCGACAGCATCGATACCCATGACTTCCAGCTCCGCGGCCCCGGCGGCGTGGAGGTTCCGGGCAGCATCAAGTACGTCGGCTTCTCGGCGTTGTTCTACCCGACGGAGTCCCTGGCGCCCAACACCCTCTATACCGCCAGCATCGGCGCCGGCCCCACCGACGTGGCGGGCAATGCGCTGCTCCAGGGCAAGACCTGGACCTTCACCACGCCGGACATCTCGGTCCTCACCGGCAAGCACACCGGCGTGAGCGCCACCTTCCCTGAGGATAATGCCGCGGACGTGCTGCTCGGCACGGAGATCAGCATCACCTTCGGCCAGACCATGGACCCGACCACCATCGATACCGGCACCATCCAGGTGCTGGCACCCGGTGGCGTGCCGGTGCCGGGGAGCGTGAGCTACATCGGCGTCAGCGCGGTGTTCACGCCCACCAACCCGCTGCTGCCGGACACGACCTATGAGGTCGAAGTGAGCCAGGATGTGAAGAGCCTGGACGGAATCCCCATGGATTCGGACTACCGGTTCGAGTTCACCACCGGCGAGGACCTGGCCGGCACGCCGCCGGTGGTGCTGTACACCCTGCCCGCGTTCGGCGACCAGGACGTGGCACCCAACGCCTCCATCCTCGCGATCTTCGACGAGCCCATGGATCCCTTGAGCCTCACCACCGCGAGCTTCACGATAACGGCCTCCACCGGCGAGCCGGTGGCAGGCGCGGTCACCTATACCGGCACCACCGCAGTGTTCACGCCGGACACGCAGCTGCTGCCCGGCGTGACCTACACCGGCCGCATCAGCACCGCCGCCACGGACCTGAACGGCGAGCCGCTGGCCAGTTCCTTCGTATGGACCTTCACCACCGGTGCCGCCGCTGCGGCCGCCGCACCGGTGATCCTGTTCACCGATCCCGGCTCCAATGACCCGCTGGTATCGCCTTACAAGAAGATCAGCATCGCGTTCAACGAGGTGATGGACCCGCGCACGCTCAATGCCGGCACCATCCGCGTGACCGACGCGGACGGCGCGACGGTGCCCGGCACCTTCACCTACATGGCCTTCGCCGTGACCTTCACGCCCACCACCATGCTCGACATGGGCGGGACCTACACCGTCACGGTGTCGGGTGACGTGAAGAATCTGGAGGGCGTGCCCATGGGCAGCGACTACAGCTGGACCTTTTTCACCGAAGTGCTGATGTGAGGGCGGGCCTCGCGGGCGGGCAAGGATGCCACCCGCGGGGCAGAGGGATGAGGTCCGTCAGAGCGACGCGCCCTGCGGGCGTAGCGCGCCGCCCCGCGCCTGGATGCGCAGGTCGTCCGCGATCCAGTTGGTCTCCCAGGTCTTGCCGCCATCGGCGGAGAAGGCCTGCTCGAAGTGGGCGGAACCGGCCTTGATGTCGGAGATCACGAAGCGCACCCGCACCGGCTTGCCGCCGAAATCCTCGTCGTCGTAGAACTCAGCCTTGCCATCCTTGAAGGCGCCCACCGTGGGCATCCCGAGGCCGCCGCCGCGGCTGCTGGCCACGTTCAGGCTCCACTGCCGCGTCTGCGGGTCGTAGAGCCGCAGCGACAGCAGCTCCAGGTGGCCCTGCGGCCCATCCACCTCCAGCTCCAGCAGGTTGGCCTTGCCGCCCCACACCGGGCTCTGCGCGCTGGTGCCGTCATACTCGGCCCAGGTATCGCTGCCCGTCAGCGGGTGCAGCCTGCGCTTCACGTGGGTATGCCAGCTGCCGGATTCCCAGTCGAAGTCGTGCTGCCCGTCCCGCGCCGTCGCGGCAGGCGGGCCGGATGCGGTGGCGGACGCGGACGTGGCTTCCGACAGCACCACGATCAGGCAACAGGCCAGCAGGAACAGCGATGCGTTCTTCAGCGTGGGCATAGGACCTCCCTGGTTCAGCAAGTCTCGGGTTCTATCCGCCGCTTCCAGGCCGGCACCCTGAGGCCCGGCAGCGTGGCCAGCACCACACCGAGGACGGCGAGCGTGCCGCCCACCACCGTGAGCCAGGTCGGGATCTCGCCGAGCCAGAACCAGGCGATGACGCAGCCCATGAGCGGCTGCAGGTAGAGGAAGCTCGCCACCCGCGAGGCCGGCGCCCGCGCCAGCGCGAAGGACCAGCACACGAAGCCGATCACGGTCGGGAACAGCCCCAGGTAGAGCAGCGAGGCGAGCTGCGGCCAGGGCGCCGCCGCGAGCTTGGCCGGCAGCGCGGCACCGAGCGGCAGGAACGAGAGCGTGGCCACGAACATGCTGGCCGCGGTGAAGCCGAGCGCGTCGGTACGCGCCAGCAGCGGCTTCTGGAACACGAAGTTCACGGCGCTCGCCATGACGGCGACGAACACCAGGAACGCGAGCGGCTCGAAGTGGATGCCGTGGCCGCGGCCCAGCGTCACCAGCAGCGTGCCGGCGAACGCGATCGCGAGGCCGGACGCTGCGCGCGGGCTGATGTGCTCCTGCAGGCGCAGCATGGCCAGCACCGCCGTCACGCTCGGCACGGTGGAGATCACCACCGCCGCCGCGCCGGCCGATAGGCGCGTCATGGAGTAGCCGAGCGCGAGCTGGTACAGCGTGTGCCCGACCAGCGCCAGCAGGATCACCGCCGGCCAGTCCTGGCGCGGCGGCAGCTTCACGCGGCCGAGCGCGACCGGCACCGCGAACACCGACGCCGCGACCGCGAAGCGCACCAGCGCGATCTCACCGGGCGTGAACAGCTTGAGGCCGTAGGAGATCGCCGCGTAGGCGGACGACCACACCAGCAGCGTGAGGCCCGCCGCCCAATAGGCCAGGCTCGAGTGCTTGGGCAGGTTCATGCGGCGCAGCTCCCCTGGGGCATCGGCTTCGCCGCGCGCTTGGGCGCCGCCCGCTCGCGCCGCCGCGTGGCGATGCGCCAGACCGTGAACCAGGCGCCCACACCCGGCTGCTGGCCCAGGGAGATCAGGAACTGCACGCGTTCGGCTTCGGTCTGCGGGATCTGCATGGGGACTCCTCTAGCGGCGCGATTCGCGCAGCATGTTTACGGCGAGCGCGGTCAGCACCGTGCCCATGAACCAGCGCTGCAACCTGAGCCAGACCGGGCTCTTCGCCAGGAAGCGAGAGATGCCGCCGGCGGCGAGCGCGGCGCTGCCGTTCGCGAGCAGGCTCAGGGTGATGTGGATGCAGCCCAGTACCAGCGCCTGCGGCAGCACGCTGCCCCGGCGCGGGTCGATGAACTGCGGCAGCAACGCGAGATAGAGCATCGCGGCCTTCGGGTTCAGCAGGTTGGTCATGAAGCCCATGGCGATGAGCCGCCGGTCGCTGTGGGGCGGCAGCGTGCGCGTCTCGAACGGCGAGCGGCCGCCGGGCTTGAGCACGCCCCAGGCGAGGTATAGGAGGTAAGCCGCACCGGCGATACGCAACGCGTCGTAGGCGACGGGCACCGCCATCACCACCGCGGTGATGCCGAACGCCGACAGCAGGAGGTACACGACGAAGCCCGCCGCCACGCCCACCAGCGACATCAGGCCCGCCGCGGCGCCCTGGCTCAGGGAGCGCGACAGGATGTACATCATGTTCGGCCCCGGCGTGATGGCGAAGCCGAAGCTGATGATCCCGAACGCGGTCATGGCGGCGAGGCTGGGCATGGCGTCTCCTGTGTGCACGGCAGAGACTAGCGGTGAGCCTTGGCCGGTACCGGCCGTTTTCGGACCGGTTATGCGCGGGCTTCCGTGGGCGTGCATCATCGCGTTTATCTGGTACACTTTTAAGTGCCAGTTTCCACTTTTTGCCTAGACCAGATGGTCCGCCCTGTGCGGACCATAGGGAGGGGTGCAAGCCATGCTCGACCTGGTGCTGACCGTCCCCGAAGACGCCCGTCCGGGCTACCTGCGCATCGCCGAGGCGCTGCGCAACGCGATCCA
Source organism: Gammaproteobacteria bacterium (assembly GCA_036263155.1). Classification (GTDB taxonomy): domain Bacteria; phylum Pseudomonadota; class Gammaproteobacteria; order Natronospirales; family REEB76; genus DASUBN01. Next base: position 36,612 of record DATAHN010000146.1, on the reverse strand, counting down.
GGCCGGCCAGGCGAAGTCCGGCGAACGGCTGCCTTCCAGCCGGGTGCTGGCCCAGACCCTCGGCGTCCACCGCCATACCGTCACCGCCGCCATGGACGAGCTCGTCGCCGAAGGCTGGCTCGAGGCCGGCGAGCGGCGCGCACACCGGGTCTGCGAGGTGCTGCCGAGCGCGTTCTTCAGCCCCAAGGCCGGCGGCAAGAAAGCCTCGCCGTTCGAGCGCAAGTTCAAGTGGCGCCTCGCGCGCCAGGGCACGGTGTTCCCGTGCGGCGTCACGGACACCAGCGGCTACCCCTACGCGTTCCTCGGCGGCCAGCCAGACCTGCAGCTCTTCCCCTACGACGAGTTCCGAGCCTGCGTGGCCGACACACTGCGCCGCTCCCCTTCCCGCCGCAGCGACTACGGCAGCCCGGCCGGGCATCCCGAGTTCATCGCCTGCATGGAGGAGTACCTGCGGCGCGTGCGCGCGCTCACCGGACGCAAGATCATCATCACCCACGGCGCGCAGGAGGCGATCTTCCTCACCGCCCAGCTGCTGGTGATGCCCGGCGACAAGGTGGCGGTGGAATCGCCCGGCTATGCCGCCGCCTGGGACGCGATCCGCGCCGCCGGCGGCGAGGTGGTACCGCTCAAGGTGGACGCCCAGGGCATGGACCCCGATTCCCTGGAGGAGGCCATCGGCCAGCACCGCATCCGCCTCATCTATCTCACGCCCCACCACCAGTACCCCACCACGGTGACGCTGCCCAAGGCGCGGCGCCTGCGCATCTACGAGCTCGCCAGCCGCCACCAGATCCCGATCCTGGAGGACGACTACGACCACGAGTTCCACTTCCGCTCGCAGCCCATCGCGCCCATGGCCAGCAGCGACCCCTGCGGCCTCGTCATCTACATCTCAACGCTCTCCAAGATCATGTTCCCCTCCGCCCGCATCGGCTTCATGGCGGTGCCGGAGGATCTGCTCGAGCCGCTGACCCGGCTGCGCGCCCTGGTCACGCGCCAGAACAGCATCTTCATGCAGGACGCGGTGGCGCGCTGGATGGACAACGGCGGCTTCGAGCGGCACCTGAAGCGCATGCGCCGCGTCTACCAGGAGCGGCGCGACGCCATGGTGCAGGCGCTGGAGGCGGGCCGGGAGCGCGGCCTGCCCCTCAACTGGAGCGTGCCGGACGGCGGCATGGCCCTGTGGTTCGACTGCGGCGTCGACAGCGACGCGGTGGTGGCGCGGGCGCGGGCAGCCGGCGTGTACGTCACGCCCGAATCCGAGTTCCACCTCACGCCGCCCGCCCGTCTCACCCACCTGCGCCTGGGCTATGCCAGCCAGGCCCCGCAGCAGCTGCAGGAGGGCATGGGCCTGCTCATGGATGCCATCGCCGCGGCCCAGCGCAGCAGCCGGCGCAAGGCGGGCTGAACCGGTGCGCATCGGCGCCCGTACCCTGCGCCGTGGCATCAACCTGTGGCCGCCGTTCCTGTTCGCGGGCATCCGCGTCACGCGCCTCAGCGATGACTACCGCGAGGCCGAGGTCTCGCTCAAGCAGCACTGGTACAACCGCAACTACGTGGGCACCCATTTCGGCGGCAGCCTGTTCGCCATGACCGATGCCTGCTACGCAGTGATGCTGCTGCACGTGCTGGGACGCGGCTACTACGTGTGGGACCAGCGCGCCGCCATCGAGTACCTGAAGCCCGGCCGCGGCCGTGTCACCGCGCGCTTCTCCCTCACGGATGAGCGGGTGCGGGAGATACTGACGCGCACCGAGGGTGGCGAGAAATACCTGCCCGAGTTCACCGTGGAGGTCACCGACGAAGCCGGCGACGTGGTGGCGCGGGTGGTGAAGACGCTCTACATCAAGAAGAAACCGCCGAAGCCCTAGGTCGCCGTCGCCGGACGGTGCCGTACGAAAGTGTTCTTCACCCGCTCCGACACCAGGAAATACGGTATCCAGATCACCGATGCGAGCACCGGTCGCATCAGTTCCGTGAACGAGCTGCCCTCGGTCTGGCTCAGATCCAGCGTCGCCACGCCGTGGGCGAGCATCACGTCGCCCGCCTTGACCACGACGCTCGCCACCAGGAAGGCGATGAAAGCCCGCGGGAACCACCAGGACTTGAGGAAGAACAACACGAGCAGGGCTATCACCAGGCACAGCAACAGCACCGAGGTGAAGAGCTCGAAGTTCAGGAGCCTCAGCCAGGCGGGATCATTGATATCGATGCCGCGCCCGGCCATCGCTTCCGCCATGTCAGGGCTGAACTTGAGCGCCACTGCGCTCAACAGCCCATAGCTCAGCGCCAGCATGTTCCAGAACATGCCGATCGCCGGCAATATCAGCCAGCCGCCCAGGCCTTCCAGCTTCTTCGGCGCGGACGCTGCAGTATCCGGTGACGTTTCGGTCATGACATCCCCCTTGCCCCGAAAGCTGGAGCATACCGGAACTGCCCTGCCCAAATAAAAAGCCCCGCGGAGGCGGGGCCGGGTCTTGAGGGCGTGCGTCTGCTTTCGCTCCGGGCATCCAGTGTGCCCTGACGCCCGCGTCCTTGCAGGCGTGCCATCCCTGGCCGAGCGGCGGCTCTAGGCCTTCTTGATCAGCCCGACGATGAACAGCAGGATCACCGCGCCGATGAAGGCTTCGATCAACGTGCCCAACAGACCCCAGAAAATGATCCCCAGCGCCCCGAACAGGAAACCGCCGATGACGGCGCCGACGATGCCGATCACGATGTTGCCGGCGACGCCGAAGCCGCGGCCCTTCATCACGACACCCGCCAGCCAGCCCGCGATGGCGCCGATGATGAGCATCAAGATCAGTGCGGTCAGGGTGAACATGGATCTTCTTTTTCCCTCTTCTTATTGCGACGGTGCGGAACCCCCGTCGATGGTTCCAAGGTAAGCCGCGTACGACATTCACGCTGCGGGTTAGGTCACAGAACCGAAGGTTTCTTAAGACTCATTTGACCTAAGCCCCTGGAAATACAGGGCTTTTGACGGCAAGGAGTAATAACTGTATAAATATACAGTTATCTTCGAAGAGACCTCCTATGCCCACTCCCTGGCCCCGCGCCATCCTCCACGTGGACATGAACGCGTTCTTCGCCTCCCTGGAACAGCGCGACTTCCCGGAGCTGCGCGGCAGGCCGGTGGGGGTCACCAACGGTGAGCAAGGGGCCACCCTCATCACCGCGAGCTACGAGGCACGCGCCAAGGGCGTGCGCACCGGCATGCACATCCGCGAGGCGCGCAGACTCTGCCCGGATATCGTCAAGCGCGCCTCCCGTCCCGCCGAGTACGTGAAGGTCTCCACCGCCATCATGGCGGCGCTGGACGCGGTGACGCCGGACCTGGAGGTGTTCTCCATCGACGAAGCCTTCCTGGACGTCACCGGCGTGCAGCACCTCCACGGCACGCCGGAAGACATGGCACGCATGACCAAGCGCATCGTGTGGGAGACGGCACAGATCAAGTGCAGCGTCGGCGCCGCCGGCGACAAGACCACCGCCAAGTACGCCGCGCGCCTGGTGAAGCCGGACGGCCTGGTGGTGATCCCGCCCTGGGAGGCGCGCGAGCGGCTGCGGCCGGTGCCCGTCACCGAGCTCTGCGGAATCAACCGCGGCATCGGCGGCTTCCTGGCGCAGCGCGGCGTGAAGACCTGCGGCGACATGCAGAAGCTTCCGGTGAGCGTGCTCGCCGGGCGCTTCGGCAACCTGGGAAGGCGCATCTGGCTCATGGCCCAGGGGCAGGACCCCAGCAAGGTGGAGACGCTGGTGGCCGCGCCCAAGTCCGTGGGCGCGAGCAAGGTGCTGCCGCCCGCGACGCGGGATAAAGAGATCATCGCGGCTTACCTGCAGCACATGGCCGAGACCGTGGCCCTGCGCCTGCGGCGCCACGGCCTGCAGGCGCTCAGCTTCGGCGTGGGCCTGTCCACAGGCGAAGGCTGGATCGGCGGCGAGTACCGAGCCCCCTGCCCCACCGACGATGGCCACGCCATCAACGCCTTCTGCGCGCACCTCCTGGAGCGGCGCTGGCGCGGCGAGCCTGCCTACCAGGTGGCGGTGCGGGCGCTGGATCCCAAGCAGACCGGCAACCAGCGCGACCTCTTCGAGGCCCCGCCGGAGCGGCAGCCCCAGGTGAACGCGGTGATGGACCGCATCAACGACAAGTACGGGCGCTGGACCGTGATGCCGGCGCGCATGCTCAACAAGAGCGCCACGCCGGACGTGATCTCGCCTTCCTGGAAACCGAGCGGCCACCGCCAGACGATCTAGGGCGTCCCGTCTAATGGCCTTGCGGCGTCACGCGCCAGACGGTATTCCCCACGTCGTCCGCCAACAGCAGCGCGCCGGCCTTGTCCATCGCCACGCCCACCGGGCGTCCCTGCGCGTTGCCGTCCTTGTCGAGGAAGCCGCTGAGGACCTCCTCTGGATAGCCGTTGGGCTTGCCGCCCGCGAACGGCACGAAGATCACCCGGTAACCGGCCGGCGGGTCGCGGTTCCAGGAGCCGTGCTGGCCGATGAAGGCGCCGTTCTTGTAGTGCGCGGGGAGCAGCGTGCCCTTGTAGAACATGAGTCCCAGTGAGGCAGTGTGGGAGCCGAGCGCGTAGTCCGGCGCGATGGCCTTGGCCACCAGATCCGGCCGCGGCGGCTTGGGCCGGTCGTCCGGATGCTGGCCGTAGTAGCTGTAGGGCCAGCCGTAGAAGGCGCCCTCCTTCACCGCGGTCATGTAGTCGGGCACGAGGTCGTTGCCGAGCTCATCCCGCTCGTTCACCACCGCCCACAGCGCGCCCGTGTCCGGCTGGAAGTCCATGCCGTTGGGGTTGCGCAGGCCGGTGGCGTAGAGGCGCTTCTGGCCGGTGGTGGTGTCCACTTCCCAGATGGCGGCGCGGCCTTCCTCGGCGTCGGCACCGTTCTCGCCTACGTTGCTGTTGGAGCCCACCGTCACGTAGAGATGCTTGCCGTTGGGACTCGCCACCACGTTCTTGGTCCAGTGGTGGTTGATGGTACCCGCCGGCAGGTCCGTGACCTTGACGCCGTCCGCGTGGATCTCGGTCTCGCCCGGCTTGTAGGGGAAGCGCAGCAGCGCGTCGGTGTCAGCCACGTAGAGCGCGTCGCCCACCAGCGCCATGCCGAAGGGCGAGTTGAGGCCGCCGATGAGCACGCTGCGGGTCTCGGCCCGACCGTCGCCGTCCGCGTCGCGCAGGAGCGTGATGCGGTTCTGGCTCGCCTGCACGCCGGAGCCCGCCTTCTTCATCTCCTTCTTCATCACCCAGCCCTTGATGCCCTTGCGGTCATCGGGCTTGGGCGGCGCGTCGGTCTCCGCCACCAGCACGTCGCCGTTGGGCAGCACGTAGAGCCAGCGCGGGTGCTGCAGTTTCGTGGCGAAGGCCTGCACCGCGAGACCCTGGGCCGGCGTGGGTTTGGCGCCCGGCGGCCAGCCTTTGGCCGGCGCGATCTTCACAGTGGGGATGAGGGTATGGCTCGGCTCCGGCAGCGTGGGATGCGGGCCGTAGCCCGCCTGCTCCGGCAGTGCGGAACCGGCCACGCAAAGGACCGGCAGCAGCAGGCCGGCCAGGAGCAGCGCGGGCCGGCGCATGCTCAGTGCCAGAGCAGCGCGATCAGGATCAGGATCGGGATGGGTACGCCCAGCACCCATAGCAGCAGGTAACGCATGAACTTCTCCTCACTCTCGGGTTCGACCGCGGGCATGGTTCATCAGACGGCGTCCCGCAGGCGTCCGCCGAAGGTGGCACTGAAGCTCGCCACGAAGGCGCCGATGAACAGCGCCACGGCGAACCACAGCGCCGCGTAAGCGGAGGCCTTGCGGGCCTTGTCGGCCGCTTCCTTGGCCTGGTTCTCCGCCGCGCCGACCTTGGCCTTCAGCGCCGCATAGGTGTCGCTGACGCGCCGCTCCGCCTCCTCCTGTGAGAGGCCGGTGCGCTGGGCCACCAGCTGGCCCAGGTAATGGGTGTCGTCCGCGGTCATGCCGACGTCGCCCACGGAGCTCGCGAAGATGCGCGTGGCTTCCGCCGCGGCCTCGGAATCGCTGACGTTGGCCGGCGCCGCGGTCGCACCCGGCGCGCCGGTGCTGCGGAACAGGCGATCCACGAAGTAGCCGGTCGGGTTGCCGCCGCTCCTGTCATTGTTGGTGGCCGCGGCGCCCGCCGCGCTCACCGCCGCAGTCGCGGCGCCGCCGGCGACGGTGGCACCCGCCTGCACGCCGCTGTTCACGACTGCCGCGATGGTAGAGCTGAGCAGCGTGGCGGCGGCGAGCGTCGCCACGCACCAGGCCAGGAGGCCGTGAGCGGTGTCGCGGAAGAACACCTCGTGGCTATGCACGCGCGTCCACTTGGTGCGCAGCCGGCCCGCGAGGTAGCCGCCCACCGCCGAGGCGGCGAGCTGGGTGAAGCTGAGCCAGAGGATGGCGGAGACACCGAAGGTGGTGCCGCTCACGCCGCTGTGGGACCAGGGCGAGACCGAGGACAAGCCCAGGCCCGCGCCGACGAACAGCAATATCAATGAGAGTCCGGCCGCGGCAGCGGCACCGGCGAAGATCGAGCCCCAGGAGACTGCGCTCGCGGTGGCGACGGGCACGCCGGTGCCCAGAGCTTCGTGGTACTGGTCTTCCTGCAGCGGATGGATGCTGACTTGTTCCATGATGGTCTCGCGGTATTCGGGGTTCATGGTCCGATACTGCGGCGATGCCTGCGGCGCGTCTGTGCGCTGCCACGCAAATCGCGTCGCTGTCCGTCCCCATCGGGCGCGTGCCATTTACATAAGCGCCGCTGTCACGACGCGGGAGTAAGATTGGCGGTGCCTTGCCGAATAAATCCATAACAAGCGAGACATATCATGGCCAAGTCCAAGCCCTCCGGCCCCGATCTCACCCAGGGCGTGCCCGCTTCGGACGTGAAGCCTGGCAGCCCGCTGTTAGGCCATGTGGACAAGGACGCGGTACTGCTCGCGGACCTGGGTGACGGTTACTCGGCCATCAGCGCCGAGTGCAGTCACTACCACGGGCCGCTGGCGAAAGGGCTGGTGGTGGGCGACACGGTGCGCTGTCCCTGGCACCACGCCTGCTTCAGCCTGCGCAACGGCGAGGCACTGGCGGCGCCAGCCCTGAACCCGCTGCCGCGCTGGAAGGTGGAGCAGCGTGACGGCAAGCTGTTCGTGGGTGAGAAGCTATCGCCCGTGAGCGTGAGTGCGCGCAAGCGGCCGGCGGGCGCCAGACAACCCGAGTCGGTGCTCATCGTCGGCGGCGGTGCCGCCGGCGAGGCGGCCGCCACCACCCTGCGCTTCTCGGGTTACCAGGGCCCCGTCACCCTCATCAGCGCCGAGGCGGGCCTGCCGCCGGACCGGCCCAACCTCTCCAAGGATTTCCTCGCCGGCACCGCACCCGCCGCCTGGGTGCCAGTGCATGGCGAGAGGCATTTCAAGCAGCACGACATCGCGCTCATGCACGCCCGCGTGGACTCCATCGACGCGGCGGCGAAGACCTTGCGCACCGCCGATGGCCACCAGCACAGCTTCGGCACGCTGCTGCTCGCCACCGGCGCCGAGCCCGTGAGACTGCCGACGCCGGGCGCCGACCAGCCCCACGTGCACTACCTGCGCACCCTCGCTGACAGCGAAGGCATCGTCAGGGGCATCGAGGCGGGTGCCAAGCGCGCGCTGGTCATCGGCGCGAGCTTCATCGGCCTGGAAGCCGCCGCCTCCCTGCGCGCCCGCGGGCTTGAGGTGCAGGTGGTGGGTCCGGAGGCGCGCCCGCTGGAGCGGGTGCTGGGGCCGCAGCTCGGCGACTTCGTGCGGGGCCTGCACGAGCAGAAAGGCGTGGTGTTCAACCTGGGGCAGACCGTCACCGCCATCGGCAAGGACGAGGTCACCCTGAGCGGCGGCGCCAGGCTCGCCGCGGACCTCGTGGTCATCGGCGTGGGCGTCAAGCCCGTCACCGCGCTCGCGGACAAGCTCGGGCTCAGGCAGGACAAGGGCGTGCTGGTGGACGAGTACCTCGAGACCAGCGTGCCCGGCATCTTCGCCGCCGGCGACATCGCCCGCTGGCCGGACCGGCACAGCGGCGCGCCCATCCGCGTCGAACACTGGGTGGTGGCGCAGCGCCAGGGCGAGACGGCGGCACGCAACATGCTGGGCTACCGCGAGCGCTTCACGGCGGTGCCGTTCTTCTGGAGCCAGCATTACGACGTGGCCATCAACTACGTGGGTCATGCCGAGAAGTGGGACGAGATCCGGGTGGACGGCGATCCCGCCAGGCTGGACTGCGCCGTGAGTTACCTGCTGGGCGGCAAGCTCATGGCGCTCGCCACCATCTACCGCGACAAGCTGAGCCTCGAGACCGCCGCGCGGATGGAACGGGAGTGAATCAGTAAGCCGCTTCGCGCTGCTGCTGCCAGGCCTTCCATAGCCACAGCCCGCCCCACAGCCAGGACAGCGCCATCAGTCCCGCGCCCAGCGCATGCGCGAGGGACCCTAAGGCCGGTGCCGCGTCTACCGCGTTGAACTTCAGCAGGATGTTGTGCCAGTCGTGGCGCAGCACGTGCAGCTCCGCCACCTCGTCGTTCCACTCCCCCACCAGCGGCATCGCCATCAGCTTCGCATCGCGGATGTAGGGGGCCACGTCCAGCACGTTCTCCGCGGTCCACCACAGGCAGAACGCGGCGGCGAAGGGGTTGCGCTGCCTGAACAGGAACACCGCACCGATGAGCGCGGGCAAGAGGCACTGGAACAGGCTGCCGCCCAGGTACATCATCCACTCCCCCAGCGGCCGGAACAGCACATGGCCGAACTCGTGGATCGGCAGGTCCACGTTGTGCAGGAAGGAGTACATGATCTCGGCGGTGATCACCTTATAGGTGATGAGCCTGATGCCCCAGGCCACCATCACCGCCAGCACCAGCGCCTGGGCTGCCATCACCAGCGGGTCGGGCTTCTCCGGCAGCTCGAACAACCGGTCGTGCGCTCTTTGCCAGAACGTCAGGGGCAGCTCTTCCGCCTCCTCCGCCACTTCCACCGGCCCCTCAGCCGGCACCGGCGCGGGCGCAGCGTGGTGCTTCGCGTATTTCGCGAACACGATGCCGCAGCGCGGACACTCCAGATAAGGGTCCAGGTCCTTCGGCTGGCGGGCGTAGGCGCATTTGGGACAGGCAGCCATGGCCCCAAGTCTAAGGCATCCATTGAGGTGCTTGCCTGATGCGTGTTAAGCCTTGTGCTGATATAGCTTGAGCCTGGAGCCAGGGAGGGAAATGCCATGAAATCCAAGATCGGACTGGAACACATCATCAGCCACCGGGCAGGCCGCATCACCCACGCCGTACCCGAGACCCCAGCCACGGAGCCGGACGGCGAAGCGAAGACGGCGCCCCCCATCGACCCTGCCCGCCTCGTGCCCGTCGTGGTGCATGTGGACAAGGAGGCGCTGGAAGGCTTGCTGCAGAAGGAATAGCGGCACACCCCGCGGCCGGTCGCGGGTAGAATCTGCGCTCCCCACACGGGAGCCGTCATGCGCACGCCCATCTACCAGGTCGACGCCTTCACCACCCGCCGCTTCGCCGGCAACCCCGCCGCAGTGATGCCGCTCGCGGCCTTCCCGGCCGACTCGGTGCTGCAGGCCATCGCCGCCGAGAACAACCTTTCCGAGACCGCGTTCCTGGTGCCGCAGGGCAGCGACTACAGGCTGCGCTGGTTCACGCCCCACGTGGAGGTGCCGCTCTGCGGTCACGGCACGCTCGCGAGCGCGGCGGTGGTGATGGAGAAGCTCGAGCCCGGCCGCCAGCGCGTGGTGTTCCATTCCGCCAGCGGACCGCTCACGGTGGAGCGCGGCGCCGGCGGCTACGTGCTGGACTTCCCGGCGCGGCCCTGCGAGCGCACCGCCGGGCCTGCCGGCCTCGCCGGCGCCCTGGGCGCGAAGGTGGCGGAGGTCTACGTCAACGCCTTCAACTACCTCGCGGTGCTGGAGAGCGCCGCCGAGCTGCGCAAGCTCGCGCCGGACATGGCGGCGGTGGCGCGCATCGACCGTCCCGGCATCATCGCCACCGCGCCGGGCGACGGCGGCTACGACTTCATCAGCCGCTACTTCGCCCCCGCCAAGGGCATCCCCGAGGACCCGGTCACCGGCGCCGCACACTGCATGCTGGCGCCCTACTGGGCGAAGCGCCTGGGCAAGACCGCGTTCCGCGCATTCCAGGCCTCGCCCCGGGGCGGCGAGGTGCTGTGCCGGCTCAAGGGCGAGCGGGTCGAGCTCGAGGGCAGCGCGGTCTTCTACATGGAAGGCGAGGCGGAGGTATAGCATGCAGATGTCCGGCATCCCCTTCGGCACCACCGACTGGTCCGAGGTCGAGCGCACCGAGCATCCCGCCGAAAGCGGCAAGGCTTACTGGCGCACCCGCCAGTTCGGGAGCCTGCGCGTGCGCTTGGTGGAGTACACCCCGGGCTACGTCTCCAACCACTGGTGCAAGAAGGGCCACATCCTTCTGTGCCTGGAGGGCGAGCTGCACACCCGGCTCGGGGACGGCCGCGAGTTCACCCTCAAGCCCGGCATGAGCTACCAGGTGGCGGACGACGCCGAGCCGCACCGCTCCTCCACTCCCGTGGGGGCGAAGCTGTTCATCGTGGATTAGGGAATTCCTTCCCAAAATCAGGCTGCTCGCCGGGACCTGCCTTACCCCTGGTCCCGCGCCTGGATTACACGCCCAGTAGGATGGCGCCTACATAACCTTCCCCGCCGCTTGGCGATGCTATGGCCCATGGAATACCACCTGGGCCACCACGGCAGCGCAGTCAGGAACGACGGGGAATCCATGCTCAACGCCTTCTTCCGCAAACAGCCCAAGAAGGGCGTGCCGCCCTCGGCCGAGGCGGCGCCGGAAGTCCCCTACGATCCCAGCCTGGTCGCAGCCCTCACCCATCAGCACCGCGAGCTCGTGATGCTGCTGGTGAAGGCCCATAGCGCCGCCCAACAGGGCCGGTACGAGGAAGTGCGGGGTACCCTGCAGCAGTTCAAGGACGAACTAGTCGTGCACCTGAGGAAGGAGCACGATGAGCTGCAGGACTACCTTTCCGGCCATCTCAAGGGTGCGGACGCCAAGGACCTGCTCAAGGAGATGCGCGCGAACTCGAGCTACATCGAGCGCGCAGTGGACAGCTTCCTGAACCACTACCTGAATTACCCGGTGACCGAACGCACCGCGATGCGCTTCGGCATCGAGATCAGCGGCGTGAGCGAGGAGTTCTGCGAGCGGGTCGAGCGGGCGGAAGGCTCCTTCTACACGCTCTACATGCCGCCCGAGACTTATTGAACGGCTTTGATCCGGCGGGCTCCCGCCGGGTTCCTGGACGATGGGGAGATCAGTTTAGGGGGTTCCGAGGCATGCCTGCCGGCTGACCTAGCAGCCGGCAGGCATGTCGCCGGTACGGTTGGCGGCCCGTCAGTGGGCCGGCTTCCTGAACTTGTAGATGAACTGGTCCGTGTGGCCGCGGATCGACTTGTCGAACACGCCCACCTCGTGCTTGTCGTCCGGGTTCCTGAGCGCATCGCTCGAACCCTCGAACTTGAAGCCCGCCGCCTCGACTTCCTTCTTCACCGCCTCCGGGTCCACGCGGTGCGTGGTGTCCGTGTCGGCGAAGCCCGAGCCCGCCGGCGCGACGTGGTCCACGATCACGTACAGGCCGCCCGGCTTCAGCGCGCTGAACACCTGCTTGTTGAATGAGGCCATGTCCACCGGGCCCATGAACTTGTCATGGTAATCGTGGTAGTTCTGCACGGTGAACACCAGGTCCACCGACTCCGGCAGATCCAGCTTGGCAGCCGCCTGGTGCAGCAGCTTGACGTTGGTGTAAGGGGCCTTGGTGGAGAGGTCCTGCCACTTCTTGAAGCTCTCGGCCGAGTACTTGTCCATCTCGTTCGGCCACACGGTGTAGACCTGGCCGCTGGGTCCCACGATGCCGCTGAACACCTTGGTCCAGTAGCCCTGGCCCGGCACCAGCTCCGCCACCTTCTGGCCCGGCTTCACCTCGGCGAAGGTCATCACCTCGGCGAGCTTGCGGCGCGCGTCATCGGCGGCATCATCTTTGCGGGCGGCGTCGTTGATGGCCGCGGTCACGTAGGCCGGCGTGGCGCCCTTGCCGCCTGAGGCCGCGGCGAACGCCACCAGCGGCGCAGCGAGCGCCATGGCGATCAAGGAGATCCTGAGGTTCGTCTTCATCTTCTTCCCCTCCCAAAGGTGGATTGAAGGTCCGGGATTGTAGCCGGAGACCGGTGAAGCAGTGGTGACATCAGGCCGGTAAAAAAAGAGCGACTCTGACATCTGTCAAATGAGCCGCTCAAAGAGGGTGCAACGATTGGGTTGCCCGGCGGATTTCCCCGCCGGGCTTCAAGGCTTCAGGTACGACACCAGCGCCTCGAAAACCGTGGCGATCTGCTCCTTGGAGTAGGGCTGCGCCCCGCCCTCCTGGTCTGCGATCAGCCGGTCCCGCAACAGGCTCTCCGCCGCGCCGATGAGCAGCGAGGCGGCCACGCGGGGGTGACAGTTGTTCCTGAAGCTGCCGTCCTTCTGGCCGCGCATGACGAGGTCCACGCACAGCTTCACGAAGTCCTGGTAGCCCTTGGAGGAGACGGTCTGGCCGTTGGCCGGATGGGTGCGGCGGCTCTCCAGCAGCAGGAGGCGAGCCAGGTCCTCGTCCCGGTCCAGGATGTGGGTCATGACCACCAGCATGGACAGCACCGCGTCGCGGGCCGTCACGGAAGTGAGCACGATGTCGGCGAAGCGAAGATTGATGGTGGCCCAGCCTTCGTCGAACACCGCAGCGAGCAGGCTCGGCTTGCCGTCGAAGTGCATCAGCACCTGTGCGAACGGCACGTCCGCGGCGCGGGCGATGGTGGCGAAGGTCACGCCGTCGTAACCCTGGCGCGCGAAACGCTGCTTCGCCACCTCGAGGATGTGGCGGCGCACCGCCGACTGTCTGAGGTTTATGTCATCCGCGCCGTGGTTGAACAGCGGGATCTGCGCGGGTTTCGGGGACGGTGAATCCAACATGGCCCGTTCCGGGGAAAATCCCTATATGTGGAACATGGCGCTATTGTGTTAACAGGGGTTTACCGGCGCCATTGGGGATTCACCGCATCCGGCGCTGGCAAACACCTGAGGGGACTGCCAGGCCCCGCGCCGGGCCTAGGCCCTGAGGCCGGTGGTCAACATATCGAAGGCGAGAGCCAGTTCCGCCGAAGGGGACAAGGGAGGCTCGCCGCCCTGGGCCGCGACCCGGCGGTATTGCATCACGCTCTCGGCGGCGCGGATGAGCTGGGAGGCGATGGACTCCGGTCGGCAGTTGCTGATGAAGCTGCCGTCCTCGCGGCCGCGCGCGGAGAGTTCGCCGCAGAAGCCGATGAACTGGCGGTAACCGTGCGAGGATGCAGCCTCTTTTCGGTGGCTCTCCAACAGCATGATCTGCGCGAGATCCCGGTCCCGCACCATCGAGCGCAACACCACTCCCAGCATGGAGAGCAACGCGTCGCGGGCGCTGAGGGAGGTGGCGGCGACGTCCACGAGCCGCGCGTTCAGCACGTCCCAGCACTGGTCGAACACCGCCGTCAGCAGGCTGAGCTTGTCGCTGAAGTGGTCCCGGAGCTCCGCCAGCGGCAGGCCGGCGGCCCGGGCCACGTCGCTGAGCGAGGTGTCCTCGATGCCCCAGCGCAGGAAGCACTGGCGGGCGACCGCGGTGATGTGGCTGCGGGTGCTGGAACGGACCTCGTCCGCCTGCAGCAGGTCCCGCACGATGGCCGCATTGCGGCCCGGAAGCTCCGCGGTCTTGAGCATGACTCGTCCCTGAACCATGGTGAGCGGAGGGTCAAATTGTCATGACTGGGTGGCAATTGCTATTAGGTAATGACCCGCCCCCTGCGCAGATAAAGCCCTAGTGTCCATGCCCTCCTCAGGCCGATGGAGCGGTTACTTACAATATTTCCATGCGTCATGCGTCTACAGGGGTATGCAGGAGGGAGCCGGCCTGATGTCAGCCGAGCATGAGCGCATCGCCGCCGACGTGGCGCGGGAGGGCCCGCGCCTGCGCAGCTTCATCCGCAGGCGCATCGCGAACGAGGCGGACGTGGAGGACATCCTGCAGGACGTCTTCTCGGAACTCGTCGAGGCCTACCGGCTGATGCAGCCCATCGAGCACGTAGGCGCATGGCTTTTCCGGGTGGCGCGCAACCGCATCACCGACTCTTTCCGCCGACGTCGTACCGAGCCGCTGGGTCAGGCGCCGGTGGATGCGCAGGATGGAGAGATGCTGGGGCTGGACGAGCTCCTGCCCTCCCTCGAAGCGGGCCCGGAAGCGGCCTACCTGCGCCACGTGCTGCTCGCCGAACTGGACGCGGCCCTGGCGGAACTGCCGCCGGAGCAGCAGGCGGTGTTCGTGGCCCACGAGATCGAGGGCCGGAGCTTCAAGGCGCTCGCGGCGGAGACCGGGGTGGGACTCAACACCCTGCTCTCCCGCAAGCATTACGCGGTGCGCCACCTACGGCGGCGCCTGCAAGCCATATATGAAGACATGAACGAGGAGTAGTCATATGAAACATAGAGTCGCAAAGATCGTGGGTATCAGCGTGGTGGCCATCGCCGCCGTGTTCGTGTTCGGTTTCGCGGTGATGTACCTGTGGAACTGGCTGATGCCGGAACTGTTCGGCCTGAAGCAAGTCAGCTACTGGCAAGCCTGGGGGATCCTGGCCCTAAGCTGGATCCTGTTCGGAGGCCTGCGGGGCCACGGCCACCACCATCGCCATGGCCACTGGCGCCACCGCATGCATGAGCGCTGGGGCAAGCTCACGCCGGAGGAGAAGGCACGCTTCAAGGAAGAGATACATAGAAGGTGGCACCCCCATCACCATGAGCCCCCCGCCTCCGGCAGCGGGGGCTAGTGCACCCGGCGGTCCGCGCGGCGTTACCCTGAGCATCTCGCTGGAACGAGCTGCGACAGGGAGTAACCGATGAAAACGCTCATATATCTCTTGGCCGCCGGTCTCGTGGCGGCCAGCCTGGGGGCCGTCGCCGCACCGGCACCCACGGGAAAGCACTTCCAGGCCCCGGGTCTGGAGCGCCTGGGGCTCGACCCCGATGACGATGACGCACCGCCGCCGGATCCCGACGAAGCGCCGTTGCCCGATCCGGACGAGGCTCCGCCTCCACCGGACCCCGATGAAGCCCCGCCGCCGCCCGATCCGGATGAAGTGCCGGTGCCGGATCCGGACGAGGCCCCACCGCCACCCGATCCCGACGAGGCGCCCGAACCGCCGGATCCGGACGAGGCTCCTACGCCGCCGAGCTGAAGGACTGCGAAAAATCCTGATCCACCCACTTGCCAAATGCGAGGCAAGTGTTCTAGTGTTATATAACAGTACTATAACGATGGGGATTGGGGTATGAAGCAGGCTTACAGCACCGTAATGGTCCTGGTCGCGGGGATCCTGGCCCAGGCCGCTTCCGCCGGCACCGTGCCGGAGCAGGCCATCAAGGACGTGGAAGCCGGTTACTGCCAGAAGGCCTTGGCGCAGATCCAGCCGCTGTTGGCGGATCACGCCAAGGACGCCGAGGTCCAATACCGCTACGGTCAGGCCCTCCTGGGATTAGGCAAGGCCGACGAGGCCATCGCCGCCTTCAAGACCGCTGTCGCCCTCGATCCCGACAACGGCCTCTATCACAGCGCCCTCGGCGGGGCCTATGGCTTCAAGACCCAGCAGGGTATGGCCGACGGGTCCACCGGCATGTTCGCCATGCTGGGCCTCATGAAGTCCGCCAAGGCCGAATGGGAATCCGCCGCGAAGCTCAAGCCGGACGACGTGGATGCCCACGTGAGCCTCGCCATGTACTACATCATGGTGCCCGGCCTCATGGGCGGCAGCTCCTCCAAGGCCCATGACCAGGAAGCGATCATCGAGAAGCTGGACCCCGTCCAGGCCCTGCGGGTGCGCGCCAACGAGGCGGGCCACGAGGACGAGGATGATGAGGCGGTGGGCTACCTGCAGCAGGCCGTGGCCCAGGACAAGACCAGCGACAGTCTCATGGCGCTCGGCATGTTCTACGCGGGCGCCAAGCGCTACCCCGAGGCTTTCAAGACTTTCCATGAGGCTGAGGCCAAGGACCCGAACGATCATTCCGCCTGGTACCAGATCGGCAAGACCGCCGGCATCGCCAAGGCGAACTACGAGGAGGGCATCGCCTCCCTCAAACAGTACCTCGCGCTCACGGACCTGCCGGACACGCAACCCTCGCTCGCCTGGGCCCACTTCCGCCTCGGCAACATCTACGAAGCCCAGGGCCACAAGGACCAGGCGAAGGCGGAGTACGCCGCCGCCGGTTCCCTGAACGAGCGCGCCGATCCGATCCTCATCGCCAAGCTCAAGGACGCCCAGGGCCGCCTCAAGTAAGCGAAGGGCAAGAGGGGGACGCTCATGACCGAGCTCAGCAAGAACGCGCGCATCACCGGCCTCTGGTACCTGGCGCTGGTGTTCATCGGGCCGCTGCGCCTCATCATCATCCCGAGCAAGCTGTTCGTGTCCGGGGATGCTGACGCAACTGCCGCCAACATCCTGGCCCATCAGACCCTGTTCCAGTTCGGCATCTTCGCCGACGCGTACGGCGGCGTGGTCCTGGTCCTGCTGGCCCTCGCCTTTTACCGGCTGTTCAAGGATGTGGACTGGTACCAGTCCGTGTTGCTGGTCATCACCGGCGGTATCCTCCCCGGCGCCATCTATTTCCTGAATACGGTGAACGATGCGGCGGCTCTGATCCTGGTGCGAGGCGGTACCTGGCTGAATAGCTTCAGCGAAGCCCAGCGGAATGCCCTCGCCTACTTCTTCACCCGGCTGCACTACCAGGTGATCGTCTCCGCCGAGGTGCTGTGGGGCATCTGGCTCTTCCCCATGGCCATCCTGATCCTCAAGTCCCGCTGGTTCCCGCGGGTGCTGGGTTGGTGGTTGATGCTGGACGGCGCCACCTGGATCATCGCCAGCTTTGCCAACATGTTCCTGCCGGAATACGTGGACACCATCAATACCTGGTCCATCCCCTTCCAGTTCGGGGAGATCGCGGTGACCTTGTGGCTCCTGGTGATGGGAGCCAAAGAGAATAAGCCGGCGGTAGCCTGAGCAAGGAGTACGCCATGGACAAGCTTCTCACCTCTCCCAAGCGCTATGCCCGCATCGCCGGACTCCTGTATGCCATCAGCATCGCGGCCGGCATCTTCGCCGAGCTCGGCGTGCGCGAGCGGCTGGTGATGGCGAATGACGTGGCCGCCACGGCCCGGAACATCCTGGCCCACGAGCAGCTGTTCCGCTGGGGGTTTGCCGCGGAACTGGTGGCTTGCCTGTGCAACGTGCCCCTGGGACTCATCTTCTATGAGCTTTTCAAGGTGGTGAACCGGCGCGTGACCCTCATGGTGGTGTTCTTCACCCTGGTGGGCACCGCCGTCGAGGGCATGGAGATGCTCGGTCACCTGGCCCCACTGGTGTATCTCAAGAAGGGCATCGAACTCGGCGCCGACCCCCACTTGATGCAGGTACAGGCTTACCTGGCATTGAGCCTCCAATCCATCGGCTTCGATATCGCTCTCACCTTCTTCGGCGGCTATTGCCTGTGCATGGGCTGGCTGGTGTTCCGTTCCGGCTTCATGCCGCGCTTCATCGGGGTGCTACTGTGGGTGGAAGGCGCGGGTTATCTCGTGAACAGTTTCACCCACTTCCTGGCGCCCCAGTACAGCGGCGTCGTATTCCCATTCCTGTTGGCCACGGCGGTAGCGGAGTTCTCCCTCTGCCTGTGGCTGCTGATCATGGGGGTGAACGTGCCGAGATGGAGGGAACGAGCCGCCCTCGCCGCAACCTGATGAACAGGAGGTGGCCCTGGGACAGTGGCTGTTGATCATGGGACTCAAGACACCGAGGACGACCTGAACATGCACCAGAACACCCGCAAAGCGCCGCTCCAGGATTTTCCGGTGAACGTGAAGCTGCTGCTGGCAGGCCTGTGGACCGCGGTGATGTTCTGCTACATCTACGCGGATTACTTTGGCCTCTACGTGCCAGGGATGTTGCAGAGCATGCTGGACGGCAAGATGGGCCCGCTCGGCCCCACCACCCAGGGCGTGCTGCTCGGCACCTCGGCACTGATGTCCATCCCCGCCGTGATGATCGCGCTCTCGCTGCTGCTGAGGCCCACCTTCAACCGCTGGCTGAACCTCGTGGCCGGCGTGCTGTTCACGCTCATCATCTGCCTCACCATGTGGGGCTGGCGCTTCTACATCTATTACGGTGTGATCGAGATCGCGATGACGCTGGGAGTGGTCTGGTATGCCTGGACCTGGCCGAGGCAGAAGGGAGCGAAGTGACCGCGGCGGCGGGAAATCTCGGCGCGTTCCATAATGCGGCCGTAGGGGATGGCCTTATACTGGGGCATGATCACCCTGCGTCCCGCCGCTGAGCGCGGCAAAGCCGACTTCGGCTGGCTCGACAGCCGCCATACCTTCTCCTTCGGCCAGTACATGGACCCGCGCCACATGGGTTTCGGCCCGTTGCGGGTCATCAACGAGGATAAGGTGCAGCCCGCCCAGGGCTTCGGCACCCACGGCCATGCGGACATGGAGATCATCTCCTACGTGCTGGAGGGCGCTCTCGAGCACAAGGACAGCATCGGCACGGGTTCCGTGATCCGCCCCGGCGACGTGCAGCGCATGTCCGCCGGCACCGGCATCCAGCACAGCGAGTTCAACCACTCCAAGAGCGAGCCCGTGCACTTCCTGCAGATCTGGCTCATTCCGGAGCGGCGGGGCATCCAGCCCGGCTACGAGCAGAAACGCTTCGAGGATGCGGACAAGCGCGGGCGCTTGAGGCTCATCGCCTCCCGGGATGGGCGCGAGGGCTCCGTCACCGTGCACCTGGATGCGGACCTCTACGCCTGCGTGCTCGACCAGGGTGGCGGCGTGCGGCACGCGCCCGCCTCCGGCCGCGGCCAATGGCTGCAGGTGGCCCGCGGTGCGCTCACGCTCAACGGCCAGCGCCTCGCCGCCGGCGACGGCGCTGCTCTCCAGGGCGAACGGGAGATCGCCGTCAGCGCCGAAGCGGACGGCACCGAGTTCCTGCTGTTCGACATGGGCTGATCCCGCTGCGGGCTAGGGGCGCCCGCCCAGCGTGAAATAGAACGTCGCGCCCCTGCCCTCTTCCGCCTCCACCCAGATGCGCCCGCCGTGGCGCGCGATGATGCGCTGTACCGTGGCGAGCCCGATGCCGGTGCCCTCGAACTCCTGTTCGCTGTGCAGCCGCTGGAAGGGCGCGAACAGGCGGCTGGACTGGTCCATGTCGAAGCCGGCGCCGTTGTCGCGCACGAAGAACACCCGCTCGCCGTCCTGCATCTCGCTGCCGACCTCGATGCGGGCATCCGGCTTCTTGGCGGTGAACTTCCAGGCGTTACCCAGGAGGTTCTCCAGCAGGATGGCTGCCAGCTTCGTGTCGCCCTCCGCCTCGAGCCCGCCACCCACCTCCGTGACGCAACGGCGCTCCGGCTCCCGCTTGCGCAGTTCCTGGAACACCCCCTCGGCCAGCTGCCCGAGGTCGATCCGGCCGCGTTGCATGGGCGCGCGGGTGACGCGTGACAGGTCCAGGAGGTCGTCGATGAGCTGGGACATCCTGGCGGTGCTCTGGATCACGTACTGCAGGTAGCTGCGCCCGGCCTCGTCCAGCTTGTCCGCGTAATCCTCTTCCAGGAGCTTGGTGAAGCCGCTGATGCTGCGTATCGGCCCGCGCAGGTCGTGAGACACCGAAACGCTGAACGCCTCCAGCTCGCGGTTGATCTGCTCCAGCTCGCGCGCCCACTGCCGCCGCAGGCGCGTGTGCTCCAGGTGGGTGCGCACCCGGGCCATGAGTTCCCGTGCCGCGAAAGGCTTCACCAGGTAGTCGTCCGCACCCGCGTCCAGGCCCTCCACCGAATCCTGCTCGCCGGCGCGGGCCGAGAGCAGGATCACCGGCACGTCCCGGGTCGAGGGCGCGCCGCGCAGCCCTCGCAGCAGGCCGAAGCCGTCGAGGCGCGGCATCATCACATCGCTCAATACCAGGTCCGGCGGCGAGGCCAGCGCGTGCTCAAGCGCGGCCTGGCCATCCTCCGCCACCTGCACTTGGTAGTGCGGCTCCAGGAGTTCCTTGATGTAGCGGCGCATGTCCGGATTGTCGTCCACCAGCAGCACGCGCCCCTGGTTCGGAGCGCTGGCGGCGACTTCCTGGCCGGCCTGCTCGCCGGCGGTCCACTGGTGCACTTCATCCAGGTAAGCCGAGACGCGGCCGGCGCCTGTGCCGGGCTGGTCGGACGCTGCCTGTACCGCCTCCTTCGGCAGATGCGCCTTGCCCTTGGGGACGGACACGGTGAAGGTGCTGCCCGTGCCCACCGTGCTCGCCACCGAGACTGCGCCGCCGTGCAGCCGGGCGAGCTCATGCACCAGGGCGAGGCCGATGCCGCTGCCCTCATGGCTGCGCGAGCGCGCGCCTTCGACCCGGTGGAAGCGCTCAAATACATGGGGCAGGTCCCGCTCCGGGATGCCGGTGCCGGTGTCGCGCACCTCCAGCTCGAAGCGGTCGCCTGCGTCCCGCAGCCGCACGCGGATGCCGCCCTCGAAGGTGAACTTGAAGGCGTTGGAGATGAGGTTGAGGACGATCTTCTCCCACATCTCGGGATCCACCCAGGCCGGCTCAGCCATCCCGGGGCAGTCCAGCTCCAGGCTGAGCCCGGACTTGACCGCGGCGGACTGGAACGCGCTCGCCAGCTCGCGGGTGCGCTGGCCGAGGTCCAGGGGTGCGTAGGCCACGCGCATGCGCCCGGCCTCCAGGCGCGAGAAGTCCAGCAGCGCGTTGACCAGCTTGAACAGGCGCAGCGCGTTGCGGTGCATCAGCTCCAGCCGGCGCCGTTGCGGTGCCGGCAGCGCGTCCACCGGCTCGGCCAGTGCGTCCTCCAGCGGGCCCAGCATCAGGGTCAGCGGCGTGCGGAACTCGTGGCTGATGTTGCTGAAGAACACGGTTTTGGCCGTATCGAGTTCACCCAGCTTCAGATTGGCCGCGCGCAGCTCGAGGTTGGCGGCCGCCAGCTCCTGGCTGCGCCTCACCACCTCCCGTTCCATCTCCCGGGTGCGGCCACGCATCTCCTCGCCGGCCTCGGTGGCCTGCACCAGCTCCGTCACGTCCTCCACCCGGTGCAGGATGTAGAGGACGTCGCCGGCGTCCGAGAGCACCGGGATGTTCTTCGGGCTCCAGTACTTCGAGACGAAGCGCCCGTTCTCGTCGCGGATGTCGTACTTCTGCACCGCCATGGTGTCCGGCGCGCGGGTCGCCAGCACTCGCTCCAGCGAGGCGCGCAGGTTGCCGGTGCCGCTGGCGCCCGGGTCATCGGGGTTGTCCGGGAACATCTCGAACAGGCCGCGCCCGTACTGTTCATCCCCGGTGTGGGTGGCCTCGAGGCGCGCGCGCGTGGCGCCGACGATGGTGTAGCGCGGACTGTCCGGCAGCAGCACCAGCAGGATGTCGGGGGAAGCCTCGAACAGGCGCTTGAAGTCCAGGGCCGCGCCGGCGGCATGCCGCTCCAGCAGGGCTGCGACTTCCGCGGCGACCCGGTCCATGTCTGCCTTCAGCAGGCAGGCTGTCGCGCCTGCGGCCATGAGCTCGGCGGGATCGTCGAAGGCACTGCACACGAACAGGAAAGGCACGGCGGGATAGCGCGCGCGGGCGAGGCGCAGCGCCTCCAGGCCCTCAATGTCATAGCCTTTGCTGTCGGAGAGTATGAGAGCCGGTGGACCCGCATCGAGCGCCGCGAGGTAGTCACGGCGGGAGCCGGCGACGCTCACCTCACAGGGCAACGGGAGCTTGCCGAGGGCGCGCCGGATCAGCTCCGCGTGTGCCTTGTCATCCTCCAGATGCAGGATGCGGAGGTGCCGCCCCATGCGAAGTTCCCTGTCGCCCCGGTCCAGTATGGGAATATAGACCCAAGCCGGGCAGCCCACCAGTAATGCCCCGGCCGCACGCCTCCTGGGGCAGGCTCCCACACGGCCCGGGGGTTGCAGGACGGTCCGTGTGCAGCTCATGCTCGGCCGCAACACTTGGGAGATCCGGGATGGACAAGCCGGGGCCGCGTCACATCGCCATCGCCTCCACCCTCTTATGGCTGGCCGGCGCGCTGCTATTGCTGCTCGCGGTCTCGCTCATCTTCTACGTCACCTCTCCGGGTGCCGCCCCCGGGTTGGCGTCGGTCCCGCTCGGCCTCGCGCTGTGGGCGGCGGCGTTCTGCACCGGCGGGTTCATGCTGCGGGGAAGACGTTGGGGCTACCGCGGCTGGACCGCGGTGCTGTTCCTGTCCGCGGTAGGCGCGCTGTGCCTGTTCATGACGCCCATGACGCTCATCATCCTGCTGCTGAGCGGCGCGGCGCTGACGCTGGTGCTGCTCGACTGGCACCGGGCGCCTAGATCTCCAGGCAATACCCCGGCCTGAACGGGCCGATCTCGCGCGCGGCGTCCTCCTTGGGGTGGCCCCGTGGATTCGCCAGCACGTGCGTGCCGCCGAGCATGTAATCCACCGCGTCATGCTGGCTGCCATGCACCCAGAAGCGTGCATCGACGCGCTCCACGAGCTTGTCGAGGTTGGAGGCGTAGCAGGCGGCGATATGGTCGTCCCGATAGCGTGGCGGCACGGACTTCAGGGAAGGCGCATGGTGCGTGACGATCACGGTGCTGCCATCATCGAAGGACTGGGTGGCGATCTCCTCCAGGTAACGCACCGCCTCGCGGTGGCGTCCCGCCGTGTCCGCCGGGGTGATCGGCTCGCCGCCGCCCTTGCTGATGCGGTAGTAATCCACGCAGCCTTCCTGGGCCAGCATCATCGCCGTATCCGCATCGCCGAACAGGCCGAAATCGCTCCACAGGGTGCTGCCGATGAACCGCACGCCGCGCACCACCAGGGCCTCGTTCTGCAGCACGTGCACGTTCGTGCCCCAGGCCCGCGAATGCAGTTCCTGGTCGAAGGTGTCGAAGTTGCAGCCGCGGTAGGAGTAGTTGCCCACCACGTAGATGATCGGGCACTGATAGGCGGTGCTCGCCCAGATCAGTCCCTTGAAGCCTTCGCCGATGTCGCCGGCGAGGACGAGCACGTCAGGCTGCTCGCGGGGCGCAGGCAGCGCGCCGTACTCATCCAAGTAGAGATCGGAGAGGATGCCGATTTTCACTGCCACCCCGCTTGCCTGGCGTCCATGCCGCATCCGCAGGACGCGGATATAGATATCCTAGCAAGCGGTGGCGGATATTGTGTCGCACCGCATCACGCGGCGGCGGTTATGTGAAGCTCGCACCGATCCTGAGGCCGCGGCCCGCCTGGCGCGGGGCCGCGGCCTGGATTCAGTTCATTTCGCCGGCTTCTTGAATCTATAGATGAACTGGTCATTCTTGCCGGCCATGGGCGGCTTGTATGAGACCTGCTTGTGGTCGTCGTCCGGGTTCTTGAGCGCATCGCTCGCGCCGTCGAACACGAAGCCCGCCGATTCCACTTCCTTCTTCACCGCTTCCGGATCGATGCGGTGCGTGGTGTCCGTATCCGCGAACCCCGAACCTGCCGGAGCCACGTTGTCCACGATCACGAAGTAGCCGCCGGGTTTCAGGGCGTCGAACACCTTCTTGTCGAAGGCCTTCATGTCCACCGGACCCATGAACGGATCGTGGTAGTCGTGGTAGTTCTGGTTGGTGAACACCAGGTCCACCTGCTCCGGCAGCTTGAGGTCCCCGGCACCGCCGCGGATGAGGCTCACGTTCTTGTACTGGGTCGCGGAGAGCTTCTGCCAGTTGGCGTAGCTCTTCTCCACGTACTGCTGGTAGCCGTCCGGCCACACGGTGTAGACATGGCCCTGGGCACCCACGATGCCGCTGAAGACGCGGGTCCAATAGCCTCCGCCGGGGATGAGCTCAGCCACCTTCTGCCCCGGCTTCACCTGGACGAAGGCCATGATGGCGGCCACCTGGCGGTGGGCGTCATCCGCCGCGTCGGCCTTGCGGTCCGGCGCCGCGAGGGCGGACGTCACGTAAGCAGGGACGGAATCCGCCGCCACGGCGACGGATGCAGAAAAAACAGCGACGAATGCAAGTGAAGCGATGGATATGCGGTGCATGGACGGACCTCCGGATGGAAGGGGTGCGGACTATAGACCAGCGCCAGGCGGAATGATTCCGCGGAACGGCGCCTGCGCCTTTGCGGGTGCGCCTCATGGGGCGAGGGGGATGAAGACAGAATCGAGGATACCCTCGGCCACTCGACTATGATGGAGCGTCCGTCCCACCGCGGCGCCGGGGAGCCAGCACGGCCGTGAAAGCCATCTCCTTCACCGAATACGGCCCGCCGGAAGTCCTGGAGTACGGCGAACTGCCGCGGCCCGAGCCTGAAGACAGCCAAGTGCTGGTGAAGGTGCACGCGGCCGCCGTGAACCCCGTGGACTGGCATTTCATGCGCGGCAGTCCCTTCCCCGTCCGTCTCCTGCTGGGCGGGCTGCTGAGGCCCAAGCGCCGCACCGTGCCGGGCTGCGATGTGGCGGGCGTGGTGGAAGCGGTGGGCAAGGGCGTCACCCGCTTCAAGCCGGGCGACCGGGTGTTCGGCGGCATCGGCCGGGGCAGCTTCGCCGAATACGCCTGTGCCCGGGAAGAGCGGCTCGCGCTCGTCCCGGAGGGAACCTCTTTCGAGACCGCCGCGGCGGTACCGCTCGCCTCCATCACCGCGCTGCAGGCATTGCGCAAGAAGGGCGGATTACGGCCCGGCCAGAGCGTGCTGATAGACGGCGCCTCCGGCGGCGTGGGCAGTCTCGCCATACAGATCGCGAAGGCGCTGGGCGCGCGGGTGACCGCCGTATGCAGTACCCGTAACGTGGAGCAAGCCCGGGCACTCGGCGCGGACGAGGCCTTGGATTACACGCGCGAGGACTTCACCCGCGGGACGGCGCGCTACGACCTCGTGTACGGCGCCAACGCGTATCGCTCCCTCTCCGACTACCGGCGCGTGCTCGCGCCCCACGGCAAGTTCGTCTGCACCGGCGGCAGCGGCCGCCTGATACTCCAGCTCATGCTGCTGGGACCGCTGCTCTCACTCGGCGGCAAGCGGAGCCGGCTCGTGACGACGCGCTTTGACGCCGCGGACCTCGGGTTCCTCCAGGGATTGCTCGCCGCGGGCAAGCTCACTCCTGTGATAGACAGATGCTATGAGTTGAGCCAGGTGCCGGACGCCATCCGCTATATAGAAGAAGGCCATGCCCGCGGGAAGATCATCATCCGGGTGCAGTGAGCAGGCCGCCGCGACATGGATTTGACGGCTTCACGGCGGCCTCTACCGTCATCTCCCTAGCTCCATCACGGACCCGACAACATCGTGTCGCTCAGATCACGCGAACCACGCGACCAATCGTCGCGCTTGTGCGCCAGTGCACTGAAAGCGCCTCGCGGCTCTCCTATGCTGCAAGACTCAGTTTCAGGAGATTCCCAACATGAAAAAGATCCTATCCGTACTCTTCCTAGCCCTGTTCTCTGCTTCCATGTCCCTCACCGGCTGCGCCAGTGACAACAGCACCACCGGGCGGTCGGTGGCCTCGACGACCGACACCAACGCCGAGTATGGCGTGGTGAAGTCCATCAACGAGACCACCGAGACCCAGAGCGGCGTCAACGTGGGCACGCTCATCGGCGGCGCCATCGGCGCGGTCGCGGGTCACCAGTTCGGCGGCGGGCGCGGCCAGACGGCAGCCACTGTGGCCGGCGCGGTCGGCGGCGCGGTGATCGGCACCAAGGTCGGCAACCGCGGCGGCGATCAGATGTACAAGATCGCCGTGAAGCTGAAGGATGGCCAAGTGGTGAACGTGAACCAGAAGGGCGACGTGGCTGACCTGCGCGTCGGCCAGCGCGTGAAGATCGTGGACGACCAGGTCTACCCGGTCTAGTCGAGCCTCCAGTGCGGGAGGGGCCTACGCCCCTCCCCGCTTCGATATCCCACAAGATTCTGATAGCACCGCCACCGCGCGGTATGGCTTAATGCGCTCCAGCCCACTGCTGCGAGACGAGCCATGGACCAGAAAGCAAAGATCACCGAGTTCCGCCGCCTCCACGGCGAGCGCCCCCTGGTGCTGCCCAACGCCTGGGACGCGGGCTCCGCGCGGCTGCTGGAGCAGGCCGGGGCCAAGGCCATCGCCACCACCAGTGCCGGCGTCTCCTGGAGCCACGGCCTGCTCGACGGCGAGAAGCTCACGCGGGACGAGATGCTCGCGGTCATCGGCCGCATCGTGCGCCGGGTCGCCGTGCCGGTGACGGCGGATGTCGAAGGCGGCTACGGCGGCGGCACGCCCCGCGCGGTGGCCGAGACGGTACGCGCGATCTGCGGCCTCGGCGTCGCCGGAATCAACCTCGAGGACTCACCCGGACGCGAAGGGCAGAAGCTGCTTGACCCGCAGGAACAGGCCAGCCGCATCGAGGCCGCCCGCGACGCGGCGCGTTCAGCCGGCTGCGAGCTCTTCATCAACGCCCGTATCGATGTCTTCATGTTCGAGGTGGGCGACCCCAAGACCTGGCTCGCGGAGACGCTGCGCCGCGCGGCGACCTACCTTTCCGCCGGTGCGGACTGCGTGTTCGTGCCCGGAGTCATAGACCGGGAGACCATCGCGGCGCTGGTATCGGGCATCAAGGGCCCGCTCAATATCATGGCCATGCCCGGCGCACCCAGCGTCGCGGAACTCGGCGAGCTCGGCGTGGCGCGCGTGAGCGTGGGGCCGCTCTTCACCCAGGCTGCCTTCGCCGCGGTGCGCCGCGGCGTGCGGGAACTGCTGGAACAGGGCACCTACGGCAAGGCCGAAGACGTGCTTTCCTACGGCGACCTCAGGACGCTACTCGCCCGCTAGTCAGGCAGCAGTGGCCGATGTCACGCAGCCGCCGCGTGCGGTGAACGTGTTACCTCTGCGCTGCGATGGTCTGATCGCCCGATGCATGGCAAGGAGTCTTGAAGCCGGCCCGAAGTGCGGCATGGCGCACGGATTGCGCGCGTGCAAACCCCTAATTTGCCGGTTCACCAGCCGAAAACCGACAAGGAGGAATCATGAAATTGTCCGCAACGCTATGTGGGATGCTCATGGGTGCCGCCGCACTCGCCGCGAGCGCACAGCCCACCAGCAGCTCGCCGAGCAGCAGTCCGAGCAGCTCCCCGAGCAGTACTCCGAGCAGCAACCCGAGCTACCCCAACAGCACCATGCCCTCGACCATGCCGCCGAGCGGCACCACCCACTGTCCGCCGGGCATGAGCCGCGCGCCGGGCAACTCGACTTCGATGCGTGCTCCGGGCGCCTCGACCTCGATGCACGCGCCGCGCACGCCGGCCCCCGGCGCCTCGACCGGGTTGCCGCCCTGCTGAGGACTGAGCCCGCCCAAGACGATATCGCCGAAGCCCGTCACCGCGAGCGGTGACGCTTCGGCGGATATCGCCTCTTCGAACCCGCCTCTTAGGGGATGAACATCCAGACGGCCGCCGCAGCCATGACGGTGGTGGCGACCCAGCCGATGACGGTGACCCAGCGCTTCGCGGTGAACTTTCCCATCACCGACTTCTTCGACGCCAGCAATACGACGATGGCCAGCAGCGGTACCGAGACGACGCCGTTGATGACGGCGCTCCAGAACAGCGCTTTCATGGGGCTGATGTGCACGAGCTGCAGGGCCAGTCCCGCGAACACGCTGGCCGTGATGATGCCGTAGAACCCGCGCGCCTCGCGCGGCTTGTGTTCCAGGCTGCACTTCCAGCCCACGGTCTCGCAGAGCGCATAGGCGCCGGAGGCGGCCAGCACCGGCACGCCCATGAGGCCGGTGCCGACGATGCCGGCAGCGAACAGCCAGTAGGCATAGGTGCCGGCGGCCGGCTTCAGCGCCCCTGCCGCCTGGGTGGCCGTATCGATGTCCGTGACGCCGGTCATGTGCAGGGTGATGGCGGTGGCGAGGATGATGAAGTAAGCCGTGATGTTCGCCACGAACATGCCGCGCCAGGTGTCCACGCGGATGCGCTTGAGCTCCTTGGACGCCGCGCCCGGGTTCTGCAGCAGGGGTGCCGCGCGGGGCGGCGTGCGCATGTCCTCCACTTCCTCGGAGGTCTGCCAGAAGAAGAGATAGGGACTGATGGTGGTGCCGAAGACGCCGATGATCACGTCCGCCGCCTTGGAATCGAACTTGAACCTGGGCCACAGGGTGTGGGATATCACCTGGCTCCAGGGCACGTCCACGAAGAACAGCACCGCGATGTAGGCGAGCAGCGAGAGCGTGAGCCACTTCAGGTACGAGACGTAGCGGTGATACGGCACCAGCAACTGCAGCGTGAGCGTGACGCCGATGAAGAACAGCGTCATGAGGTGGCGGTTGAAGCCGGTGACGAGGTTTGCCACGTCGCCCATCGCCGCGAGGTCTGAACCGATGTTGAGCGTGTTGGCGACGAGCAGCAGCCCCACCATGGACTTCAGCACCAGCGGCGGGAACGTGTCCTTCATGTTGGCGGCAAGGCCCTTGCCCGTGACCCGGCCGATGCGCCCGCACATGGACTGGACCGCGGCGACCATGGGGAAGGCCAGCGGTATGGTCCAGAGCATGTCCAGACCGTAGCGGGCGCCCGCCTGGGAATAGGTGGCGATGCCGCTCGGGTCGTCGTCCGCCGCGCCGGTGATCAGTCCCGGCCCGATCTTCGCCAGGGGGTGTCTCTTGCAGCGCTCCCAGAGCGCACGGAAAGAAGCCATGGGCTGTAAACGATGTCCGTATCTGCCGAAGCCCAGATTAACCGCCTGGCGCACGAGTTACTCAATCGGCGCCCGCTGTAAAACCGCGGCTTTGTAAGGTCAGCCTGCCGGCGTCAACCCAGGGCGAAACTGGCGTAACCATAGATGGAGGCGCGCCTGGATAACAGCCCCTCCCCGCCCCGTCGCATGTGCCGCGTGCTCCTCTTATAGAGGAACCCGTGACGCTCGAGCAGGGGACGGGCCGCGGCGTTTGATTGCGGGGCGACGAGTTCGGGAGGCGCTGCGAACGGGAGAGCCAGCGCTTCAGCCAATAAGGCTTCGGCATCGGCCGGCTGCAGCGCGAGCCAGGGACCGATGCGCTGGGATTGGGCGAAGATGTAGCCCGTGATGCGGCCTTGCCCATCTGTCGAGATGAAGCTGCGGTCCGGGAACTCTTCCAGCAGGCAGCGCATGAGCCGGCCGCGGTCAGCGCCGGTTATCTGCGCGTCCAGGGCACAGAGCGCTGCGCAGTCTTCCGGCTTGGCGCGCCGCACCTGTCCCCGGCCACTGACGACCGCGGGCGCCGGTGTCCCGGCAAGGGTGAACAGGTCGCTCTTGTCCTCTTCCACGAATCCGTGGGAGAGGTAGAGCGGATAGCCCGCGGTGGTCGCGTCCAGCAACAGCATGGGGATCTTGCGCGCGTCGGCCGCGGCGAGCACGTGGCGCAGGATGCGCCCGCCGATGCCTTTCCCCTGGAAGCCGGGATGCACCACCATCAACCCGACCGAAGCACAGTTCCCGAAATCCGAGAACCCGGCCATGCCCACCGCCTGGTCACCCATGCGTCCCAGCCACCAGCTGGTGGGATCCATCGCCAGGTGGCGCCTCAGGTCGTCGCCGTAGGGTCTCGGCATGTTGAACGCGAGCTGCGCCAGCGTGGTCGCATCGGCGATGTCCCATGTACCCAGGGGCTCCAGCTCGAGCGGAACGATATTGCCGTCTGCCATCCTGCCTCCCAGCGCGGAATCGGTGGCATCTTTTACGCGGGCCGCCGTCGCGCGGCAACGGCCAGATCGGCTGGTAACGGCCGGAATCTGGCACGCTGGAAACCCGCGCCGGGCGCGGGGTTTGGGTGCCGGGCGGCGCCGATAATCCCAGGCGCGATTTTCCTGCCATACTTGAGACACGGGGTTCGGCAAGCGAGATCACAGGAGACGAAAGAGGGATACAAGGACGTCGAGGTTTCCATGTTACTCACATTCTTAGGCAAGCGACCCAAGGATCGGGAAGCGCCCAGGACCGCCACGCGAGAGCGCGGCATCCCCTACGACCCGACCCTTATCACCGCACTCACCCACCAGCACCGCGAGCTGGTGATGCTGCTGGTCAAGGCCAGCAGCGCCGCCGAGCAGTGCTACTACGCCGAGGCCACCGAGGCCCTGGCGCAGTTCAAGGCCGACCTCACCACGCACCTCACGCGCGAGAGCAACCAGCTCGTGCCCTACCTCAGCCAGCACCTGTGGGGCGAGGGCAGCGAGGAACTGGTGCGCGAGATGCAAGCCAACGGCGCGCGCATCGAACGCACCGTCAAGAGGTTCCTGGACAGCTACCTGGACAAGCCCGTGGACAACGACAGCATGTACGACTTCCTGATCGAGATCGAACGGGTGTGCGAGGAGTTCAGCCGGGAAGTCGAGCGGGAGGAGACGGAGTTCTACGCCCTGTACATGGCGCCGGAAGCATACTGAGTAGCACCATCAGCCTTTCCTGACGATATCCACCGAGATCTCGACCGCCGGGACCGTGCCCCGGTTCTCGAGCCAGTGCAGGGTGTTGCGGTCTTCGGGCCAGCCCAGGCCCGGACCGTACTCCGTGGCCTTCCCATCGCGATGATCGGTGATGGTGCCTTGCAGGATGAAGACGGTGCCCGGCCTGCCCTTGTGGTCGTGCAGTGGCCCGAACACGGCGCCGGGCTCCAGGGTGAACCTGCGCATGCGAAGCTGATACCCCGCCATGCCTTCGATCTCGGGACCGAGGTCCACCGTCGCGAGCAATTCGGCTTTGACGCCTCGGGTCTCGGGTACTTTTTCGTTGCTCACGGCGCTACCTCTCAACTCAGCGTCGGCGTCACGGCAGTTGGCGCGGGGAATTTCTCAGTATACCACCCGCTCCTGCAGCCAATTCACGGACTCCGCTCACAAGACCGCGCGGTAATCCCCTGTCAGGCAAGGCGTTTCGCCCGCGAAGTACTTCGGTCAACGCGGCACATGTCACTTGCGTTGTCTGAGGGATCACCTCCCTTCTCCCTCTGTGATGCAGCATCTTGCATCGGCGCTCTCATGCGCTAGGATAAAAACAAGATCAATCGAATCAGACGGAGGTCCGTCATGGCTCATGTAGTCGCAGTCGAGAGCCTCGAAGACTGGTTCCGCCAGTCCTTCGCCGAGGCCAGGCAGCAGCGCAAGGTGGAAGCCGCGGCGCCCACCGAGCACTACGTGGTGCAGCTGCTCACCGGTTTCGCGCGCTCCGATCGCTTCTATGAATACGTGGAGGGTTCGGGATACAAGCTGCGCCCGCTCGCCAGCATCATGGCCGACGCGGTGGAGGCGCCCTCGCTGGAGGAGCGGCAGCAGATGCTGCGGCGGCTCGGGGACCTGGCACTCTTCATCGCCGGCTTCTTCTCGGAGTACGTGCACCGGCGCCCGGTGGACATGGGCTACTACAGCGAGATGGGCGAGACCGCCTACAGCATGCTGAGCGACCTGCCGGCGACGGACATGCGCGGCCGCGCGCTGGCGGAGGTGTTCGGCGAGCTCACCGCCAAGTTCCGCCAGTTCGTGGACGTGCTGAACGAGATGGCCCGCCAGGCGCGCCCGGAGGACGAGCGCGACCTCCTGCGCCTCTACGAGCAGTGGCTGAAGAGCGGCAGCCCCCGCTCCGCCGAACGGCTGCGCGCGCTCGGGCTCGAGCCCGCGGAAGCCGCCCGCACGCGCTTCACTCACTGATACCCAAGACATGGCGCCCGGGGCCGCCACCGTCTCCTCCCTGCAGGACTACCTGAGCCGGCTGTACGCGCTGGAGACCGCCTTCCGGGTGGACGACTTCCTGCTCACCGACGAGGCGGTGGCGCGGGAGCTGGAGGGCGAGGACTTCCGCGCGGTGGAAGAGAAGCTCCTGGTTGAGGAGGAAGAGGAGGGCCTCAGGCTCTCGCTCTACCTGGAACCCGGCATGCTGCAGCGGCTCGAGGCCGCCCGCCCCTTCGAATCGCTGCACCGGGCGGAACTGCAGGACTTCTGGGCGGTGCTGGAAGGCGTGAGCCACTTCACCTACCTCACCTTCAAGGCCCAGCAGGACCGCGGCGTGCGGCCGGTGGAACTGGAGCTGCAGGCGGAAGTGGACAAGTTCGTGGTGACGGCCCTGCTGGCGCTCGCCCAACGCACCCCCGCCTCATCCCGCGCCCTGCACCACCGGCTCTTCGAGCTGATGGGGCCCGATCCCGCCCTCGACCCGGACCTGCACCGCCGCTACCGGGACGCGGGGCGTAACGCCGCCCGCTACTGCCACAGCCTCA
Organism: Gammaproteobacteria bacterium; assembly: GCA_036263155.1. Classification (GTDB taxonomy): domain Bacteria; phylum Pseudomonadota; class Gammaproteobacteria; order Natronospirales; family REEB76; genus DASUBN01. The sequence continues at coordinate 4,262 of DATAHN010000146.1, read as the reverse complement.
TGCGCCGCTTCAGGGACGTGAGCCCGGCGCTGCTGCCGGAGCTCAGGCACTTCTACCGCCTGGACCACCCGGGCAAGCTGCGGTTCATCGAGACAAGCGCCGCGCACTGAACCCACCGCCCGTCTTTTTTAAACCGCATGCTGAGCCGCCGGCACGGCGTTGGATAGCCCCTCCCCACTAACCGTATACGGTTAGCCTCCCCTGCCTTTCCATATGAGGGGGTCAGATATATGAATCTTTTGTGACAAGGGAGGGGATTGCGTGGCGTCTTAAACCGTGGCCTGTCTCTACTGACTTGCACTACGCCGATGTCGGTTCCAGCTTCTATGGGTCTCGGCGTGATGCTGCCGCCCGCATATCATCCGATCGCTTGAGAGAGAAGAGCGGTTGGTAGTGGCGGACGTAGGATTCCTGCGCTGGTGTCTCTATTGCGCCAGGCCGGGCCTTGCGTACCGTTTGGATGGCCATGTCCGGCCGCATGCCAAGCTCGATCAACATGAGACTCGCCACAAGGCCCGTGCGGCCCAGGCCGCGCCGACAGTGGACGACCAGACGGCCTCCATTGGAAAGCGTGGCGCAGATCGACTGGCCCAGGTTTCTCCAGGCGGTCTCGAACCGCAGATCCGGGATATCGGTATCCGAGATAGGCAGCGTGAACCACCACAGCGAAGCCGCCACCGTTGCGGCACCCAGGTTGGCGACGCCGAGCGTGCGCAACTCGGGCTCCTCCATGCAGGTGACGATGGCCAGGGCGTGCCATTGGCGGATGGCCCGCAGATCGGTCTCAAGATCGCGTTTCCAGGGCGCCCCGGCGTGGCTGGGGCCACATTTTCCCGGGCAAAGCGTCATCCCGATGACGCCGCCGGCATCACCGGCCCGCACCGCATCGATACGAAGCGGCGAGTTTTGCGATGTACGGACTTCTCCCATACCTTGAGGCTGACCTGATTCGAAGGGCATTTCAACTCCAGGCTTGCGGCCCAGCATCTGCGGATGCCTTTAACCATTGCAGGATGGGCATCGGACTATTCCGCGTAATAGGCTATCTGCTCTTGGACCATTTAACCGCTCGGTGCCGAATGACGCATCAAAGAGCGTGACAGCCAGGCCGGTGAGTAACCTGCCGGTGAAAGCCATCAGTAGTTTCTGGCGTTGCCCCCAGGCACGCCATGCGATTGACGCAGGATCTCCTGTGCCGTCGCTTGTGGCCATGCGTTCAAATGTATCGGGCGCAGTGCCCGCGGATCCTGTCTTTCCTTAGGCGGCCGTGACAACTGCGGAGGCGCCCGAGAAATCACCTTACGTCCATGTCAGTTAAAACATCGTGCAACAACCAGTATCCCCCGAACATGCGGTGGGAATCGAGACCAGGCTGTTGACTGGCCGGAGGTTCAGCAGCTCACGGCCGATATCGCCGGGACAAGCTGTGCGCCGGCCGAGCAGGCTATAGCCGCTTCTTCCGTGAAGCGGCCTTTCGTGGGTCAGAACTTCTGTTCGGTACTGCGCTTGGTGCAGCTGCCGCTGTAGGCGTTGCCGTAATCCACGGTGGTGGTCAGATTGCCGGTCTTGCGGTCCAGCTTGACGCTGGTAGGCGTGAACATCGGCTTGTAGATGTTGGTCTTGCCCCAGGCGATGAAGTCGTCGGTGATGCTGGCGTGGTAAACCCCCGCGAGCTTGCCGTCGTTGCCGAAGACCCGCACCAGGCCGGTGTCGTAGTCCACCTGGAGCAACAGGTCCAGGTTGGAACCGGAACATTGCAGCATGATCGCCTTAGCCGATGGCGGCTGGAGGATCAGCACGGTGGTTTCGTCCTTCGCCCTCACCCAGGTCTTGTCGTTCCACTTGGCGTACTGGGTCCACCAGTAACCGTCGCCGCGGTAGGGATCCTCGCCGTCTTCCTTGTCCCGCACCGAGGGAGCGTAGTGCCAGGTGCCCGCCTGCTCGGGCGTGCCGGAGTACACGCCGGTATCGCCATCTCCATAGATCCCGGGCGGGAACGAGGGGTCATTGTGCGTCTCGTTCGACCATAGCAACACATACTCGGGCTTCTTGATGTCTGATTCCTTCAAGGTCATGGCACCGGCGGTCCCTTCCGGCGGCGGATAGAACCAACCGACCTGGTAAGTGGTGTGAAATTCCATCGGCTTGCCCACTTCGCCGATGATGGCAGAGTTGCCGTCCACGTCGCCGCTGACGGCACCGTTCCCTGCGGTGAAGTTCACCTGGGAGAGGTGGATGGAATCGTCGGCCAACGTGCCCGTCGAGATGCCTGCCAGGCACAGGCCCAGGACTAAAGCATATTTCTTGAATCTCATGATCAGGACCCCCTATGTCTTATTGGATGTGCCGATCTAAGGATTCCCTTCCGAAAGGTTGAGGTCGTAGCCATCCGCTGTGACGTCCACGTCCTCTTCCCGCTTGTTGCCGGTGTCATGGTTGGTCGAGGTGAGGTGATGCTTGCCCACGGACATCGCGAAGCTGCATTCGCGACCGGCGTCCGCTGTGCAGCCGTAGCCTTCGTCGGTGTTGACGGTGACCGTGGCCGAGTCGTCGTTATGCACCCGCACGGTGCCGCTGTCGGCCCAAGCCGCCGTGACGAACAGGAGCCCGGCCAATGCCGCCATGGAAACAGTCTTCATATCGATCCCCCTTTAGGAAAGACAGGCCCAAGGAAAATCCTAGCAGTGGGCCGCTCGCCGCGATAAGTTGCGGATTTTCAAGGGCAAACGGATGAACCCTTGGGCTGAGGGCACCGGGAAATAAGGGGGAATACGAAGCGTCGAATCAGTTATCTATTTGCCGTTCACATGAACTCTGCAAGTAGTCCGCGCGCCTAGATCCGGGGCGGGGTTGCCGCGTCTGGATCCGTGCTCTCGTATTCGCAGTCATAGCTGTAATCGTCGGTGTCGGCGGGCCTGGCTGACTCGCACTGGCCCTTGTCCGCGTAAGGGCCTGAGACCAGGGACGAATCGAACCCCGTCTCCGTGGATTCCACGTACCAGCCCGGGCCGGTCCAGGAGACATCGGCCTGCGCCGGCCCGCTAACGAAGCCGAGCAAAACGAGACCGGCGAATACCCACCATCCACTCGTACGCATGTCTTTCGCTCCCTTCAGCCCCCTACATATAAAGGTAGCAGCAGACCGAGAAAAGTCGACTCAGCGGCGCCTAGGAAAACTCTACGGGTGATAGCCGCGCCAGCGGATTAGCAAGGTGTTTTAGAAACCCCGAAATAGGCTTCTAATCCTTCATCACCTCAAATAAGCGTGCTTATCCTGAGTTAATTTGGACTATCAGCCTCATCTCTCAAATCTTGAAGATATGAACTCTGATCACCACAAGACCATCCTACGCCTCGAGAACTGTTTGGATGAGCCAAGTATTCATCAAAGAACCAGTCTCCGTCATTGGAAGTACGTGCTCGATCATCGAGAGTTAAATCTTTCAGTCTCCTTTCTTCTTTCAAGAGCATCAATATCGCAGGCCGCACTTCTTCCCAGAAACAGCGCGGTGGATGGTCATCAGAGGTCAGTAATAAAGTCTCAAGTGCCAGGCTCAACCGATTGAGCGCCATGACCTGTGCGTTATTTCCAAGGACATGAATGTCGCCAACCGGGGTTAACTTTATTAGCCTGCCGTCAATATTGGTGCTGCGCAGTTGCCAAATGTCGGCGGGTTCCGAATAGTCCGGGGAATCCGCCTCCAGGGAGAGCAGCATATAACCCGGTTTATAAAAATAAATCTGCGGTGAGTAAGAAGCCATTTGCGCACAATGCCCCAGGCAGACCATGCGGGCAATGCAAAATGTCCAGAATGGTCACTTGTTGCGGTCTCTAAGTTCACTAAGTTTTGGCATACCGGTGACGGACCATGCTCTATTGGAATACCAATACCGGGGGTGAAGTCCTTCCAACCTGCAATCACAAGCACGCCATCAAGCGGCTGCTGAGTTGTCCTATCAACCACAACTGCTTTAATTGGACCGCCAGAACGTGGAATAGGCATCACCAACCCTATCGGATTCACGCACCCTTGAAGGACTAGGCATACCAACAGCGTGACTGGAAGCGTGAGTCTCACGTGTACCCCTTTCCCAAATCCCCAAGGCAAGACGCGCCAGTAGCCTCATCCTAGCGGCAAAACCGGGGATTCTGTAGGCCTCCAGCGGGCAAGAGTGCGCCTATACTTTCAGTGCGATACGCACGGAAGCCCATGGATACGCCACCCATTTTGATGCCAGCAGTGTCCATGAGGGCCGGGAGC
>DATAHN010000145.1:0-2786 GCA_036263155.1 Gammaproteobacteria bacterium | reverse complement strand
GGCTGGCGCGGCGCGGGCCTGGCCATGCTGATCACCAGCGTTGGCCTCAACGTCACCGAAGACATGATCGGCCGCGGCGCGCCCACCGCGGCCGCCCACCTGTTCCTCGCCGTGGCGGGCACCGGCACCCTGATGCTGGGCGCCGCCACCGACGCCCTGCGCCGCAGCAGCGAGCGGGTGGCCCAGCAGAACACCCACCTGGCGGCCGCCAACCAGCGCCTCGACCAGCTGGCCCGGCAGTTGCGCGACGCCGCCCGCGGCAACCTCCAGGCCGAAGAAAGCCTGCGCCGGCACATGGCGGCCGAGCTGCACGACGAGTTGGGCCAGAACCTCACCGCCATCCAGACCCACCTGAAGCTGGCGCAGAACCGCCTGGGCAGCGCGGGCATGGAAGACATAGGCGCTTCGATCAACGGCATCCTCGGCCACATGCGCAAGGCGCTGCACCGGATGCTGGACAGCCTGCGCCCCTCGGTGCTGGACGAGTTCGGGCTGCTGCGCGCGCTGGACGAGGGCCCCATCCGCGACATGCTCACCGCGGCCGGCATCACCTACGTCACCGACCTCCGCGGCGAACCCCGCCTGCTGGACGAAGACACCCTCACCGCCATCTATCGCGTGGTGCAGGAAAGCGCCACCAACGTGGTGCGCCATTCCGGCGCCAGCCGCATGACCCTGCGCCTGCGTATCGGCGTTCGCGACAGCGGCCCCGTCGCCATCCTCGACATCCGGGACAACGGCACGGGGCTCTCGTCCAACCCGCGCCCGGAGCGCAGCGACGGCGGCGGACGGGGCCTGCAGGGCATGAGCGACCGCATCACCGCCCTCGGCGGGCTTTTCCGCATCCGTCCGGAACCCGTCGGACTTCACCTTCGTGTGTTGCTTCGCAGCACAAGTGCCGGATCTGGCATAGGAAATTTTCCAATACCCGGCCAGTGAACGGTTCGTTACGATCCCATTATCGATGTGGGGGAGCCGCCGTCGAGAGACGGCGAGCCCGGGTCGGTCGTGGGGACGATCGACCTGATGAGGCGACAGGATGTCAGCCTCGCCGGTGCGACATGGTGGTCCGTGGAACCAGCGAGCAACTCGCGTTTCACGAGCCATGAAAACGCCGGATCAAGCCGTCGGTGGACAGGAGTCCACCGGCGGCGTTTTTATTTGGGGCCCTCGCCCGCCATCCCTACCCCTCACGCCCCCCGCTCACGTCATTCCTGCGAAGGCAGGAATCCAGCGCCTCCGGCCCCGTCCCGTCCAGACGACACCCCCACCAACGAAAAAGGCCCCCGAAGGGGCCCATTCACGCGATCCGGAACCAACGCCTCAGCGCTTCTTCTTGGGCCGCACGTACAGCACCAGGCTGTGATCCTCGATGACGTATCCGTGCCGCTCGGCGATCTCGTGCTGGAGCCGCTCGATCTCTTCGCTGATGAACTCGATGACCTTTCCGCTGTCCACGTCGATCATGTGGTCATGATGCTTGCCGCGGTCCAGCTCGTAGACGGCCTGGCCGCCCTCGAAGTTGTGCTTCATGACGATGCCGGCTGCCTCGAACTGGGTCAGCACCCGGTACACCGTGGCGAGCCCGATGTCCTCCTGGTGCGACAGCAGGCGCTTGTAGATGTCTTCGGCGGTGAGGTGGGGCTGGTCCGCCTCTTCGAAGATCTGCAGGATCCGCATGCGCGGGTGCGTGACTTTCAGGCCCGCCTTGCGGAGCTCTTTGGTTTCCTGGTCCATGTCAGACCCCTCGCGGTGCCGTAAGGCGCTTAGTGTATCATCACAGGCTTCACGATCCGGACGTAACTACGCATGCATAAGCTCATCCGCACGCTGGGTTTGGCCATGATGGCAACCGCCATCGCGGGCTGTGGCCTCGTCTATACCCCCGACGTGCAGCAGGGCAACCTGCTCGACAAGAAGAACGTCGACCAGTTGCAGCCCGGCATGACGAAGCGCCAGGTGCTCGTCCTCCTGGGCACCCCGTCGGTCATCTCGCCGTTCGACCAGGATCGCTGGGACTACGTGTCCACCTTCTCGCACCGCGGGAAGGCGATGACCAAGCGCACCCTCACCCTCACCTTCAACAACGACACGCTGGTGCGCACCGAAGGCGACTTCTTCGCCCAGGACGCCGAGCAGCTGCTGAAGGATTCCAAGAAGTACAAGGCGAACCCCACGGGCGATGCCGACGGCGACAAGAACACCAGCGGCAAGAAAGACGACGACGGCGGCTTCGGCGTCGGAGTCAACGGCTCGTCGGACAACAGCCCGGCCAGCAAGCGCGACCAGAAGTAAGCCGGCTCAGGCGCCGCGCGCCGCGCGGCGCCGCCTGGCCTCCATCGGGTCCAGGATCAGCGGACGGTACAGCTCCACCCTGTCGCCGTCCTCGAGCACCCGGTCGGCGGGTACTTTCTTCGCGAACACGCCCAGGCGGGCCGGATCGGGCGTCATGCCTTCCGGCAGGTTCGTGCGGGCACGCCCCACGGCTTCCCATGCCGTTGTTCCAGCCGGCACGGCCAGAGGGATGACCACCTGGCCTTCCGGGCCCGCGTAGGCCACCTCCACGGCGATGTCAGCCATACTGCTTGCGCGCCTCGTCGCAGAAGTCGTCCACCATGCGGTTGGCCAGCTGCTGGAAACCCATCTTCAGCACGCTGCCGCCAAGGCCGGCGTAATCGAAATCCAGCTCCAGGGCGATCTTGCAGCCGACGTCGCCAAGGGCCTGGAAGGTGAAGGTGCCATCGAGCGAGCGGAACGGACCTTCCACGAACTTCATCGTGAGCCTT
>DATAHN010000144.1:0-8001 GCA_036263155.1 Gammaproteobacteria bacterium | reverse complement strand
AACCACCCGATCCCATCCCGAACTCGGAAGTGAAACTGCTCAGCGCCGATGCTAGTTTGCGGTCTCCGCATGCGAAAGTAGGACATCGCCAGGCTCTATACACGAAGGCCCGTCAATCTCACGATTGACGGGCCTTTTCCTTTTCTGCTTCCCTGGCGATGTACTGCTTTCGCATGCGCATGCGGAAGTAGGGTGAGCAAGAGCCGGCGCCCACCGGGCGACGGCCTTGCGAACGCGCGACCCGGACGGTCGCGCCGGTATAGCTAAGCACTCGGAATTCTGTGCCAGGGATGGCGGTTACGCGCTGTCTCTATCTCTTATTTGGACAATCTCTCCAACCACTCCACCACCTTCCCCCACGCCTCGCCCTTCGGATCCAGATGCTCGAAATGCCCCACACCGGGCAGCTCGATGTATTCCACCGTATCTCCAGCCTTCTCTCCCGCCTTCGCGTAGTCCCTGCCCACGGCCGCCGGCACCACATCATCTTTTTCGCCATGCACCACCAGCTGCGGCACGCCCAGCGGCAGCAGTTCCCGGGGCGAGGCGAGGGCGTAGCGTTCCGACACCTCACTGGGCGTGCCGCCCAGGAGTTCCTGCGCCACTCCATTGGAGCAGCCGAGCTCATGCACGCGCTTCAGGTCGGCCGCCGGCGCCTGGCCCACGGCAGCCATGATCCGCACCTGCGGGAGAGCGCTGCTTGCGGCGATCCGGCGCGGACCCGCGGCCCAGAGCGCCAGGTGTCCGCCGGCGGAATGGCCCACGGTCATCACCCGTGAGAGGTCGATGCCCGCGCCATCCGCCCTGAGCTGGGCCAGGTGCTCGATGCCCGCGTGCGCGTCCTCGAAGCTGCCCGGCCAGCCGCCGCCGGCCTCGCCCAGGCGCCGGTACTCGAGGTTCCAGGCGGCATAGCCGCGGCGCGCGAGATCCTCGGCCAATGGCGTCATCTGGTCACGGCCATAGGGCATGCGCCAGAAGCCGCCGTGGAACAGGCAGACCACCGGCGCATCGTTACGGTCAGGCAGATGCAGGTCCCCAGCCTGGGAAGCGGCTGGGCCGTAGCGGAAGGTCTGCATGGCTTTCAGCCCGCGAGCTGCTGCTCGATGGTCTTGCTGCGCGCGTCCTGCACGTCGCCGGTGTGCTTGGTGGATAGGGTCTCGATGAGCACCAGCCCGCATTCCTCCTCGGCCACGGGGTTGTGCAGCGTGTCCTTGGGGATCACGTAGAAGTCGCCGGGGCCGAGCTCCACCGTGCGGTCCTTGAGCTGGATCTTGAGGCGCCCGTACACCACCAGGAACATCTCGTCCTCATGGTCGTGCTTGTGCCAGACCAGCTGGCCCTTCACTTTCGCGACCTTCACGTACTGGTCGTTGACTTGGCCCACCACCCGCGGCGACCAGTGCTCGGTGATGCTCTTGAGCGCCTCGGTGAAGTTCACGGGGTTTAGAGTGTTCATAGGCTGCCGCTCTTAATTGATGGTCACTGCCCGGCCGGGGGCTGCCAGAGTTCGACCTTGTTCCCCTCGGGATCCATGACCCAGCCGAACTTGCCGAACTCCGAGTCGTCGGTCTTCTCCAGCACCTCACAACCCTCGGCCCGCAGCGCCTGCAGCAGCGCGGTCAGGTCATCCACCCGGTAGTTCACCATGAAGGGCGAGCGGCTCGGGGCGAAATGGCCGCTGTCAGCCGCACCGATGGACCAGACCGTCATGCCCCCGGTGGGGTTCCCCGCCTCGTCGGTCCAGGTGAAGGCCGTGCCGCCCCATTCCTGCACGTCTATCCCCAGGTGCCGCTGGTACCAGGCCCGCAATGCCTTCGGGTCCTTCGCGTGGAAGAAGATGCCGCCGATGCCAGTGACACGTTTCATGTGGATCTCCCAACCTGACTGTATCTCAGCCGCCCGCCACCTGGTGCTGCATCTCGGCCATCCGCTCCCGCTCCCCGAAGAAGAACCCCAGCAGGCCATAACGGCTGCCGCGGGTCACGGGCGTGACCTCGTGCAGCAGCGAGCAGGAGAAGATCGCCGCGCCGCCGCGCTCCGGCACGTAGAGGTCCGGGCCGAACTCCGGGAAGCGCAGTTCGCCGCCGTCGTAGGCGCCGGTGTTGAGGTTGAGCGTCATGGCGAAGCGCCGGTGCTGGGTGTCGCGGCTCTCGTTGTCCCGGTGCGCGTGGAAGTAGCCGGCCCCGGCGTCGTAGCGGATGAGCTTGAACACCTCGTGCTGCGTCACCTGGAAGTTGAAGCAGCGCTGGATCTCCGGCAGCACCCGCCGCACCAGCGCGTCCTTCACCTTGTCCAGCCATGGCCCGTCGGCGATGTACACGTCGCGGCGCATCTTCACGCCGGGATCGGGCTTCCACAGGGTCTTGTTGCCCTCCACGTAGGCGGTGCCGGAGGGCGTGCCGCCGGTCTCCTCGAAGTGGGCGATCAGCGCGTCGCAGGAGGCCGCATCCAGCACCCGCGGGATGAAGAGCACCGGCGCCTGCTGGCGCAGCGTCCGGGGTTCGGGCCGTGGCCGCGCGGCATAGAGGCCCGCCACCCGCGCCATGAACTCCTGCGTATCCGCGCCCCGTTCCAGCCGCTCCAGGATGCGCAGGTTGTCGTCCAGCACCAGCGCCGTCATGCCCGTGGGCGCGCCGCCCAGGAGGTGCTGGCTGAGCACGCCGTCGTCCGAGAGCAGCAGCACGCCTTCCGTCTCCTTCTCGAGCGGGGCGAGCTCCGCCGGGCTACCCAGGACCAGCGCCACCCGCGTGGCCTTTTCCCAGGCGGCATGGGGGCGGGCGAGGGCCGCGAGGTCGGCGCGGGTGGCGGCATCCGCGGCAGGGCCGCAGACGAACAGCGCCATGGGCTGGCCGTAGTGCAGGTCCAGGAACATGCGCGGCTTGCCGGAAGCATCCAGCCGCCTGAAATCCGGTATGCGGTCGCCGGGGGCGAGACCCGCCATGGAGACTCCCGAAACGCGTGGGGGCGGCGGCTACTTTAGCACTAGGCCGGACAGGGGGCGCCGCCGGGTCACGGCCTATGGGGTAAGATGCGGCGCATCCCGTCTCCTTAGGCCGCCGATGGCTGCGACTCCCGAAAAGCAGAGCGCGTCCGCCGTGCTCATGATCCGGCCCGCCAACTTCGGCGCCAACCCGGAGACCGCGGCGTCCAACGCGTTCCAGAAGAGCACCGAGGCCGGCGCCACCGTGCAGGCGCGGGCGACCGCGGAGTTCGATGCGCTGGTGCAGGCGCTGCGCGCCGCCGGCGTGGTGGTGGAGGTGTTCGAGGACCGCCTTGAGCCCGTGACGCCGGACGCGGTGTTCCCCAACAACTGGGTGAGCTTCCATGCCGACGGCAGCGCCTGGCTCTATCCCATGCAGGCCCTGAACCGGCGCTGGGAGCGGCGCCGCGACATCCTCGAGGCGCTGGACGCCGAGCGGGGCTATGCGCTCAAGGACGTGCACGACCTCTCGTACTCGGAGCTGGACGGCCGCTACTTGGAAGGCACCGGCAGCCTGGTGCTGGACCGGGTCAACCGCGTGGCCTATGCCGGCCTCTCGCCGCGCACCGATGCGCGGCTGCTGCAGGACTGGGCCGCCCGCGCGGGGTACGAGGGGGTGCACTTTCATGCGCGCGACACCCGGGGCCAGCCCATCTACCACACCAACGTCATGCTCTGCATCGGCAGTGCATTCGCCCTGGGCTGCTTCGATTGCATCGCCGACAAGGCCGAGCGGGAGCGGGTGGTGCAGCGGCTCACGGACACCGGCCACGAGGTGGTGGCCATCAGCCCGTACCAGATGGAATCCTTCGCCGGGAACATGCTGGAACTCAAGGGCCGCGGCGGCGAGACGCTGCTCGCCATGTCCACCCGCGCCGAGCGTGCCCTGAACCCGGTCCAGCGCGCGGCGCTGGAGAAGCACGCGCGCATCGTCTCGTCACCCATAGATACCATCGAGGATTGCGCCGGTGGCAGCGTCCGGTGCATGCTGGCCGAGATCCATTTACCGCGAGCTTGAGGAAACTGACGATGGACAAGTGCCTGCAGGAGACCTACGCCCCCCACAACGCCTGCTTCGGCTGCGGCCCGGCCAACGCCGAGGGCCTGCACGTGCGCAGCTTCCCGAAAGACGGCGAGGTGGTGGCCGAGTGGCGCGCCCAGCCCAAGTACGAGGCTTTCCCCGGCATCCTGAACGGCGGCATCATCGGCTCGCTGCTGGATTGTCACTGCAACTGGACCGCCGCCTGGCACCTCATGCAGAAGTCCGGCGCCGCCACACCGCCCTGCACCGTCACCGCCGAGTACGCCATCACCCTCAAGCGTCCCACGCCCACCGACGGGCCCATCACCCTCAAGGCGCGGGTTGTGTCCTCCACCGAGGACCGGGCCGTGATCGATGGGGAACTCTGGGCCGGCGGCAAGCTCTGCGATACCTGCCGCGGTACGTTCGTTGCCGTAAAAGAAGGGCACCCCGCGTTCCATCGCTGGTAAGCTCTATATAGATACGGGAGCAGGGGTGTTCCATGGTTAAAGGCATGCTGCGCGGGCGCACCTGGCTGCTCGGCCTCTTCGTCGTCCTCGTCGTCGCGGACTTCTTCGTGTTCGCCGGCTTCGATTCCCTGGAGCATCCGCTGCAGGACCTCATGGTCCGCGCCCACTCCGCCGGCCGCGCGTCGGACCCGGACGTGGTGGTGGTGGACGTGGACGAGGCGAGCCTCGTGGCAGCGCAGCAGCAGCTCGGCGCCGGCTGGCCCTGGCCCCGTTCCCTCTATGCGCAGCTCCTGCAGGGCCTGCTCAAGCAGGACCCCAAGGCCGTGGTGTTCGACATCTACTTCGTGGACCCGGACAATGTCCGCCCGGAGAACGACAAGTACCTCATCGACGTCGCCGCGCCCAGCGACAAGGTGTTCTTCCCTTCGGTGCGCCTCGAGAACGCGGACGACAGCAAGGGCGCGCCGCTCAAGGATCTGCCGCCGCCCTTCGGCATCGAGCCGGGGCCGTACGCGGACCCGGAGGCCCACGCCGCCATGCTGTTCCCGCTGCCGCAGCTCGCGCTCACCGGGCGCGTGGGCGTGGTGAACTTCCTGCAGGATTCCGACAAGGTCGGCCGCCGCTACTACACCTTCTACGATGCCTACGGCTGGTTGCTGCCCTCGCTCCCCACGCGCGTGGCGCAAGCGGCGGGCTACCCGCTGCCGGAGTCGGACGCCTTCGTCATCAACTGGCGCAGCGGCGTGCCCCACGTGCCGTTCTACGAGCTCTACGCGGACATGCAGAAGCAGAAGTCCGCGCGTCCCGCTGGCGAGTTCAAGGACAAGATCGTGGTGATCGGCAGCACCGCCGCGGGCCTGGGCGATTCCCATCCCTCGCCGCTGGCGGCGAACTATCCCGGCGTGGACACCCTCGCTACTGCCATCTCCAACCTCAAGAACGGGGATTGGCAGCGCCGCACGCCGCCCTGGACCGGCGCGCTCCTGTCCCTCGCCCTGTTGCTCGGCCTCGCGCTCCTGTTCGCTCGCGGCCAAGGGCCGTTCCGCACCGGCCTCGCGTTGGTGGCTGCCTCGCTGCTGGTGTGCTTCCTCGGCTACCTCCTGCTCGGTTCCCGCTGGCTCCTGCCGGTGGCCCAACCGCTGCTGTTCGGCTGGCTGTTCTTCTTCGCCATGGCTCTCGCTGAGTACCTGCGGGAGCGGCGCGAGCGCCAGCACGCCATCGGCCTGTTCGGCCGCTTCCTGGATCCCAGGGTGGTGGACGATCTCGTCAAGCACCGGCGCGACCTCCTGAGCGAGGGCGCCAAGAGCCGCGAGGTCACGCTGCTGTTCTCGGACATCCGCGGCTTCACCACTCTCTCCGAGTCCCGCACCCCGGAGCAGGTGGTGGCGATTCTCAACCGCTACTTCTCCAAGCAGGTGGAAGTGGTGTTCCGCCACGGCGGCACCGTGGACAAGTTCATCGGCGACGCCATCATGGCGTTCTGGGGCGCGCCCCTGGAGGACAAGGACCAGGCCAGGCACGCGGTGGCCGCGGCCCTTGAGATGAGCGCGGTGCTGCTGGAGTTCCGCAAGGACCTGGGCGACCTCGCCGAGGTGTTCGACATCGGCATCGGCATCCACACCGGACAGGCGGTGGTGGGCTTCATGGGCTCCGAGAACAAGCTCGACTACACCGCCATCGGCGACAGCGTGAACCTGGCGAGCCGCATCGAGGGCCAGACCAAGGGCGTGGCCCGGGTGCTGGTCTCCGCCGCCACCCGCGAGCGTTGCGGCGACGCCTTTGACTTCACCGAGCGGGGTACTTATAAAGTGAAGGGCAGGGAACAGCCGGTGGTGCTGTACGAACCCCGGGAGAAGGCATGAGACGCTGGTCCATAGGAATCGCGGTCCTGTTGCTGGTGCTGGGCGCGGTGCACGCCGCCTCCACTTCCACCGCGCAGACCGTCGTCGCCGGCAACCTCACCTCCGGCCCGTACTCGGACGCGAGCATCGTCGCGCCGGTGCCGAACGCCGCCCAGGTCACCATCATCGAGCGCCAGGGTGGCTGGTACCACGTGCGCCTGGATTCGGGTAAGGATGGCTGGCTGCCCATGACCAGCATCCGACTCAACAGCACCAGCACCGGCAGCGGCTGGGGCACCAGCTGGTTCAGCCTGTTCCAGAGCGGCCGTTCCGGCGCCAGCGGCAGCACCGCCACCACCGGCGTGCGCGGCCTCAACACCGGCGACATCCAGAACGCCAAGCCCGATCCCAAGGCCGTGGCGGAGTTGGACCAGTGGCAGATGAAGCCGGCACAGGCCCAGGCCTATGCCGAGCGTCTGCCCCTCACCGCCAAGCCCGACATCGCCTACATCCCGAAGGTGAAGCCGTGAACGCCCGCGCGCTCGCCCTCGCCGCCGGATTTGCCTTGGCCGGCCTGCCGCTCGCCGCGTCGAGCGTGGACCTCGGCAACCTCTTCAACACCGTCAAGCAGGCGGTGAAGCCCGCGGACCAGGACCAGGAAGCGGAGATCGGCCGCGACGCGGCCGCCACCCTGCTCGGCGCCACCAAGCCCATCCATGAGGCGGAGGTGCAGCAGTACGTGAACCGCATCGGCCTGTGGGTTGCCATGCACAGCGACCGGCCGGACCTGCCCTGGCGCTTCGCGGTGCTGGACTCGGACGACATCGACGCCTTCGCCGCCCCCGGCGGCTACGTGTTCATCACCCGCGGCCTCCTGCTGCGCATGCACAACGAGGCGGAGCTGGCCGGCGTCCTGGGCCACGAGATCAGCCACGTGGTGCTCAAGCACCACCTGAACGAGCTCATGCGCGCCGCGCGCCTCGACCTGCTCGGCCAGGCCGCGAGCTACGAGATGCAGCAGCAGGGCCACGACACCAAGGTGCTGGACAAGGTGGCGGGCGCCAGCCGCACGCTGTATTCCAAGGGCCTGGACAAGGACGACGAGTTCGACGCGGACCGCTTCGGCGTGGTGCTGGCGGCGCGCGCGGGCTACGACCCCTACGGCCTGCTCTCGGTGCTGCAGACCCTGGAGAGCGTGGACCCCAAGAGCAGCAGCATGCAGCTCCTGATGGCCACCCACCCCTCGCCGGCGGACCGCATCGCGGCCCTGTCCGCGTCCATGAAGTCCGGGCGCATGGAGCGCTTCGGCAACCAGCCCGAGGGCCAGGGCCGGTTCGAACGTATCGTGAAGAAGCTGGTGTTGCCGGCACAGGCCGGAAAGGACGATGACGAGGACGATAAAGAGAAGAAATGAGCCGCCAGGATCTTTGAATAAAAAGGGCCGCGTCGCGGCCCTTTTATTTGATCCGGGGTTATATATCAGCCCGCATTTTCTTCCAGCAGTTCATCCATGAATGCTATCGCTCTACGCATATGCGGTATGACGATCGTGCCGCCCACGACTAGCGCCACGCTCATCGCTTCCACGATCTCTTCCTTGCTGCAGCCCGACTCGATGCACTGCCCGATGTGGTAGCTCACGCAGTCGTCGCAGCGCAGCACCATCGAGGTGGAGAGTCCCAGCAGTTC
>DATAHN010000143.1:0-2283 GCA_036263155.1 Gammaproteobacteria bacterium | reverse complement strand
GGGCGTGGTCGCCGTCCGGCATGGTCTCCAGCACCTTCTGGAAGTCGTCCAGGTCCGCCACCGGCTTGCCGTCCAGCTCGGTGATGACGGCGGCACGGGCGATGCCGGCGGTACCGAACACATAACCCGGGTTCGCCACGTACACGCCGCTCACCCGGGCGTTGAAGCCGCGAGCCACCTGCAGCGAGAGGTCGTTGAGGGTGGCGCCGCCGAACTGGAGATACGAGCGCGGGCTGAGCTCGGCGAGGTCCTGCACCTTGATGTCGAGGCTCAAGGGACGTCCGCCGCGCAACACGCGGAAGTTCAGGGTCTTGCCCACGGAGGCGTCCATGATCTCGTCCAGCGGCGCGAAGGTGGTGAGCACCTTGCCATCCACCGCCACCAGCGCGTCGCCGGGCTGCAGCAGGGCGTCCGCCGGGCCGCCGGGCAGCACCTGGTCCACCACCAGGAGGCCCGTGGCGTCCGGGTACTGCTTGCGCAGGTCCGCCTCCAGGCTCGCGGGCAACCCTAAGCGCTCCAGCTCGTCGTAGTACTCGTGCTGGAACACCACCTGCAGCGTGCCGCGCGGCACGGGCTTGCCGGCTTCCAGCAGCGCCAGCGCCGGCACCACGCGGTCCAGCGGCAGGAAGTAGCTGGAGGCGGCGTCGTTGCGCGCGCCGGCGTTGAGGGCGATGACCTCGCCGTCGATGTTGATCACGGGCGAACCGGAGGAGCCGCCGGTGGAGCCGGACACGGCCTGGAAGTAAAAGGTGTTGAAGTCGTTATAGCCGCCGGCGCCGTAGGTGGGCGCTTCGCGGTCCAGGCGCGCGAGGGTGCCGGAGAGGATGGAGAGCTGCTCGCCCGCGTCGTTGCCGATGATACGGATGTCGCCCCCCACCCGCGCGTGCTCCGGCGCGAGCTTCAGCGACATGGGATGGATGTACTTCAAGGCCGCCGGATCGTACTGGTAGAGGCCGAAGTCGTGCACCGGGTCGTAGTAGAGGGGCTTCAAGGTGACCACCTCGTGATCCTGGAACACCGCCTCCGCCACCACCGGGCCCGGCGTCACCACGTGACGGTTGGTGAGGATGATGCCGCGCTCCGCGTCCACCACGAAGCCGGTGGCCTGGCCGGTGAGGTTCCACTCCGTGTCGAAGGCGCGCGGCGCGTCCACGCGGATGGACACCACCGAGGGGGAGACCCGCTCCAGGGTCGCATCCCAAGCCTGCTCATTGCCGGCGGCCGAGGCCCCCTGCCCGCCGACGAGACCGAAGAACAGGACGAGGAGCGGCAGCAGGCGTTTCATGGCGTGTCCAATAGGAAATGAGGAGGACTGGAGGATTCGAGTGTAGCGGATCAGGAAAGTTCGGGGAGCGAGGTACCGAACGACTCTTCGTACCTCTTGGCGAACTCGGCACGGCTGAAGCTGTGGTTCTGGGTGCCGCGGTTCGCGATCTTGATGGAGCCCATGAGCGAGGCGATCTGCCCCGTGGTCTGCCAGTCCAGTTCGTGCATGAGGCCGTAAAGCAGGCCGGCGCGGAAGGCGTCGCCGCAACCCGTCGGGTCCACGACCGAATCCGCCTGCACGCACTCCACGTCCACGCGCCGTCCCTGAGTGTAGATCACGGAGCCCTTACTGCCCCAGGTGACCACCAAAGCCCCCACCCGCTCGGCGATCTGGTAGGCGGTGAGGCCGGTCTTGTGTTCCAGCACCTGGGACTCGTAGTCGTTCACCGCGACCCAGTTGGCGAGCTCGATGAAGTGCAGGAGTTCCTCGCCGGAGAAGAGCGGCATGCCCTGGCCGGGGTCGAACAGGAACGGGATGCCGGCGGCGGCGAACTGCTCGGCGTGCTGCAGCATCGCCTCGCGCCCGTCCGGCGAGACGGCGCCGAGCTTGATGCCGGCACCCTTCGGCACCGCCTGGCTGTGGGCGGAGTCCATGGCGCCGGGATGGAAGGCGGTGATCTGGTTGTCGTCCACGTCCGTGGTGATGAAGGCCTGGGCGGTATAGGCCCCGGCGACCTCCTTTATATAGGTGCGCGGGATGCCCTGCCCATCCATCCACTCGGCGTAGGGGCCGAAGTCGCCGCCCACGGTGGCCATGGGCAGGCCCCGCTCACCCAGGAGCTTCAGGTTATAGGCGATGTTGCCGGCGGTGCCGCCGAACTCGCGCCGCGGCTGCGGCACCTGGAAGCAGACGTTCAGGATGTGGATCTTGTCCGGCAGGATGTGGTTCTTGAAGGGCTCGGGGAACACCATGATGGTGTCGTAGGCCATGGAACCACAGATGAGAGCAGTCATAGC
>DATAHN010000142.1:0-2395 GCA_036263155.1 Gammaproteobacteria bacterium | reverse complement strand
GCCGCCTCGCCCCCTTTAGGCAGCGTCCGGACCCTGCAAGACACCCCCACCCGGTGTAGCTCTCTCGATAGCCGCCTCTTTGTAGCGGCCTGACCGTTCATGACGGTTCTGGATTTAGCCCCCGGAAGGTACTATATTTTCGCGGACTCGGGTGATAAGCCGAATTAATATCGGCAAAAAGGGTGGAATCATGAATTACGACAAGACCGATCTCAACATCCTGAGAGAACTTCGGCAGAACGCGCGCATCCCGAACAAGGTGCTGGCGGCGCGGGTGGGCATCGCGCCCTCCACCTGCATCACGCGGGTGCGGCGCCTGGTGGACGGCGGAGCCATCTCCGGTTTCTACGCGGAGTTCAACCCCAAGGGCGTGGGCGTGGGGGCCCAGGCCATGGTGTGCCTGCGCATGACGCGCCACGACCGGGAGGACATCGACTCGTTCCGCAGCCACGTGCTGGCGCGCGACGAGGTGGTGTCGTTCTTCCACGTCTCAGGCGACGACGACTTCATGCTGCACGTGGCGGTGCGCGACGTGGAGCACCTGCGAGAGTTCATCATCAACGCGCTGTCGGTGCGCCCCGAGATCGTGCACATCGAGACGCGGCTGATCTTCGAGGAGCGGCGCAACCCGGGCTTCCCGGTGTACGTGCCGACGGTGCAGGAGCGGCTCGCGGCCGAGGAGCTCAAGACAGGCGCTTGATGAGGCCCGTCTTGACCACGGCGTACTGGATCTCGTCCATGCGGAAGAACGCGGGCTCGCCCGCGCCGTCCGTGAGCATGATGCAGCCGGGGATCTCCTCGCCGTAGCGCATCTCGGCGAGGCCATGGAACATGTCATCCAGCGGGCCGTGCCCGGTGTAGTCCAGCACCAGCGGCTCGTCCCGGCCCTTGAGATAGAACGCCACGCCGCCCTTGAGTGCCGTCGGCTTCCAGTCGCCATGGGGCTGGGAGGTGAGCTGCAGGGTCTGGATCTCGCTCACGGAGATGAGCGCGCTCAGGGCGTCGCTGACGGGGAAGAGGTAGAACGCCTGGATGTCCTTGCCGCCGGCGGCGAGACCCTTCACCCCGCCGAGGATGTCGTCCGCGTCCACCTGGCCGATCTCCACATGCACCGGTGTTGCGCGTCCGTAGAACGTGAGGCGCAGATACTGCTTGCTCATCCGCTGGTCTCCTGCTTCAGGAGCCTTCCCTGGCGGACTACTTAAGTACATGATTTTACATAAGCAGTATACGCCGGCTGGATAGCAATACCAGGGCGCCAGCGAGGATCTAGCCTAGGCCGCTTCAGCAGCGTGGGTAACAAATTCGACTAAGTTGCCGTCAGGATCGAAGACGAAGCCAGCAAAATAGTGAGGATGGATATGCGGCATGAGTACGGGGGAACGGTCGCTGCGGCCGCCTCCCGTGATGGCCGCCCCGTAAGCCGCCCTCACCTGCTCCTGGCTGGGGCAGTTGAAAGCGTAATGCAGCGGCCGTTCTGAGGGGGTGCCTGACTTGATCCAGAAGTCCTTGGCCCGCTCGTCCCCGAACCCGAGGCTCGGGCCCTCCACCTTCACCGCGTAGCCGAGCGGCGCGAGCGCGGTGCTGTAGAAGCGCCGGCTGGCCGCGAGATCGCGCACTTCCACTTCGAGATGATCGAGCATGGCAAGGCTCCTATTGCTTAATCCAAATTTGAAGGTCTCTCACTGCACCATCCCTGGTGTGCCTTCCAGCCCAGCCATCCCTGGCTGATCGTTCGGCCGCGCGCGAGCAGTGCCCGCGCTAGGCGGCCTCACCCTTATGCCGCTTTGTTCCAGACCTGGATGCCTTCCTGCTGCAGCGCCCGCTGCACGGCGGCGCGCGCGATCATGCGCTCCGCGTGGCGGGTCCAGCCGGGATAGCCGGTGCGCATGTCGAGGCCGATGCGCTCGCCCCAGCGGTAGAACACCAGCAGGTAGGGATCCACCAGGGTGTAGGCGTTGCCCACGGCCCAGTCGCGGTCGGCCAGGCGCCGCTCGATGGAGGCATAGTGTTCCAGCACCATCTCCTGGCCCTTGGCTTTCACTGCGCCGTACAGCGCCTCGTCCGCCACGAAGCGATGCGGCCGCCAGAGCTGGCCGTAGGCCATGGCGTGCACCGTGCCCGAGATCCAGTTGAACCATTCCAGGCAGCGGGCCTGGGCGAGCGTGCCGTGGGGGATGAGGCTCGCGTGGGTCGCCTGCAGGGCGATGTACCAGGACACCGCCGGCGCCTCGGTCAGCACCTCGCCCTCGTGGGTGAGGAGCGCCGGCACGCGGCCCTTGGGATTGATGGCGAGGTATCCAGGGGTCTGCTGCTTGTTCTCGGCCAGGGCCACCAGCTCCAGCTGGTATTTGAGGCCCAGCTCTTCCAGCAGGATGTGCGGCGCGAGAGAGCA
>DATAHN010000141.1:0-1750 GCA_036263155.1 Gammaproteobacteria bacterium | reverse complement strand
CTTCGCCCACTTCATCCTGGTGGGCTACCACCTGGGGCTCACGCATCGCCTCTCGCCGGCGCAGATCCCGCTGGTGTTCGGCCTCGCCATGGGCGTGGACGCGCTGGCGGCCCTCGCCAGCGGCTGGCTCTATGACCGCCTGGGCCTCAAGGTGCTCACGGCCTTGCCGCTGCTCACGCTGCCGGCCATCCCGCTCCTGTTCCTCGCCGAGAGTCCCGCATACATCTGGCTGGGTGCGGCGTTCTGGGGCGCGGCGCTCGGCGTGCAGGAGAGCACCATGCGCGCCGGTGTCGCCACGCTCACTCCGCGCGCCGTGCGCGGTACCGCCTTCGGTATCTTCGATGCCTCCTTCGGCCTGGCCTGGCTCATCGGCAGCCTCGTGTTGAGCGCGCTCTACCGCGCGAGCCCCGCGGCGCTGGTCATCGGCGCGGTGGTGTTCCAAATAGCGGCGTTGCCGCTGCTATGGCTGACGGTGCGAGGCGCGAAACACGCTGCTTAAGGACAGCGTCTGTTGGGCGCCGGGTGGCAGGGCACCGGACGCGGATGCCGCGGGTGCTTGGGTGGCGGAGGCGGGGGAGGACGGGGCCGCGGCGGCGGTGTCGCCGGCACTGGGACCGGCACGGGGTAGGGATAAGGCACCAGCACCACGCCGGTGCCCGGATACCAGGGTCCCACGTAGGTGGGATAATACGGTTGCGGCACGATGAGCGGCGAGGGCTCGCAGGGCGGGTACTCCGGCATCTCCACCACGCAACCGTGCATCGTCGAGGCCGGCACGCGCGGATCCGGCGGGTTTGAGGCGCAGCCGGCCGCGAAGCCTAAGCCCAGCAGGCAGAACGTGGTGAGTATGGGAATGCGGCGCATCGGGACCCTCGATCCACTATAACGCGCCGCGGTCCCAGGGGCTGACCCGCTTGAAGACGACACATCGCGTCCCCACCTCGGGGGCTTGGTCCATCTTTCCGGAGGCCGCATGACCCGTCCCGACTCTTCCCAGCCGCTGCGCAGCGTGGCGCGCATCGTCACCAGCATCCGCACCCGCGAGGGCGGCGGCTTCATCGTTCACCGCCCGTTCCCGACCCAGATGCTCATGGACTTCGATCCCTTCCTGCTGCTGGACGAGATGGGCCCCGTGGACTACGCGCCGGGCGAGGCGGTGGGCGCGCCGGACCATCCGCACCGGGGTTTCGAGACCGTCACCTACGTGCTGGAAGGCCGCATGCAGCACAAGGATTCCCACGGCCACGCGGGCTCCCTCGGGCCCGGCGACGTGCAGTGGATGACCGCCGGTGCCGGCGTGGTGCACTCGGAGATGCCGGAGGAGAAGTTCCGCGCCGCCGGCGGGCGCATGCACGGCTTCCAGATCTGGGTGAACCTGCCGCGCAAGGACAAGCTCATGAAGCCCCGCTACCAGGAGCTGCCGGACTCGGGCATTCCGGTGGCCGTGAGCGCGGACGGCAAGGTGAAGGTCAAGATCATCGCCGGCGAGTCCTTGGGGCAGAGCGCCGCCATCGACACCCGCACACCCATCGCGTTCCTGCACATGACGCTCAAGCCCGGCGGCAGCATCGAGCAGCCTTTACCCAAGAACTACAACGGCTTCGCGTTCCTGATCGCCGGGGAAGGCGAGTTCGGGCCGGGAGACGTGAAGGCGAGCGCACACCAGATGGTCATCTTCGGGAATGACGGGCTGGGCGTGAAGATCAAGAACAGAGAGGATTCGAAAGAAGCATTGGAGTTGCTGCTGCTG
>DATAHN010000140.1:0-19674 GCA_036263155.1 Gammaproteobacteria bacterium | reverse complement strand
CAAACCGCAGCGACGGCGGCCTCATCGTGAGCGTGTGGTTGCCGGCGTGAGATTCAGCCCAATTCCGCATTGAGCTTTCGTATCAACCCCAGAGCCTGACCGAGATACCCGCCGCCGAACAGGTTGAGGTGGTTCAGCACGTGGTAGAGGTTGTAGAGGTCGCGGCGCACCCGGTAGCCCGCATCCAGCGGCGCATGGGCGTTGTAGGCGGCGTAGAAGCTCTCCGGGAAACCGCCGAACAGCTCCGTCATGGCGAGGTCCGCCTCCCGGTCGCCGCGGTACACCGCCGGGTCGAAAACCACGGGCCCGCCGTCCTGTACCGTGCCCCAGTTGCCGCCCCAGAGGTCGCCGTGCAGCAGCGCGGGTGATGGCGCATAGCCGGCGAAGAAGCGCGGCAGTCCTTCCAGCAGACGTGCGCCCTCTTCCTGCAGCGCGCCCCGGTGACCGTCCTCGCCGGCGAGCCTGAGCTGGAACCCCAGGCGCTGCTCGCGGAAGAATGCGGCCCAGTCCGTGCCCTCGCGGTTGAACTGCGGCGTGGCGCCGATGAAGTTCGCGCACGGCCAGCCGAAGCGCGGCGCCGGCGCGAGATGCTGGCGCGCCAGCGCCTCACCCAGGCGCGCACCGGAGGTGGATGCGCCGTGGGAAAGCTCCAGCCACTCCATGATGAGATAGCCGTCGCCCTTATCGAGTACACCCTCTGAGTGTAACCGTGGCACACGCATGGCGCCGCAGGCGGCGAGAGCCTTGAGCCCATCCGCCTCCGCCGCGAGGATGTCCGCATCGCCGCCCTTCACGAACCAGGCGCCCCCGGAGGACTCCACCCGCCAGCGGGTGCTGCCCACGCCCTCCCCCAGGGCCTGCCACCGCCATGGCCCACGGACCTCCAACTGCCGCTCCACCGCGGCCTGTAACGTCGTGTCCTGCATGGCTTTCAGCGTCCTCGCGTCAACGCCGGCGGCGGCGACTCGTCATTTACTGTACCGGTTACCGGCCCGTCGGAGGCGGGAGTAACATGGAAACCCCGGCCGGGGGGCCGGTCATCCGAAACAATCATTGGGAGGCATCGTATGTTGAGGACATCCATCCTGCTCGCGCTCCTGGCCGCCGCGGCCCCCGCGCTCGCCGACACCCACATCACCTCGGTCAACGACGCCGGCCAGGCGGTGAGCCAGCTGTTCGTGAAGGACGGCAAGGTGCGCATGGAGTTCTCCGACGGCACCCACCAGGGCTTCGCGCTGTACGACTCCGCAGCCAACACCATGAGCGTGTTCATGCCGGAGAAGAAGCAGTACCTGGTGTTCGACGACAAGGCCGCGGGCCAGATCGGCGCCCAGCAGGCCCAGAGCCAGCAACAGATGCAGGCGGCCCAGGCGCAGATGGCGGCGCACCAGGGCGAGATGGACGACGCCCACCAGAAGATGCAGGCCGCCATGGCGAACATGACGCCGGAGCAGCGCGCCAGGATGGAGAAGATGATGGCGGCGCGCGGCGGCGCTCCCGCCGGCAACCCCATGGCTGCGATGCAGGGCGGCATGCAGGTGGAGATGAAGGACCTCGGCACCACCGAGACCGTCGCCGGCCACCGCTGCAAGGACATGCAGATGAGCGTGGGCGGTCGCGCCACCTCCACCATGTGCATGAGCGACGAGCCGCCCACCGCGTTCGGCGTGCCGGCGGCGGACTACAAGACGCTGCAGGCGATGCGCGACGGCATGCAGAAGCTCACCGCCAAGATGGGGCCCATGGCCCAGTCCATGTCAGCGGTGATGGGCAAGGGCTTCGCGCTCAAGACCACCCGCCAGGCCTTCGATCCGCGCACCATGAAGTCCAGCACCGTGACCACCACTTTCAAGTCGGTGACCACCGAGAGCCTGAACCGGGCGCTGTTCGAGGTGCCGCCGGGCTACACCGCCACCACCATGGACGAGATGATGCAGCGCGGACATCCATAACTGCTTCCTAGGCATGCTTCCGGGGGCGCGGCTCAGGCCGCGCCCTTTCATTTTAGGGACCCTGGGCACCATGCGACTGTTATGTAGCATGTGTACCGGATGTCCGAGGCCGAGCAGCCGCTATGTATCCGGCCGCACAGAAGATCACGGGACGGGCGAGTAGTTTGGAGGGTGACGCTTCGAGGTGCGTCCACCATGAGTTCATCCCATGACGACCGGCGAACCACGTCCGCAGATGCGCCGTATTCCGTTCCGCGCAGGCCGCAGCGACCCCCGTCTTCGTCCGTCGGAGTATTGTGCGCGCACGCCTCACGGTGATGATCGCCACTATGGACGACGTACTCATGCAGACCGCGCAGTCAACCATGGAATGGTTGAATTTCGCGGGGCTGGAGGCGCGCGATGCTGGCAAGCTGTTGCGGTCGATGCGGCGTGAGCGACCCGACCTTCTGATCCTTGACGACAAGCTCCCCGGTGAGGGTGGCATAGCCCTGTGCGGCACTTTGCGCGGCGACCCCTTCACTGCGGAACTCCCAATCATCATGATTTCCGCCGAGGGCGACGGAGAGGCGCGGCAGATCGCGGCGCTCGACAGCGGCGCGGATGATTGCCTCCCGAGGCCAGTGCACGCGGACATGTTGGCCGCCCGCATCCGGGCTCTCACCCGCCGCATGCCGCCTGCCAAACCGGGCGCGCACCTGCACGCCGGTCCCATCGTCATGGACCTGGAACGCTGGTTGCTGAAGGTGGAAGGCATGACGGTCGACCTGACCTACAAGGAATTCCGGCTTCTGCAGGTGCTGCTGGAAGCCCGGGGGCGTGCGCTGACCCGGGACGTCCTGGTGCAGATGGTCTGGGCTCACGACACCCCGCTGGTGCTGGAATCGCGCACCGTGGATGTGCACATTGGGCGCTTGCGCCGCAAGCTGGGATCATCCCTGGGGCGCCACATCATCACCGTGCGCAACGTCGGGTTCCGTTTCGAGCTGCAACCTGAATGGCTCGCCGGCATCAGGCCGCATGCGGCCCAGTCGCTGGGCGCCGAATGATCGGCCCCACGCCGTCCCCTGCGACCCCGCCCAGGGTCACGCCACAGGCGGCAGCCGTGCCGCTGTCGTCCGGTGCGTCACTGCCCGCCTACGAGGCCAAGCTGACGGTCGCGATCAACGTGGTAGCGGACATCGTCATCGCCCGCCAGCACGGCCGCAAGCTCACCTTGCACACCGGTTGCAGCTCGGGTGAATCCACGCTGGTGGCCACCGTCATCTCCGAACTGGCGCGCAACGTGCTGCTCTATGCCAAGGGTGGCGAGATCACCGTGGAAAAAACCCGGGATGCCGCCCAGCAGATCCCGCTGCACGGCATCAGGATCGCGTGCCGGGACAAGGGACCGGGGATCGCGGACATCCCGCGGGTATTGCAGGGTGGCTATTCCACCTCGGGTGGCCTCGGCCTCGGCATGAGCGGTGTGCGCAAGATCGTGGATGAATTTGACATCGAGACGGGTGTCGGCAAAGGCACCACCGTCACCGTGACGAAGTGGCTGCGCTGAAGCAGCAAAATGCCGCTCAGAGCCGGATGATCTCGGTCCCAGCTCCGGCCGGCATGCTCCAGGTGGCATTGCGCGTGTCCACCACCAGCGAGGCGCCGGCCGCCACGCCGCGATAGTCGAACTCCTGGTGGTCGGTGAGTATCAGCACGCAATCCGCCTCGCGTATCGCCGCGGCATCGACCGTGACCGAGTCCAGCCGCTCATCGTTCAGGTACACCACCGGCACGTGCGGGTCCGCATAGGACAGTGTCGCGCCCTTCTCCAGCAGCTCGCTCATGATCTCCAACGCCGGGGATTCATGGATGTCACCGACACCGCGCTTGTAGGCCACGCCCAGCACAAGGATGCGCGCGCCCTTCAGCGAGCGCTTGCGCCGGTTCAGCGCCTCCGACACCAAGCCCACCATATGGGCCGGCATGCTCCTGTTGATCTCCTCCGCCAGGCGGATGAAGCGGGCGTTGTAGCCGTTCATCTTCATCCTCCAGGACAGGCAGGCGGAGCCGGTGCCGGCGCGGTGGCCGCCGACCCCGGGTCCTGGATGGAAGGCGATGAACCCGAAAGGCTTGGTGGCGGCGGCCTCGATGACCTCGCGCGTGTCCATGCCCAGGTTACGGCACATCAGTGCGAACTCGTTGGCGAGCGCGATGTTGACGGTACGGAACATGTTCTCGTACAACTTGGACATCTCCGCGACTCTGGGGCTGGAGACCTGCAGCACCTCGGCGATGATCTGCCCGTAGAGCAGCGCTGCCAGCCGTGAACACGCAGGGGTGACGCCGCCGACCACCTTGGTTATGTCGCGCACCTTGAAACTCGCGTTAGCCGGGTCGGTGCGCTCCGGCGAGAACGCCAGGAAAAAGTCCTCGCCCACCTTGCCGGCCCTGGCTGAGAACAAAGGCAGCAGAAGTTCCTGGGTGGTGCCGGGATAGGTGGTGGACTCCAGGATCACGAGCTGCCCGGCGTGCAGCCGCCGTGCCACTTCCGCGGCGGCCGCCATCACGAAGGAGATGTCCGGGTCCTTGCTCTTGCCGAGCGGGGTGGGCACGCAGATGATCACCACGTCGCTGTGCCGCAGCATATCGAGGTCGCCGGTAGCGCCATAGTGGCCGTTGACGCGCAGGGCCTGCAGGACGGCATCCGGCACGTCCGCGATGCCCGACCGACCTGCATTCAGCGCGGCCACCCGCTCGCGGCTGGTGTCGATCCCGGTCACGGCGAACCCGGTGCCGGCGAACGCAAGCGCCAGCGGCAGCCCCACGTGACCCTGGCCGATGATGGCGATCCGGGCGGAATGGCCTTCGATGCGGGACGCGAGCGATCTCGCGTTCAAGTGACCTTGCATGGCGTGAGCCGCGACAGCCGGTGGCGGTGGCAGCACGGCGTCCTGATCGGCCGGCGGATCGAGGGCGTCGCCGCGGGCGCGAAGGACGGGAGCCCTCTGGCTCGGCACGGGAGCCTGGTGGTTTCCATCGTCATGGTATCCGGCCATTGTCTTGGGTCGTCCTTTGTAAGTACCAGGCGGAAATCACGCAGCGTGCCGGCATACATCCGGCCAGTGCATGGCAGCGGGGCATGTGTCACCGCGTGGTCCCATTCAGGTCCTGTCTGGAATGGCATGGACCGAAGGCGCGGAGAGACTGGAGTACCAAGATAGGCAGACAATGCCCCGACTTCCGTGCGGTAGCCCACTTAAGAGGCACGGCCGCATCTGGCATCGGGCACAAGGCTCATGGTTGGAGACATGACACGCCAATCCCGCCAAACAGGGCCGATTGAGCGTATGCTGGGTAAAGAACATGTAACGTCCAACATCCGGCAGCCCGGATGGAAAGAAGGTAACCCTGACCCCGAAGCAGCCACGTACCGCCGCCCCACCTCCCCGGCAGAACCACCTTCTCGCCGCACTCCCACCTGCAGTCTACGCACGCCTGGAGCCGCACCTGGCTCTACAGGAATTACCCCTCGGCGAAGCCCTCTATGAATCGGGCGGCCACCAGGGATACGTGTTCTTCCCTACCACCGCCATCGTCTCCCTGCTCTACGTGATGGAAGACGCGTCCTCGGCGGAGATCGCGATTGTCGGGAACGAAGGCTTGGTGGGCATCGCGTTGTTCATGGGCGGCGAGACCACTCCCAGCCGGGCGGTGGTGCAGAGCGCCGGCCAGGCCTACCGGCTGAAGGGCGGCCTGCTCAAGGACGAGTTCGTTAAGGGCGGCGACCTGCAGCACCTGTTGCTGCTCTACACCCAGGCACTGATCACGCAGATGGCCCAGACCGCGGTCTGCAACCGGCATCACTCACTGGAACAGCAGTTGTGCCGCTGGCTGCTGCTGAGCATGGACCGGCTGCCTTCCAACGAGCTGACCATGACCCAGGAGCTGATCGCGAACATGCTGGGGGTACGCCGCGAAGGCGTGACCGAGGCCGCCGGCCACCTGCAGCAGGCCGGCTTGATCCATTACAGCCGCGGCAAGATCACGGTGGTGGACCGTCCGAAGCTGGAAGAGCGGGTCTGCGAGTGTTACGACGTGGTCAAGCGTGAATACGAGCGTCTGCTCCCCTATACCCCACCGGTCTGACTATCGAAAGCGGTCTACCGGCCGCGCCGCCCCATCACAAGCCAAGCCGGCGACTCATGCCGCCGGCCCCATCCACCGGCTCGTGCCATGCAGCGTAGGCTGCCTTCAGCGTATCTGCGCGAACCCCCCGTCCGCGTCGGAGATCACGATCTCGACGCGGCGATTCTGCTGGCGGCCCGAAGCCGTATCGTTGCCAGCGACCGGGAATTCCTCACCGAAGCCCTTGATCACGATGCGCCGCATGTCCAGGCCGCTGTCCACCAGCGCCGTGCGTACCGCGTCAGCGCGGCGCCGTGACAGATCGCGGTTGTACACGGCACTGCCGGTGCTGTCGGTATACCCTTCCACACGCACGTTGCGCCCGGGGTTGTCGCGCAGGAACTGCACGAGCTTGTCAAGGTTGCGTTCACCGCCGGAGTTGAGATCGGCGGCACCGCTATCGAACATCACGCTGCCCAGCGTCAAGACCAGACCGCGGTCGGTCTGCTTTGCATCGAGGGCCTCCAGCAAGGCGGCGTTACGCTCCTGCGCCGCATCCGCCGCGACACTAGCACTCGCCGCCTGGGCATTGGCATTGGCGGCTTCGCTCTGCGCCTGCCGTGTCTGCCGCTGGCTGGACTGCAACTGCAGTTCGCTGCGCCGGCCTGCGGCCTGCCTCACGGATGCCTGCGAGGCGTCCGCGTCAGCGAGTTCCCGGGCGGTAGTGACGTTCAGGCTGGCGAGATGCGCGTAGTGATCCACATCGTCCTGGGGTGCCCTGTGCTGCAACAGCACCGCGGCCTGGTGCAGGTTGCCGGAGGCATCCCTCAGCTGCTCCGGCGCCGCCTGGATCACTTTCGGATCGCTGCTGGCAGCAGCATAGTCTTCCTGGGCCTGGTTGAACTGGGCGTTTTGGGCGGGGGTGCCGGCGCAGGCTTGCAGCAGCGTGGCTGCAAGCATGCCCATGGCAAGGCTGCCGCAGCGTGTGCTCGAGATCTTCATGATCATGCTCCTTGATTTCCGTTGATGCGCCACGCTCAGCGCTGCGGCGGTTCGTTAGATCGTTCCATCTGGTCCTGCAGCGCCTGGTTGCCCTGCTGCACCTGCAGGGCCGCCTCCGCGGCCTTGCCGGCCTGGGTCCTGGCCAGCGCGAGCTGTGCATTCGCCTCGGCCTCCTCGGCCTGATAGCGGGCACGCTTTTCATCTCCCTGGACCTGGGCTGCGTTGGCAGCTTGCAACTGGGACTGGGCGTGATTGAGGTCGGCCGGGGCGTAGCGGGTGGCGCCGGCGAGCGTCGCCAGGTCGATGGCGGTCTTGGCGCGCACCAGCGAAGCATCGGGCTTGGCCGGCTGGCCACTGCAAGCGGCGAGCAGCAGCATCGCGGCCATCGCCGCCGCCGGCACAGCATGAGGGGTG
The DNA here is from genome assembly GCA_036263155.1 of Gammaproteobacteria bacterium. Lineage (GTDB taxonomy): Bacteria > Pseudomonadota > Gammaproteobacteria > Natronospirales > REEB76 > DASUBN01. The sequence continues at coordinate 12,196 of DATAHN010000140.1, read as the reverse complement.
AGGGCTCTTGTCTTCATGGCGTTCTCGCTTTGGTGCACTGATGCATGGAAAGGCGAACGCCAGTATCAGTGCGCGCGGAAGAAAAGTCGGTGCGCTGGCGAACATTGCCGGCGACTTGCAGCCAAAAAAGCGGCGTCATGCGACGCCGGCCGTATGCGCTTTGTGTCGCCTAGAGTGACCATCGCCTGGCGGTCGCCCTCGTCAGCGCTGCTGCCCGGCGGCGGGGCGGAACAACTGTCCTGGCCGGCATGGAGGGTGGCACGCTGGCAGCGGCCTGGGCGGGATGCTGTTTCGGGTCGTTCTTGGAATCGTACATGGGAGATATCCTTGCGGTCTGTATCGGCAACCTGGCCAAAATAACCGGCGACTCGCGTCGCCGGCCGTACGTCCCTGCACTGTGGCGATCAGCTCGCGGACTTCTCCGAGAGCTTCGACGCGGCACCGTCGCTCTCGCCATCGATAGATCCCTTCATCGACCCAGTCTTGGCATCCGGTTCACGGTGCCCATGACGCGCATCCTCGGACGAAGCATGCCCGCCTTCATTGATCATCGCTTCGCTGTCGCTCCTGTCGCCGGAAACCGTGCCTTCGGTCTTGGCGGCCTTCTCGGCACCGGGTTGCACGGTAATCTTGGCGGCGCCCTGTTCCGCCTGGGCGGAGACATGGCTCCGGTTCTGATCTGGCGTGGCAGCGGGCACCGTCACGGCAGCCTTGGCGGGGTTCTGTTTCAGGTTGTTCTTGAAATCGTACATGAGAGTATTCCTTGGGGTATGCAGGTTGGATCGGCGCAGTGACGGCGACAGCCTGGATGGCGTGCCCCCTCGGCGGGCTGCTTCGCGCTACGGCAGGTACAACGGCGGGATCACGCTCAAGGACTTCGGTCGGTCCGCAAGAACGATGGAGACGGTGTGGTTGCTCAGCGGGTCCTGATGGACGGCACTGATGTATTGCGTGAAAGGAGTATGCGCGCGCCGAGGCGAAACTATCTAATCGTCCCGGCACGGCACGACGCATCGATGGAGGATGGAAACGCGCCAGGGCCTGCCGCATGCGGCAGGCGGGCACACGGGACCGAAGCGAAGCTTCGGGCCACGCTCGGGATGTGCGCTGCGAGCGGAGCAGGATTGCGGAGCGGCGCGGTACGCCCTGGACGGGGCTCCAGGGACGGAAGACGGGTTACCTAAGCAAGCAGCTGTTTTACGCGGCGGTGCAGCGGACTGGAACGGGGGAAGTGCGCCAGCAGGAACTCCATCTGGTCCGCCAGGATGCGCCGGCCCTTGAGGAAGATGTATTCGGCGTGGTTGGGCGTGAACGGGATGGCGAGCAACTGCATGCGCGCCTCCTCCGGGGTGCGTCCGGCCTTGTGGTTGTTGCAGCGCTTGCAGGCCGCCACCACGTTGGTCCAGGTGTCGCGCCCGCCGCGGCTCAAGGGCGTCACGTGCTCGCGCGAGAGCTCGCCCGTGGAGAAGCGCTTGCCGCAGTACATGCAGACGTGGGCGTCGCGCTTGAACAGGGTGTGGTTGTTGAGCGGCGGCACGTAGTGCTTGCGCGCCTTGGCCGAAGCGATGCTGTTGCCGTAGGTGGCGATGATGGAGTTCACTTCGATGCTGCTGCGCCGGCCGCTCTTGGCGCAGATGCCGCCGTGCAGGCGATACAGCGGGCTGCCGTAGCTGTAGGCCACCTGGTCCAGGTGATACAGCTTCACGGCGTCCTGATAGTCGATCCACTCCAGCGGCTGGCCGGCCGCATCGGTGCGGAGCACTTCTTGGGAAAGGTCGTACACCCTATATCCTCAAGGCCCTGAATGGGCTGGGCAAAATATTGCAGTAATAGGCTTAAAAAGCAACGACAAGCCCAGGACAAGCCCCGGGAAGTGCCCGGCGGGCGGGTGGCAAACGCGCCGGGGCACGCTACACTGGCCCCGGCCCAAATGACGGGATAAGCCATGGCCATCAAGCTTTTCGTGCCCCTGGAACACGCAGGCCTGGAGCGCCGCGTGGCGCTGTGCCCGCCGGTGGCGGCCAAGCTCAAGGGGTTGGGGGTGGAAGTGATGCTGGAACCGGGCGCGGGCGAAGCCGCCGGGTTCCCGGACAGCCTGTTCCCGGACGCCCGTGCCGCGAAGGCCCAGGACGCGCTCCCGCTGGCCGACGCCGTGTTCCGGGTGACGCCGCCCTCCGCCGCCGAGGCCGCGCGCATGCGCGCAGGCGCGGTGCTGGTGTCGTTCCTCAGCCCCCACAAGGATCCCGACCGCATCAAGGCGCTGCGCGACGCGCGCGTCACCGCTTTCGCCATGGAACTGGTGCCGCGCATCTCCCGCGCCCAGGCCATGGACGCGCTCTCCTCCCAGGCTGCGGCCGCCGGCTACAAGGCCGCCTTGCTCGCCGCCGAGAAACTCGGCCGCTTCTTCCCCATGCTCACCACCGCCGCCGGCACCATCCGCCCCGCCAAGGTGCTGGTGGTGGGCGCCGGCGTCGCGGGACTGCAGGCCATCGCCACCGCGCGCCGCCTCGGCGCCATGGTGGAGGGCTACGACGTGCGCGCCGCCGCGCGCGAGCAGGTGGAGTCGCTGGGCGCGAAGTTCGTGGACACCGGCGTCTCGGCCGAGGGCACGGGCGGCTACGCCCGCGAACTCACCGCCGAGGAGAAGCAGAAGCAGCAGGACGCCCTGGCGAAGCACGTGGCTTTAGCCGACGCGGTGATCACCACCGCCGCCATCCCGGGCCGCCCCGCCCCCAAGATCCTCACCCGCGCCATGGTGGAGGCCATGAAGCCCGGCGCCGTGGTCGTGGACCTCGCCGCCGAGACCGGCGGCAACTGCGAGCTGACGAAGGCCGGTGAGGACGTGCGGCACGGTCACGTGCTGGTCTCGGGACCGCTCAACCTGCCGAGCCTGCTCGCCGAGCACGCCAGCGACATGTACGCCCGCAACCTGCTCAACTTCTTCTCGCCGCTCGTGAAGGACGGGAAGCTGACCATAGATTGGAATGACGAGGTCTACGCTAAGAGCGCGGTGACCCACGACGGCAAGATCGTCCACGAACCTACGCGCAAGCTAGTTGAGGGGGCATGACATGATCGACGGTTTTATCGCCCTCTATATATTCATGCTCGCCGGCTTCACGGGCTACGAGGTCATCTCGCGGGTGCCGGTGATCCTGCACACGCCGCTCATGTCCGGCTCCAACTTCGTGCACGGCATCGTGCTGGTCGGCGCCATGGTGGCGCTGGGCGCCGCCGAGGGCCCGGTGGAGCAGGTGATCGGCTTCCTCGGCGTGGCGCTCGCCGCCGGCAACGCGGTGGGCGGCTACGTGGTGACCGAGCGCATGCTGGAGATGTTCAAGGACAGCGGCCGGAAGACCAAGCCATGACGCTGCCCTTCTCCGCCCAGGTCACCGACGACCTGATCCAGGCCGCCTACTTCCTGGCGGCGCTGCTGTTCATCCTGGGCCTGAAGCGCATGAGCTCCCCCAAGGGCGCGCGCGGCGGCATCGTGTGGGCCGGCGTGGGCATGCTGGTGGCCACGCTCATCACCTTCCTGTATCCGGGTCTGCACAACTTCGGGCTGATGCTGGCCGGCATCCTGGTGGGCGGCATCGCCGCCTGGTGGAGCGGCAAGCGCGTCGCCATGACCGCCATGCCGCAGATGGTGGCGCTCTACAACGGCATGGGCGGCGGCGCGGCGGCGGCCATCGCGGCGGCGGAGCTGCTGCACCCGGCGGGCCTGTCCCGCGCGGCGGTGGTGCTGGCGGTGGCCGGCGCGCTCATCGGCGCGGTGTCATTCAGCGGCAGCCTCATCGCCTTCGCCAAGCTGCAGGGCCTCATCAACCGCTCGCTGCGCTTCAAGGGCCAGCAGCTCGTGAACGGGATGGTGTTCCTGCTGGCGCTCGGCCACGGCGCGGCGCTGGCGCTCGGCTACAGCGACGGCCCCGGCACGGTGGTGGCGTTCTTCGTGCTGGCACTGCTGTTCGGCGTGCTCATGACGGTGCCCATCGGCGGCGCCGACATGCCGGTGGTGATCTCGCTCTACAACGCCTTCACCGGCCTCGCGGTGGGTTTCGAGGGCTTCGTGCTGCAGAACGCCGCCATGATCATCGCCGGCACGGTGGTGGGCTCGGCCGGCACCCTGCTCACCCAGCTCATGGCCAAGGCCATGAACCGCTCCATCGGCAACGTGCTGTTCTCGAACTTCGGCGAGACCGCCGCCGCGGGCGGCGAGGTGACGGGCAGCCTCAAGCCCATCGACGCCGCCGACGCGGGCGTGATGATGGCCTACGGCGCCAAGGTCATCATCGTGCCCGGCTACGGCATGGCGGTGGCCCAAGCCCAGCACAAGGTGTGGGAACTGACCCAGCTGCTGCAGTCCCGCGGCGTGACCGTGAAGTTCGCGATCCACCCGGTGGCGGGCCGCATGCCGGGCCACATGAACGTGCTCCTGGCGGAGGCGGGCGTACCCTACGACATCATCGCGGACCTGGAGGAGATCAACGCCGAGTTCCCCACCGCCGACGTGGCGCTCATCATCGGCGCCAACGACGTGGTGAATCCCGACGCGCGCAACCGCAAGGACAGCCCCATCTACGGCATGCCGATCCTGGACGCGGACAAGGCCAAGAACGTGATCGTGATCAAGCGCGGCCAGGGGCGCGGCTTCTCGGGCATCGAGAACGCGCTCTTCTACATGGACAACACGCGCATGCTCTATGGCGACGGGCAGGAAGCCGTAGCCAAGCTGATACATGGGATCAAAACCCTGGACTAGCCTGCCCGGCACCGAGGCATGCATCGCCGGCAACAGTGAAAGACTATGTGCGGCAACGTACAGAAGCGTAAGGCTTATGCAAGTAAAGTCTGCATATGCTCTATGAATTCCTGACCACCAACAAGGCCACCCTCATCGACCGCTGCAGGCAGCGGGTCGCGGAGCGCGCGCAGCCGCCGGGTTCTGTCCATGAGGTCGAGCACGGCATCCCGTTGTTCCTCGACCAGCTCATCAGGACATTGGCCGCGGAAGAAGCCTGCGAACATCACCTTAGCGTCAAGGTCTCCGGTGCCTCCGGCGGCAAGGTTCCCGAACGCTCCGAGATCGGCGCCAGCGCGACGCGTCACGGGCGCGCGCTCTCCATGCAGGGGTTCAGCTTCGATCAGGTGGTGCGCTCCTACGGCGATATGTGCCAGGCCATCACCGAACTGGCTACCGAAGCCGGATTGCCGATGGAGGTGACCGAGTTCAAGACGCTGAACCGTTGCCTCGACAATGCCATCGCCGATGCGGTCACAGAGTTCGCCTACCAGCAGCAGTCGCTGTCGACCGACAAGGACACTCAGGTACTGGACGAACGCCTGGAGGCGTTCCTCGGCGAGATGCGCGGGCATCTGCAGTCTGCGAGCCTGGCCGTCGCCGCCATCAAGGCGGGCAGGGTCGGCTTGAATGGCGTGACCGGCAACGTACTCGACCTCAGCCTGGCGGCGATGGGCCGGCTCATGCAGAAGCCCCTGTCGGCCGTGAAACCCTCCCCACACCTCTCGATGCGGTATCAGCCTATCTCCGTGGCCGACTTCATCATGGAAGTGAAAACCTTCTGCACGCCCGAGGCGGGCGCGAGGCGCTGTGGCTTCTCAGTACCCGATGTGGACACAGGGCTTGAGGTGAACGCCGACCGTGACGTGCTGTTCTCGGTGGTGGGCTCACTGTTGGAAAACGCCTTCCGTTACACGCAACCCCAGAGCGAAGTGATCCTGACCGCCTATTCGGCGGGTGATCACATCCTGATAGAAGTGGAGGACAACTGCGGGGGTCTTGCCCCCGGTGTCGCGGAGAGGCTGTTCTTGCTTCCGCAGCACGCTCGGCCCGACCGGCCCGCTTTTCGTTACGGACTGCCGGCTTGCCGCCGCAACATCGAGCAGAACGGCGGGACGCTCAAGATACGCAACATCCCCGGCACGGGTTGCGTGTTCACCATCACGCTGCCGCGCCGCCATCCATATCCGGCTGATAGCCGCGGTGAGTGAAGCCGAGCCGAATATCCCGCAACCGTACTGAAGCGGATCACGCATGTGCCCCCGGCCGCCCGCACGCCAATGCAGGCTCCGCGGCCTCAAACATCAGCAGGAGTCGCCTTGCAGACCGGACCGTACGCAATGGCCAATCCCTTGGAATGGGCATGGACGTGGTCAGGACTCTGCTTCGGCTACTGGATCGAGAGCGACCTGTGGACTTACGGCGGCAAGCACATCGGACGCCGTCTTGGGAACGCTATCTACGGGCCGAACGGCCGCTACGTGGGCGAACTGATGGGCAACGGGCGCCTCATCACCAACAAGACCAAGGCCGGCGACTTGGGGCCGGTTTTCGTCCCGACGCTGGCGCGCGATCATCAAAAACGACCGCCCGACGATGCGGGACACGAGCGCTACGCGGGCTACGACGACTTCCCTCACCCCGACGCGCTGTGAATACGCCATGGTAGGCCCACCGAGACGCGGGCTTCATTGGGAACGCACCGAGGACATCGAGAACGCGCTGATCAAATCGCTGGATTGATGGGGGTCCGCTCCGGCGCGTGGCCGCTCGCCTTGGGACGGATTTCAGACCCTGTTGTGGGGCAGCAAAACCCGCACCAGGCGGGTTTTTATCGCGGGGGCGGGCTCTGGGGCGGTGCCTCGGGATGCGCCTGCATGTGCTCCCTGAGTTTCTGGCGCTGCTCCGGCGTCATGTTCTTCCAGCGTTCGCGCAGCTTCTGGCGCTGCTCGGGGGTCATGTGCTGGTATTTGTCGAACATGGCGCGGATGTGCTGCTGCTCGTCCGGCGGCAGCTTCTGGAAGCTCTCATAGCGCTGGCGCAGGCGTGACCGCTCGTCCGGCGTGAGCTGCTGCCAGCGCTGCAGGCGCTGGCGGAAGCGCTCCCGCTCCTGGGGACTCATCTTCTCCCAGCGGTCGGCGGCGGCCTTAAGCCTGTGCTGGCGCATGGGCGGCAGGTCCGACCACTTGGCCTTGTCGTAGCCCAGCACCTGTTGTTCGGCGGGCGTGAGCGCTTCCCAGGGGACAGGCGCCACATGCGTAGCCGCGGCCGGCGCCGGGCCGGCGACGGCACCACCGGTCCACAGGCCGGCGAGCAGGAGGATGAGGGACGCGTGCTTCATCGGGCGGCGGCGCGTCCCGCGCCGGAGGGCGGCGTCTCGCTGCCCGCGGCGGGCGGACGGGACTTGTCGCGGTGGCGCTCCGCCTCAGTCCGCACCTTGGCGGGGTCGATGCGGGCGAAGGTCATGGGATCCACCCATTGGCCGGAGTCATCCTGCCAGTCGGCCATGAAGTCGAGCACCTGCGGATCCGCCGGCAGCGGCGGCTCCTCCTTGGCATGGAGGGCGCCGGCACCGAGGACCAACGGCAACAGCAGCGATGCGACGCGCAGGCGGCTCATCCGCCCACTCCGTCGTCGTCTTGATCATCCACGTCGTCCACGGTGTCGGAGTCCGGCGCTGCCACCGGCTGGTCCTGGGTCTCCATCCACTGATAGAAGTCCAGGTCCGCGTACATGTCCAGGTTGTCCTGGGTCTCGATCAGGGGGGCATCGGTGTTGGCGGCGCTGAACGGGGCCGAAGGGCCCGGCCCGCTGCCGCTCATCCAGAGGGCGCCGCCCACCACCGCCACGAAGGCCAGCGCCACGGCACCCGCCGGCATGCGCCAGCCCCAGGCATGGGTACGCTGGGAGCCGACGGCGTCCACGGCCCGGCGTCGCGCCTCGGACAGGCGCGCCAGCACCTTCGGGTCCAGCCCAGCGGTGCTCGCCAGGAACCGTTCCCGGAGCCGTTGCGTGAAGATGTCATCCATATCGTGCTTGTTCATGACCAGTGTTCCCCCAGCGTCTCCCGCAGGCTGTGTACCGCCCGCGACAGATGGGTCTTGACGCTGCCCTCGGAGCAGCCCATGGCCTTCGCCGTCTGCTCGACGTCCAGGCCCTCCAATATACGCAGCATGAAGGCTTCCCGTTGACGCGTGGGGAGCTCTCCCAGGGCCTCTTCCAGCGCCGTCATTGCCTCACCCTGGGCCACCTGCTCGGAGGGGTCCCGCCCCGCCGGATCGGGTGCCGAGGCGATCGGATCGGGCATCTCGTCTTCCCCATCCTCCTTCTGGCCCCCGAAGAAGGACAGCACCCGGTTGCGCACGACACGGCGGCGTTGGATGTCACGGATGCGGCTCTGCAGGATCTTATAGAAGAGGGGCGTCCACTCCGCCGCCGGGCGGTCTGAGTAGCGCCGGGCGAGCTGGTACATGGCGTCCTGGACCGCGTCCTGGGCATCCTCAACGCTGCGCAGCCCAAGCTGGGCGATGCGGAAGGCGCGGCGCTCCACATCGGCGAGGAAGCGGTTGAGTTCTTGGGCGGTATCCAGGTGGGGTCTCGCATGCCGGGCGCCCTGACGCCCTCCCCGAAAGGTTATCATGCGGGGGCCTCGCCGCAGGCCGCGCCACCCTCCTATGCCCCAGCCGGACGGACAAATTTTCGTCAAACCGACACATGTGCTCGACGTGCACGCGCGAACCGCGCGCGCGTGTCCTTCATCCACACACTTATCCACAAATTCTGTGGATAACCCGTCCCCGTGAAGCGCGCGCCGCTCTACCTCAAGGTGGCGGTACCCTCACCGCTGTACCGCGACTTCGACTACCTGCCGCCGGCGGACACGGATGCCGCCCTGTTCCAGCCCGGCGTGCGCCTGAAGCTGCCCTTCGGCCGGCGCGAGGTGGTGGGCGTGCTCCTGGAGACCGCCGTGCGCAGCGAGGTGCCCGCCGCCAAGCTCAAGGCGGCGCGCAAGCTCCTGGACGTGGCACCGGTGCTGCCGCAGGAAATGCTGGCGCTGGCCCGCTGGGCGGCGGACTACTACCGCCACCCCATCGGCGAGGTGATGCAGGCACTCATGCCGGTGTCCTTGCGCCAGGGCAAGGCTGCTGTGCTTCCCGCCGTGCCCCGCTGGCAGCTCACCCAGGCGGGCCTCGCCGGCGATCCCGCGGAACTCAAGCGCGCGCCCAAGCAGCGCGCGCTCCATGCCCTGCTGCAGCGCCATCCGGAAGGCCTCGCAGGGCCCCGGCTCACGGAAGAGCTGCCCCAGGCCGCCGCCGCCGTGAAGGCGCTTTTGAAACGCGGGTGGCTCGAAGACGCGGTCCGCCACGCGCAGGCGCTGGAAGCAGACATCCCGCTGCCGGTGATGGAAGGCGCGCCGCTGAATGCCGCCCAGCAGGCGGCAGCGAACGCCGTCACCGCCGCACTCGGCGGCTACCAGGCCTTCCTGCTGGACGGCGTCACCGGCAGCGGCAAGACCGAGGTGTACCTCGCGGCCATCGCCGCCGCGGTGGCAGGTGGACGCCAGGCGCTGGCGCTGCTGCCTGAGATCAACCTCACGCCCCAGACCCTTGCGCGCTTCCGTGCCCGCTTCGGCGAGGTGGCGGCCTACCACTCGGGCCTCAACGACGGCGAGCGCCTGGCCACCTGGCTCGCCGCCCGCGACGGCCGCGCGCGGGTGATCGTGGGCACCCGCTCCGCCGCCTGGCTGCCGCTGAGATCCCCCGGCCTCATCGTGGTGGACGAGGAGCACGACGCCTCCTTCAAGCAGCAGGAAGGCTTCCGTTATTCAGCCCGGGACCTCGCGGTGGTGCGCGCGCAGCGGGCATCTATCCCTGTAATCTTAGGTACCGCCACGCCTTCCCTGGAGTCGCTACACAATGCGGCCCAGGGCCGCTACACGCGCCTCGAGCTTCCCGAACGCGCAGGTAGCGCGCGCCATCCCAGTCTGAGGCTGCTGGACATCCGCAGCCGGCCCCTGGTCGAAGGGCTCTCCGATCTCCTGCTGGATGCAGTGAAGCGTCATCTCGGCGCCGGCGGCCAGGTGTTGCTGTTCCTGAACCGGCGCGGCTACGCCCCCACGCTCATGTGCCATGACTGCGGCACGCCGGAAGCCTGCAAGCGCTGCGACGCGCGCATGACGCTGCACGGCGACCGTCGCCTCGTCTGCCACCACTGCGGCGCCGAGCGGCCCATCCCCAGGCAGTGCAGCCACTGCGGCAGCGAGTCCTTCGGGGCCTTCGGCCAGGGCACCGAGAGGGTCGAGCAGGCGCTCACGGAGCTCTTCCCGGACGCAGGCGTGGCGCGCGTGGATCGCGACAGCACCCGCCGCAAGGGCAGCATGGAGCAGATCCTGGACGAGGTGCAGCGCGGCGAGCGGCGGCTGCTGGTGGGCACGCAGATGCTGGCCAAGGGTCACGACTTCCCGAACGTGACACTGGTGGGCGTGCTGGACGCAGACCAGGGACTCTTCAGCGCGGACTTCCGCGCCAGCGAGCGCATGGCCCAGCTCATCACCCAGGTGGCGGGCCGCGCGGGCCGCGCCGAGCGCCCGGGTGAGGTGCTTATCCAGACCCACCAGCCCCAGCATCCCCTGCTCCAGCATCTGGTGCGGGAGGGCTACGGCAGCTTCGCCGCAGCGGCGTTGGACGAGCGGCGCCTGGCGGCCTTGCCTCCCTACGCCGCCTTCGCACTGCTCAGGGCCGAGGCACCGGCCCAGGCCGCCCCCACGGCCTTCCTGGAGGCGGCCCGGGAGCTGTTTGCCGGGCGGCGCGCTCCTGGTGTGCAGTTGCTGGGACCGGCTCCCGCGCCCATGGAACGGCGGGCGGGCCGCTACCGGGCACACCTGCTCCTGCAGGCCAGTCAGCGTGCGCCGTTGCAGAAGCTCCTGGCAGCCGCGCTGCCGGAACTGGACCAGCTCAAGTCCGCCCGGCGCGTGCGCTGGTCGGTGGATGTGGACCCCATCAGCCTGGACTAAAAGCCTTCAAAAGCGATGGATTTTGGTTTCTGGCCAGGCGAGGGTGGCCGAGGGACCGGAGCGTACTCTTTCGGTACGTGAGGATTCCGAGGCCAGCCGCAACAACGCCGGAAACCAAAGACGCGCTTTTGCCGGTAAAATCGGCGCGCTATGAAACACGCGCTAGATCAACTTCTCCGCGACACCCTCAAGGGCATGGGACATCAGGCTCCCCAAGGCCCGCTCGTGGAGCGCACCCGCGACCGCAAGCACGGCGACTTCGCCACCAACGTGGCGCTGGCGCTCTCCAAGGCCGCCGGCAAGAAGCCCCGCGACTTCGCCGAGGAAGTCATCAAGGCCCTCCCCAAGAACGACCTCGTGGCGAAGACCGAGATCGCGGGTCCCGGCTTCATCAACTTCTTCCTGGCGCCCACCGCTTATCACGCGGAGCTGAAGACGATCCTCGGCCAAGGCGAGAAGTACGGCACCAACAGTTCCGGCAACGGCGCCAAGGCGATGATCGAATTCGTCTCGGCGAACCCGACGGGTCCCCTGCATGTGGGCCACGGCCGCGGCGGCGCCGTGGGCGACAGCGTGGCGCGCCTCCTGGAAGCCACCGGTTGGTCCGTGTGCCGCGAGTTCTACTACAACGACGCCGGTGCCCAGATCGACAACCTGGCGAAGTCCGTGCAGGCGCGCTGCCAAGGCATCGAGCCCGAGCAGCCCGGCTGGCCGGAGGACGGCTACCGGGGCGAGTACATCAAGGACGTGGCGAAGGCCTATCTGGCGAAGGAGACGGCCCACGCGGACGACCGGGACGTGGTGGCGAAGGGCGACCCGAAGGACCTCGCCGCGATCCGCGAGTTTGCGGTGGCTTACCTGCGCCGCGAGCAAGACCTGGACCTGAAGGCCTTCGGTGTGAGGTTCGACGTGTACTTCCTCGAGTCCTCCCTCTACAGCGAAGGCAAGGTGGAGGAGACGGCGCAGGAGCTGGTCAAGCACGGCCACACCTACGAAAAGGATGGGGCGCTCTGGCTCAAGACGACGGACTTCGGCGACGACAAGGACCGGGTCATGCGCAAGTCCGACGGCAGCTACACCTACTTCTTGCCGGACGTGGCCTACCACGTGCAGAAGTGGAAGCGCGGCTTCCACCGCGTCATCGACGAGCACGGAGCCGACCACCACTCCACCACCACCCGCGTGAAGATCGGTCTGCAGGCGCTGGACATGGGCATCCCCCAGGGCTGGCCCGAGTACGTGCTGCACCAGATGGTGACCGTGATGAAGGGCGGCGAGGAGGTGAAGCTCTCCAAGCGTGCCGGCAGCTACGTGACGCTGCGCGACCTCATCGACATGGCCGGCAAGGACGCCACGCGCTATTTCCTGATCGCGCGCAAGTCCGA
>DATAHN010000139.1:0-13724 GCA_036263155.1 Gammaproteobacteria bacterium | reverse complement strand
TCGATCAGGTTGCCGATGACGAACTGGCGCTCGGTGGCGCCCGGCAGCTTCACGAGCGGCCAGGCATAGGTCACGTAGATCACGCCGCCGTAGGCGCTGCGCACGTCGCCGAGGCGCAGCGCGATGCCGCCGTCGATGAGCGTGCGGCTCCAGCCGGCGCCGCCGGGCCGGCGGATCTGCCCGAAATCGCCGTACACCTCGAACCCCACCCGGAAGATGTTGAGCAGGTAGGCATCGCTGAAGTAACGGTCCGCCACGTGGCCCTGCCAGCGCCGGTCGCCGATCAGATAGTAGTTCGGATAGCCGGGCATGCCCTGCACGCCGCCCAGGTACTGCAGGTCTTCAGGGTCCGCGCGCAGGCCGAAGCCGGCCTCGCCGTGCAGCACCAAGGTCTGGCGCGGCAGGCTCTGGTTGTAGAGCGTGAATGCCAGCTGTGCGAAGCCGCCCTGCTCGCGTCCCTGCTGATGGCGGCCGCGCAGCTCGCCGCTCGCCAAGAGCAGGCTCATGTCGGAGGGCGTGCCGCCGTAGCTGGCGGTGAGATCGTAGAACCAGGCCGGCACGCGGCTGCCCAACTGCTCGCTGAAGTAGCCGAGCCTGGCCTTGTGGTCCCAGCCCAGGTTGTAGTCCTCGGTGCGCCCGATCAGCGCGAGGTCGGTGAAGCTCGCGAAGTGATCCTCGAAGTATTCGAAGTCGCCGGCGAAGCCGACGTAGCGCCGCGGCGTGAGGGTCGGCCGGGCCAGCGCGTTGGGGGGGAACTGCTGCAGCGCGCCGTAGCGGATGTCCTGATTGATGTAGCTCACCCCGGCGCGGGTGCCGTAGCCATTCTCGCCGTCCCAGCCGAGCAGCCACATGGAACCCAACTCGAAGTCCTGGGTGATGTCCGGCGCGCGCCAGGCTACCTGCGAGTTCTCGTAGAAGTTGAGGTTCTGCTGCTGATCCAGGTAATGCAGCGTCGCCGACCACGGCGCCTGGTCCTCGTAGAACGGCTGGCTGAGATCGAGCGCGCGGGTGAAGCCGTCGGAGAGGTGGGCGTAGGTGGTGGCGAAGGTCCAGCGGCTGCCCCACACCGCCGGGTCCTTGTAGCTGACCTGGTTGCGGCTGCGCTGCACGTCGCTCTGATGGCCGACCGCGAGCGTCTTGCCGGTGCCGAGGAAATCCACATCCTCGAACGAGGCGCCGAGACTGCTCTGGCCGCCCACATGGGCGAAGTTCAGGTCGAACTTCAGAGACCAGGCGTCCTTCACGTGCGCCTCCACCACCACCGAGTGGCCGATGCAGCCGGCGGGCTTGATGTCGGCGAAGCGCAGGTAGGGGAGCGCGCGCAGGCGCCGCTCGCTCTCGTAGATGCGGCGCGCGTCCACGGTCTGCCCGCGCCGGATCAGCAGTTCGTCGCGGATGACGTGGTCGTGGGTGTTGATGTGCAGCGCGTTGGCGGTGCGGCCATACCAGGTGTTCTCCTTGCGGTCGCTGAGGTCGAACACCCCGTCCACGGTGATCTTGATGTCCTTGATCTTATAGCCGTCCTGCTCCAGGACCTGCCACAGGTGCTCGCCCTCCCAGCGCTCGGGCACCGAGGCATCCGGCAGGGGGCAGGCATCCATGGACTCGATCGGCTCGTCCGCGAGCGCGGCGGCGGCGCAGCAGGACAAAAGCAGCGCCGCGGTGAAGCGCGCGCGCGCGCGGCTCCGCCTGGACAGGGCTGCTACGACTCCTTCTAAGACTGGGCGCAAGACCGGTTCCTTTGCGGCCACCCTCCCCGGGGCAGCGTCTCTTTCGTTATGTACCAAGCATACCGGAGGATGCCGCCAGGGGCGGCAAGTGGGTATATGGAAACAGCATCACTCAGGACAGCCCCTGCAGGCGGGCCACCGGGGTCCAGCGGGCCGCGCGCCGCGCGCGGCGGGATGCCGCATCCTCGCCGCCATAGTCCATGGGCTGGGGCGGCGAGGTCAGGCGGGCACGCTCGTCCAGGGCATTCGCGTTCAGCACGGCGTAGCGGACGCCCCCCATCTCCGCCACCGCCAGCAGGTATACGCCGCAGCGGCGGCACAGGATGAAGTCGGTGATCCGCAGGCCGAAACGGTACTTCTGCACCATGGAGGCGTCACCGGCGCTGACACTTACGCGGCCGGCGGGATCGGAGGTGCTGAGCGCGCCGTGGGCACGGCAGAAGGAGCACTGGCAGGCGCGCAATGGCAGCGCCGAGGGATCGAGCGCGGTCTCGAACTCGAGCGTGAGGTTGCCGCAGTGGCAACGGCCCGCGAGCGTCACGCGGCGAGCGTCCCCGCCAGGGCGGCGAGCGTGGTGCCGCAGGGGGCGGCAAGCTTGAACTCCAGCAGCGCGTCGGCGCGGGTCGCGCCGAGGTTCACCGCCGCCACCGGCGTGCCGGCCTCCGCCGCGGCCCGCACCAGCCGGTAACCGGACCAGACCATGAGCGAGGACCCGACCACCAGGACCGCATCGGCCCGCTGCACCTGTTCGGCGGCGGCGCGGGTGTCCGCCACCGGGATCGCGTCGCCGAAGAACACCACTGCGGGCTTGAGCACGCCGCCGCAATGCGCGCAGGCCGGCACCTCGAAACCGGAGAAGTCGCTCCCTTCCAGGTCCGCATCACCGTCCGGCGCATGGCCGGCGCTGAGTCGGGTCCAGGCCGGGTTGCGCGCCTCGAGTTCCTGTTGCAGCACCGCACGCGGGCTGCGCGTGCCGCAGGTGAGGCAGGTCACCTCGTCGAGCCGGCCGTGCAGGTCGGTGACCGCGCGGCTGCCGGCCTGCTGATGCAGGCCATCGACATTCTGGGTGATGAGGTGCGCTACGTGGCCGCGCCGCTCCATGGCCGCGAGCGCCGCATGGGCGGTGTTGGGTCGGGCACGGGAGAAGTGGCGCCAGCCCAGCAGGCTGCGCGCCCAGTAGCGCTGGCGCACCGCGTGGCTCGCCACGAAGTCGCGCTGCTGCACCGGCGGCCTGCGCTTCCAGTTGCCCGCCTGATCACGGTAATCGGGGATGCCGGAGTCGGTGCTGCAGCCGGCGCCGGTGAGCACGACGAGGTGCCGGCGCGGGCGGCACCACTCGGCGAGGCGCGCCGCGCCGTCCATCACGCCAGCGCCAGCACCGCGCCCATGATGCAGAAGCCGATGACGTTGTAGCCGGAGTTGATGAGGAAGAGCTTGAGGCTCTTCCTCTCGAACAGATAGTTGATGCCGGTCATGGCGACGGCGATGACGGCACCCAGGAAGCCGACCGTGAGGCCGTGGCTCAAGCCCTCGCCCGTGGCGGCGCTGTTCTGCATCACCCAGTCCAGCACCGCAGCCGAGACGAGCAGCAGCAGGAAGGTACCGCCGAAGGTGCGGCCCATCTCCTTGCCCGTGGGCTTGTAGGCAGGATCGCCGCCGGACTCGCGTACCCAGACCTTGGCGAACAGCACCGGTGAGTACCAGACGGAACCCAGGGCGAACATGGCGGCGGCGGCGAGGAAGATGCCGAGGTAATTCATGGCGGCTCCTTAATAAGAAGAGCTTGTTCGAGACTCCAACTATACCGCTCCTGCCGGGGAATTCCGGTGGGCGCTGGCGGTCCTATCATGGCGTGGGGACGAACCCGGGGAGCATGACTGTGGACCTGAAAGAGCTGTTCAAGGGGCCAGAGGGCCTGCGCGCCGGCTGGCGCTTCGCTGCCTTCGTGGCCATCTGGTACCTGCTGGATTACGACCTCACGCCGACCCTGAGCCGCTTCTACGAGTTCTCCCCCGGCTTCGCACCCGCCGATATCCTGGTCTATGAGCTGGCAGATGCATTGGTGCTCCTCGCCATCAGCTTCGCGCTGGTGAAGCTGGAGCGGCACCGGCTCTCCTGGTGCGGCCTCACCTGGGAGGCGGCGGCGCCTCGCCAGTTCGGCATGGGCGGGCTGTGGGGCTTCGGCCTCGTGACGCTCCTGTTCGCTGCCTGCTGGGCCAGCGGCCACGCGAGCCTCGCGGGTCTGGCCGAGCACGGCACCGCGTTCTGGAAGTACCTCGCGCTGTGGCTTGGCGGCATGCTGCTGGTGGGCGTGGCGGAAGAGCTCCTGTTCCGTGGCTATGCCCTCGCGAGCCTCGTCCGGGGGTTGGGCTTCTGGCCGGCGGCGCTCATCACCTCCCTCGCGTTCGGCGGCCTACACCTGCAGAAGCCCATGGAGACGGCAGCCGACATCCTCAACATCGTGCTGCTCGGCCTCGTGATGTGTTACAGCGTGCGCCGCACCGGCGCGCTGTGGTTCGCCATCGGCTTCCACGCCGCCTTCGACTTCTGCGCGCTGGGTTTCTACGGTGCGCCCAACACCGGCAACGACGGCGTGCCGTTGCCGCACCATCTGCTGGATACCCGTATCGAGGGCCCGGCCTGGCTCACCGGCGGTCCCCAGGGCCTGGAGGCGAGCTGGCTGCTGCCGCTGCTGACAGCCGTCATGTTCCTGGCGTTGCGCCGGTCCTATCCTTCAGACCGCTATCCCCACGACTGACTATCGGCTAGGCTCAACCCATGCACACTTCCACTGGATCCCGCGGCCTGCCGCGCAAGCTCGGCGCCTGGACCGGCGCCGCCGTGGTGGTGGGCGTCATCATCGGCAGCGGCATCTACAAGGTGCCGGCGCCGGTGGCGGCGGATACCGGCAGCCTCACCGGCGTCGCGCTGGTGTGGGTGCTGGGCGGCCTCATCTCCCTGTTCGGCGCGCTCTCGGTGGCCGAACTCGCCGCCGCCTTCCCGGACGCGGGCGGCCCCTACGTGTACCTGCGGGAATCCTTCGGCAAGCCGCTGGCCTTCATGTTCGGCTGGATGTGGCTCGTCACCACGCCCAACTCCTGGGCCGCCCAGGCGGTGACCTTCGCCAGCTACTTCGGCAGCGCGGTGGCGTTCAACGCGTTCCAGGTGAAACTGGTGGCCGCCTCGCTCATCACGCTGCTCTCGGGCGTGAGCTACTACTCCGTGGGCCTCGGCGCCTGGGTGCAGAACCTCTCCACCGGCGCGAAGCTCATCGGCCTCGCCGGACTCGCGGTGGCGCTGTTCGCCGCTGCGCCCCATCCGGGCGCGACGCTCGCCGGCGTCGCTTCCGGCGGCGTGCTGTGGGGCGGCGTGGGCGTGGCGCTCATCGCCACGCTGTGGGCCTATGACGGCTGGGCCAACCTCACCGCGCTCTCGGGCGAGATGAAGGAGCCGCAGAAGAGCCTGCCCAAGGCTCTCATCATGGGCACGCTGGTGACGCTCGCGGTCTACCTCACCATGAACGCGGCCTTCGCCGTGTCACTGCCCTTCGACCAGCTGGCCGCCTCCAAGGCGGTGGCCAGCGACGCCGTGACGGCGGTGCTGGGCTCCGGCGCGGCCGTGGTGATCGTGGCGCTGGTGATGGTCTCCACCTTCGGCTCCATGAACGGCAGCATCCTCTCGGACCCGCGGGTGTTCTACGCCATGGCCGAGGACGGCCTGTTCTTCAAGTCGGTGGGCAAGATCCACCCGCGCTTCCAGACGCCCCATGTGGCCATCGTGTTCAGCTGGGCGCTCGCCATCGTGTTCGTGTTCTGCCGGGATTTCCTCGACCTCGCCGAGGCCTACGTGCTCGGCATCTGGCCGTTCCTGGCGCTCTCGGTGGTCGGCCTGTTCATCCTGCGCCGCCGCCAGCCGGACCTCGCGCGACCCTACCGGGTGTGGGGCTACCCCGTGGTGCCGGTGCTGTTCGTGCTGGGCACGCTGCTCGTCATCGGCGACACCTACTACGAACTGTTCCGGGATGCGCCGCTCATCACCGCCATCAATCTCGGTCTCATCCTGGCGGGGCTGCCCATCTACTGGGTGTGGGTGCGTCTGCAGGACAAGAAAACTCCTTGATTTTCAGATAGTTATTTTATTTAAAAGAATAATCGTCTGTTTTTTAGTCATTAAATTGACAGTTATTCGTCGGCGGCGTGACAATATCGAATGCTCGACGCCATCGACCGCCGCATCCTCGCCATCCTCCAAGCCGATGCCCGTACGGCGAACGCCGAGATCGCCCGCCAGGTTGGTCTCGTCCCTTCGGCCGTGCTGGAGCGCATCCGGCGCCTGGAGAAACAGGGCGTCATACAGGGCTATACGGCCCGCCTGGCACCGAAAGCGGTGGGCCTGGGACTGGCAGCCTTCGTCGCGGTACGCACCCAGGAGCGCTCCGAGGTGATGGAGGTGGTGCGCCAGTTCGCGAAGCTGCCGGAGGTCCTGGAAGTGCACTATGTGGCCGGCGAGGACTGCATCCTGCTCAAGGTACGCGCCGCCGACACCGAGGACCTGAGCCGCCTGCTGCGCGAGCGCTTCGGCAAGATCCGCGGGATCGTCTCCACCCGCAGTACCGTGGTGCTGGAGAGCATCAAGGAGACCTCCGAACTGCCCATCAAGGAGCAGGAATAGGCCCGCTCCGGGCCCGGTCCTGTCAGCTGCATGTCCGTCGACCACCGTCACGCTTCTCCCGCCCGCATCGCCCTCGGTTTCACCGCGGTCTACATCCTGTGGGGCTCCACCTACCTCGGCATCCGCTTCGCGGTGGCGAGCATGCCTCCGTTCCTGATGGCCGGCACACGCCACCTGATCGCAGGCTTCCTGCTCTACATCCTGTTCCGCCTGCGCGGCGAGCCCAAGCCCACCCGCGTGCACTGGCGCAGCGCCACCTTGCTGGGTGGCCTCCTGCTGCTCGGCGGCAACGGCCTGGTGTCGGTCGCGGAGCAGACCGTGCCCTCCGGCATCGCCGCGCTGATGGTGGCGGCGGTGCCGTTCTGGATGGTGCTCCTGAACGCGCTGGAGAAGGGTGCCGCGCCGCGCCTCTCGGTGCTGGCGGGCCTCGCGCTCGGCGTGGTGGGCCTCATGATCCTGGTGTTCCCGTCCGGCGGCCATGCGCCTGACCACGTGGACCCCACCGGCATCTGGGTGCTGCTGGCGGCCACCTTCTCCTGGGCCATGGGCTCGCTCTACGCGCACCGTGCGCCGCTGCCCTCCTCCACCTTCCTCGGCATCGGCATGGAGATGATCGCCGGCGGCCTCCTGTGCTGGCTTGTGGGTCTCGTGAGCGGCGAGGGCGCGGTGCTGCACCTCGCCGCCTTCACTCCCAAGTCGCTGCTGGCCTTGGGGTATCTCATCGTATTCGGCTCGCTGCTCGGCTTCTCCGCCTATGTGTGGCTGCTCAAGGTCACCACCCCGGCGCGCGCCTCCACCTATGCGTTCGTGAACCCAGTGATCGCGGTGCTGCTGGGCTGGGCCTTGGCGGGCGAGCCGCTCACGCCGCGCATCGCCCTGGCCGGCGCCACCATCGTGGCGGCGGTGTGCCTGATCCTCTACTTCGGCGCCACCCGGGCCAAGCCCGAGTCCGCTCCCGAGACCTGAGCCGGCGTAGAATCCTCGCTACGGCGGGCGCCGCCCGCAGCACCAGAGGGTCAGCCATGCTCGTGGTCACCACCGAGAACGTCACGGGTTACAGGGTCAAGGAAGTGAAAGGCCAGGTGTTCGGCGTGGTGGTCAGGAGCCGCGGCCTCGGCGGCAACATCATGGCCGGCCTGCGCTCCATCGTCGGCGGCGAGATCACCGAGTACACCCAGCTCCTGGAGGAGGCGCGGCGCCACGCCGTGGACCGCATGGTGGCGAACGCCCAGGCCATGGGCGCGAACGGCATCGTGATGATGCGCTTCGATTCCTCTGAGATCGGCCAGGTGATGAGCGAGATCGTGGCCTACGGCACCGCCGTCAGCCTCGAGAAGGCCTGATGCTGCGCAAGCTCTTGTTCTTCGTCGCCGTCGGTTGCCTGGTGCTTGGCCTGTTCACCCTCGCCACGGGACTCTGGCCGGCGGCGTTCTGGCTGCTGCTGAACGGCAGTGTGCTGGTCCTCGGCCTGGTGTTCGAGCGCTGGCGCTACAAACCGGCGCAGGCACCCCACGCCGCGAAGGGCGCGCCCACCGGCGAGCGGTTCATCGACCCGGAGACCGGGGCGCTGATGGAAGTCTATTACGACGCTGCCACCGGAGAGCGGAGCTACGTGCGCCTCAGCGACACACCGCCCTCGGTGTGAAAGCGGCCTAGAGGTTGATCTTGTACTGCTTGGTCATCCGCTCGGAGTCGTCGGCCAAGTTCAGCTCGTGACGCACCCGGATCAGCTGGTCTCCGTACTTCTCGTGCTGCTTGCCGCAACCCTCGCACTTGAAGGTGGGGTTGGTCTCAAGCCAGCGCAGCTTCTTGGTCATGGCCTTGCCGCAGCCCGGGCAGGTCATGTGCACGTCCACGTCCATGATCACGGTGTTCATGGTCTCGGTCCCCCGGCCACAAGTTGACGTCCTCCGGATATTACACCCCGTCCAGGCACCTGTCCGCCTGGGGCTGCGTACGCACGCACTGACAGCGCGTGTAGGCCACGTCTGACTGCCCCCTGCCGCCACGCTCCCTAGACTGGCCATGTCCCCAGAAACCTATAAGAAGCGGGCCATGACCAGGGATCCCTCCAGCCACCGGGTGATGCTGCACGACGCCGCCGTGTGCTGCCACCTGTGCGATCCGCCGCAGCGGGTGGAAGTGCCGGCCCGGGTCTTCTATCGCCTCAGGGACAGCGACTTCATCGCCTGCCCGAACGGCCACCAGGGCACACTGCTGGAGTACAAGCACGCCGCCTGCCATCTGGCCACGCCCCACGGTCCCTTCATCCGCTACGACCATCACCCGGCTGACTGGGCCACTGACGACCGCTGAATCACGGCTAACGGCACAGTCTTCATCGCGGATTTGGCCCCGCCCGGCGCGGGAACGGCGGCTTTGGCGCCGCGCCTGTCCACCCCCCGGCGACTTCTGCTATTTTCGCGCCAGACGCCTCCGGGGAGCTCCCTTTGCCCAGCCTGTTCACGCGCCTGCCGCCCATGCGCAGCCTCAATCGCAGCCTGCTGCTGATCGGCGTGACGTTGCTCTTGTGGACCTTCGACCTGGCCTGGGAGCTGGCGTTGACGGTAGGCATGGACACCGCCGAGGGCGTGGACCGCTGGCGCCAGGTCATCGGCCCGCGGGTCATGGAGCACGTGCTGCTGCTGCCGGTGCTGATCCTCTGCTACATGGCATCGATGCAGGTCTCGCGCTACGTGTCCCACACCCTGCTCGCCGGCCTCGCGCACCTGGCCCTGAGCCTGGTGTTCGCCTCGGTGCCGCGGGTGGCGCTGTTCGTGGGCTTCTACGTCGTGGCCGGCAGCATCAACGCCGGCGGCTCCCATTACGGGGATTTCTGGCAGGCGGTATTCGCCCCGATGCCCTGGCTATCGGCCCTGCTGGTGAACTTCGTGGTGTATCTCCTGGGCCTGTTCATCCTGCTCGGCATCAACACCCGTCTCGACCTCGAGAATGAGCGCATCCGCGCCTCCGAGCTGTACGCGCGCTGGCTCAATGCCCGCCTCGACACGCTGCGCGGCCAGCTCAACCCGCACTTCCTGTTCAACAGTCTGCACACCATCT
Source organism: Gammaproteobacteria bacterium (assembly GCA_036263155.1). Lineage (GTDB taxonomy): Bacteria > Pseudomonadota > Gammaproteobacteria > Natronospirales > REEB76 > DASUBN01. The sequence goes on along the minus strand of DATAHN010000139.1, from coordinate 4,260 downwards.
CCTCGCTGCTGCTGGTGGACCCGCGCCGCGCCGACAAGCTGCTGGCCGACTTCAGCGACGTGCTACGCATCTCGCTGCGCGAAGGCCAGCGCGAGTTCGCCAGCGTGCGCGAGGAACTGGACTACGCGCGCCGCTACCTCGCCATCGAGGAGACCCGCTTCGAGGACCGGCTGGAGACGCGCTTCCGTATAGACGAGGCGAGCCTCGGCGGGCGGGTGCCGAGCCTGATCCTGCAGCCCTTGATCGAGAACGCCATCAAGTACGGCATCTCCAACAGCGCCGGCAGCAACTGCGTGATCGTGGAGACCAAGCGCGGCGGCGACACCCTGGTGCTGGAGGTAAGCAACGATTTCCGCGCCGACGCCTCGCCGGTGAGCCCGGACCGCAAGAACGGCATCGGCCTCACCAACGTGCGCGAGCGCCTGGTGGCGATCTACGGCGGCGACTTCACGCTCTCCTCCCAGGCGCTGCCGGGCAACCGCTGGTCCACCCGCATCAGCGTGCCGTACCAGGAAGTGACGGGCGGCTGAGGCGCGTCGGCGCCGTTATACTGGCGGCGGAACCCATGCAAGAGTCCAGGGGAGACATGGCGTGATCCGGGTCATGATCATCGACGACGAGCCGCATGCTCGCCTCAAGCTGGCGGCGCTCATCAAGGGCGCGCCGGACCTGGAGCTCGCCGGGGTCTGCCAGAACGGCCTGGAGGCGGTGGCGGCGATCCGCCGCGAGCACCCCGACCTCGTGTTCCTGGACATCCAGATGCCCGAGCTCGGCGGCTTCGAGTTGCTGGACGTGCTCGGCAAGGAGCGCCCGCCCTACATCATCTTCACCACCGCTTACAGCGAGTACGCGGCCCAGGCCTTCGAGGTGGAGGCGGTGGACTACCTGCTCAAGCCCTTCGACGCCAGCCGCTTCGAGCGCGCCCTGGGGCGGGCCCGCCGCCTCATCAGCGAGACCGGCGGCGTCCCGGCGCAGGGCGAAGGTCTCGACCGGCACCTCAGCCAGCTCGCTTCGCTCCTGGACAAGCGCCTCGGCAAGGCCCGCATCCTGGTGAAGGTGGGCACCGCGATCCGTCCGCTGGACGCCGGCGCCATCCTGTACGTGGAGTCCGAGGGCGACTACCTCAAGCTCGTGCTGCAGGGCGAGGAGCTGCGCATCCGCGAGCGCATGAAGGATATCGAGGACCAGGTCGCCGACGCCGGCTTCGTACGCATCCACCGCTCGGTGCTGGTGAACCTGGACCACGTACGGGAGATGAAGCCGAAGAAACACGGCGACTACGAGTTCCAGATGGCCGACGGCAGCCGCTTCGTCTCCGGCTCCACCTACCGCGGCAACGTGCGCCGCATCCTCGAGCAGCGCACCCGGCGCGGGGGCTGAAAAAACCTTCCCGGGATGCTTTCGTCCTGTCCCCGGCCGCCTTCACCCCCGTAAAGGCCCCCTAGACCCCGTAAACGGCCCTATCCGCCGGCATCCGTCCGCCTGGAGCCATCCAAGAGCCTCTGGCAGTCTTGCCCCATTCGTCGGCCGTGGCGGCCGACGAACCCCGTTCCCTAGCCGGAGAACCAGCCATGATCCGCGTCCTGGTGGTCGACGACGAACCCTTCGCCCGCGGCAAGATCCGCGCCTTCCTCGGGGCCCACCCCGACTTCGAGATCGTGGGCGAGTGCGGCGACGGCCGCGACGCCCTCGGCAAGCTGGAGACGCTCGCGCCCGACGCGCTGTTCCTGGACGTGCAGATGCCGCACCTGGACGGCATGCAGATGATGGGCCGGGTGCCCGCCGCCAAGCGGCCTTACACGGTCATGACCACCGCCTACGACCATTACGCGGTTAAGGCCTTCGAGGTGGACGCCATCGATTACCTGCTCAAGCCCTTCGACGCCGGCCGCTTCGAAGCGGCGCTGGGCCGCATCCGCGCCTTCGTGGAACGCGACCAGCGCGCCGAGGGCCGCGTGGACATCGACCTGCTCATGAAGAACCTGGGCAACCCGCGTCCGGAACCGGTGCCGGTGGCACGCTCGGAGCGGGTGCCGGTGAAGATCGGACGGCGCGTGCGCTTCCTCTCCACCACCCACATGCGCTGCATCCGCGCCGACCGCGACTACGTGAACATCCACATGACCACGGGCGAGGTGATCCATACCAGCGACCGCATCTCGCAGATGGAGGAGAAGCTGGCCGGCCTGCCGTTCCTGCGCATCCACCGCTCCACCATCGTGAACCTGGAGCAGGTGCGCGAGGTGCGCTCCATGGGCGCGTTCTACGACTTCCTGCTCTCCGGCGAGGAGAGCGCCACCTCCGGCTGCACCTACAAGCGTGAGATCCACGCCCTCCTGACCAGCTGGAAGAAAGCCGGCGACAAGCGGATTAACTGAGACCGGCCCCACCCCCGTTCTTCTTTCTCTTTCGGCCAGCTTTTTAAAGCGTCGCGGGCGAAGGGAGGGCAAGGCGCTCGAGGCGAGCAACCGGAGCGCAGCAGCTTTAAAGCGAGGCGCAAAAAAAGCGGCCCCCTTCCGGGGGCCGCTCAATCTCACCTAGGTCCGATCGCTTAGAACTTCACCGAGATGCGGCCGTAGAACTCGCGGCCGGGCACGCGGTAGAAGGCCGGCAGGAAGCTGTTGGCGAAGGCCGTCAGCACCGCCGGGGGGTTCTTGTCGAACAGGTTGCGGATACCGAAGGTGAAGTCGGTATTGATCGCGTCCGCGTGGAACATCGCCTGCACGTCGTGATACGTGGTCGCACCCACATGGTTGCGGCCGGTACCGCCGGTCGGCAGGTAGAAGCCCGTCGGATCCGAGCACTGGCTGGTGTACGTGGCCAGCGTGCGGGCCGTGCAGCCCTCGTACATGGCGCCGATGTACTGGACCATCCAGCTCGCGGACCAGTCGCCGTAGTTCCAGGTCAGGCTCGCGTTCGCCTTCTGGCGCGGGAAGCCGCCGAAGGAGGTCGTGGTGCCCGCCAGCTCGGTGCTGGAGAACTGCGGCAGCGGCAGCGCGTTGCCGGTCGGGATCGTGATCATGAAGCTCTTCAGGAACGTCCAGTCCAAGCCCACCTTGAAGTCGCCGACCGAGGTGGACGGCAGCTTGTAGTGAGTCGAGACGTCCACGCCGCTGGTGCGGGTGCCGCCGATGTTGACGTTGGTGTCCAGGATGTTGGTGATGATGCCGCCGTTCACCGTGATCTTGCCGCAGTTGGCGGTGTTGTTCGCCAGGTAGCAGCTGTTCAGGATGGTCTGGGGCGCGATCGCCGTGATCTGGTTGTTGAGCTCGATCTTGTAGTAGTCGGCGCTGAAGTCGAAGCCCGGCAGGAACTCGGGGTTATAGACGAACCCGATGGAGCGGGACAGGGCCTTCTCCGGTTCCAGCAGCGGGTTACCGCCGATGGTGGTCTTGATCTGCGCGTTCGGCTGCGTGTGATGGCTCGGGCAGCCGGCCGGGGTCGGGTTGACCGCGCAAGGGTCATTGACCGTCGGGAACGAGTCGGAGTGACCGAAGAACAGGTCGCTCACGCTCGGGGCGCGGAAGCCCTGCGACCAGGAAGCGCGCACCAGCAGCGTGTCCAGCGGCTGCCACTTGAGGGCGGCACGCGCGGTGGACGCGTTGGCGGTGTGCACCGTGGTCGAGCCGGGCTGGCCGGGGGCGCCGCCGAACCACTTGAACTGCGACCAGCGGTTCGCGACGTCGAGGTCGAGCATCTTGAAGCCGGGAGCGTCAGCCACCAGCGGGAAGTCGAACTCCACGTACTCGGCGTTGGTCTTGGTACGGCCGTCGGTCGGCTGCGTCACGCTGCCGGAAGTGTTGCCGGTCGAGGTGGTCGCATCCGGGTGCGAGAAGCCGTCCTGCTCCAGGTACTCGGCGCCGAAAGCGAAGCCCAGCGGGCCCGCCGGCAGGTCCGCCAGGGAGCCGTTCAGGTTCGCGGTGTAGTCGCGCTGGTTCACGGCGACGATGCTGTGGTCTTCGTACAGCACGTAGTTCAGCATCGCCGGGGTGATGGAGCCATTACCGCCGAAGATGTTGAACGGCACGCAGTTGGACTGCGAGGCGCAGGACGCGACACCCGGGGAATCCAGGGCCGTGGCCAGGCGCTCGGTGTTGAACAGGCCAGTGGTCAGCGTGGTGCTGTAGTTGTTGCCGTAGACGTAGTTGACGTCCCAATCCCACTCGTTGCCACCGAGGTTGAAGTAGCCCTTGAAGCCGGCCGCGAACTGGGAGGTCTCCACGTTCTGGCTGAACAGGCGCTGGCCGGACTCAACCGGAC
>DATAHN010000138.1:0-5260 GCA_036263155.1 Gammaproteobacteria bacterium | reverse complement strand
GTTGTAGCTGATCCAGGCGTGCTGGGTGCCGGCCATGGGCTGGCTGCCGGTGCCGAGGTCGATGATGGACAGGCGGTTATGGGCGAGGCCCACGCGACCGCGGATCACGATGCCGCTGCCATCCGGTCCCCGGTGCTGCAGCACGTCGCGCATGCGTTCCAGGCGCGCGTACTCCACCGGGGCGCCATCGAGTTTGAGGATGCCTGCGATGCCACACATCAGTGCGTCTCCGCATGGCCAAGGGGCGTGATGCCGGTACCGTCGGCTCTTTCCACGGTCACCTGCTGGCCGTTGACCCGTACGATCTCGCGGCCGCCGCCAAAGATGAGCTTGGTGCTCCCGCCTGACTGCACCGCCGTCACCTCGGGCCGCCGGGTCTCGCCCGGCGCATGGGGTACCAGCAACGTGACGATGCGCAGCGGCAATTGCGCGGACGTGGAGTACACGAGCTGCGGCGCCGGCGCGCGCAGGCCATAGTCCGGGGAGACCCAGCCGCGGATCGGTTCCACCTCGCCCTCGTGCACGGCCGCCTGCAGGGGCGCGGTGGAGAAAGCGCGCAGGAACAGGCCGGGGTCGCTGGTGCGCCCGCTGCGGGCCCAGCCATCGCCACCCAGCACCAGAGGCATGGGCGCGAACTGGAACTGCAGGTCCACCGTATGCACTTCCGCACCTTCCAGGTCATCCACCACCACCCAGTAGTGGGGTTTAACGAACAGCACGCGGCGGCGATGCCGCACCGGGTCGCTGAGACGCCGGTACGCGTCGTGCTCCGCGTCCACATAGTCGAAGCCGGGCGTGGTGATCCAGTTGCGCAGCTTCGCCGCAGGGCGGCTGCGCCAGGCGAACGGCCCCACCGGCACCGCCTGGCTCTTGTGGTCCACTGTCACCGTGTTGTGGGCGGCGCTGCTGCGGAAATGATCGCGCCAGTGGGCGTTGCCGGTGTAGCAATAGGTGCCGGGGTCCACGAGCTGTGCCTTGCCGTAGGCGCTGCACTGGATGGCGAGCAGGTCAGCGTGGCCGTGGCCACTGGTCACGCGGCAGCCCAGCGGGCCCACGTCCAGCAGCAGCTGGTGGGCATCATGCTCCCAGCCACTCTGCAGCACTGCCTGTCCACCTTCCGGGAAGAGGCGTGAGGGCGGCGTGGCCGGAGGCACCGGTTCCAGCGCATCGAACGCTTCCCACCCAGCGCGCCCCAGGAGCCAGGCCACTTCCGGTGTGATGCCGCGGGCGGCCCAGGCATAGTCGGCGCGACCGAAGAAGGCGGCTGCCAGCGAGAGCACGTCGCGGCAATCGTCGGCGCCGCGCTGCGCGAGCGGCAGCAGCCGGCCGCCGTCGGTATCTCCCATCTGGGGCATGCTGCCATCGGGGCGGCAGAACGCGAGCAGGCTATCGAGCATCTTCTGCACCCGCTCCAGGGCCCACGCCGGCACTTCGATGCCGTTGCGTCGGGCGAGGATGAGGAAGTGCAGGTAGATCTCGATGGTGTAGCGCTGGTAGCAGGTGGACTGCTCGAAGTACACCCCGTCCGCGTGCACTTGGCGCGTCAGCTGCTCCAGCAGGATGTTCTGGCCCAGGCGGCGCCAACGGGCTGCACGTGGCAGCTCCGGGAACAGCGTGCCGGCATAGAAGAGACCCAGGGCTTCGCCGGTGAGGTGGGTGTTGGGCGAGAAGTAATGGGAGAGGTATTTCTCCACATGGGAGGCATGGGCGCGCAGCCAGCCCAGCATCTCGGCGTGCAGGCCGGGTGTGAGTGGCGGTGCGCCGCGGAACAGCTCCAGGGCCCAACACCAGCTGATCAGCCGGTAGGAGATCTCCATGCTGCTGGCCCAGTTGATGCCCATGCCCGGCGGGTTGGCCTGCATCCAGTGGCGCACACTCTCGGCGAACAGCACTGCGTAGCGTTCCTCGCCGCTCAGGCGCCAGGCCTGGGCCAGGTGCACCAGCCACTGGTGGCGGTTGAGTTCCCAGGTGACCTTGCTGTCACCGACCTTGTCCGGGTCCAGCGGGTTGATGCGGCTCCAGTGGACCAGCGGCGCCCGGCAGCCGGATACCGCGTCCCGATGCCAGTCGAGAGGTTCGCTCAGGAACAGGGCACGGTGTCCCAGCAGGCTGAAGCTGCGCTGGCACAGCGCCTCGCCCGCGGCGAGGCTGCGCTCACGGGTGCCGGGGAGGCGTGCGGCGAAGAAATCCGCAAGGTCGGACTCCGCGGGACCGGCGAAGAACTGCCCGGACTGCACCGACGCGCGCTGTGCGCTGTCCTGGCTCCAGGCCGGCAAGGGGCGTGGGGCCAGGTGGTCGAACACGCCGAGACTGCGCACGCCTTCCTTCTCCACCGCCACGCGGTCGAAGGTGCGCCACATTTCCTGCCAGCCGCGGTTCGCGATGTCCGCCAGGTCTGCGCGCATCAGGTTCTCGAATTTCATTCCAGGTCCCTCCGGTAGACGTCGGCCCAGTCCCCGGCGATACGGGACCAGGTGTAGAGTTCCGCCTCGGCGCGCCCGGCGCGCGCGAGTTCCAGCGCCCGCTCCGGGCGTTCCAGGAGTCCGTTGACGGCGGCGGCGATCGCCGGCGGATCATGTGGCGGCACCAGCACGCCCGCCTCGCCGTGGCGCAGCATGGCGGCGATGTCGCCGGTACCGGTGCTCACCACCGGCAGCCCCGAGGCGAAGGCTTCCAGCACCGAGACCGGCTGGTTGTCCACCACCGCAGCGTTGATGAAGATGTCCGCCTTCGCATACAGCGCCGGCACCGCGGCGGGTTCGACCCGGCCGGTGAAGCGGATGCCCTCCACGCCCAGCGATGCAGCCAGTGATTTCAGGCGCGCCTCCTCGCTGCCATACCCCGCCACCGTGAGAGTGGCGCCAGGGTGCCGCGCCTTCACCTGGGGGAAAGCCAGGACCACGTCCTCCACCCGGTAATGGGGTTCGAGGTTGCGCACCGACAGCAGCCGGGGCCGGAGCGGTGAACGCTCGCGGTAGGCGAAGCGCTGTGTGTCCACGACGTTCTTGACCACGCGGGTGTGGTAGCCGTAGTGGGCGAACACGTCGTGCAAATACTCGGATGGCACCACGATCTCATCGGCGAGGTGCAGCCAGGGGTGGACCAGAGCGCCCCAACGGGACAAGTGCTCCTCCGCCTCACCGCTGTGGTAGTGCAGCACCGCGCGCTTGCGGAAGAGCTTGGCGGCCAGGAGCGCCGGTACCGGTGCCAACAGGAACGACCAGTAGGAAGCCGAGAACACGTGGGCCACGTCGCTGCGGCGCAGCGAGGCGAGGCTCGGCAGATACAGGAGCTGGTTGAAGACAGTGCGCGCATAGCGCAGCTTGCGCAGCCAACGCAGGGAGGCCGGGAACTGCGGGTTGATGGGCAGGAAACGCACGGCGTAGCCGTTCTTGCGCAGGCCCTGCACCAAGGCCTCCGCCTGCACGCCTTGCCCGCCCAGGATCTCGAGGCCGGCCGCCACCAGGGTGACGCTGGGCGTCGGCTGCGTGGACATGGAGCTGATGGGCTGTGTAGCGCTCATGGTGGGACCTCAGGGGCGGTAGCGATAGCGCAGCATGAGCGGCAGCACCAGCAGGTACAGTCCCTTCTGCAGGCCGAAACCGAACTGACTGCGCCAGATCTCATCAGTGGAGATCTTCTGCACCGGGCGCATCCGGGCGTCGTTGCCAGCTACCTGGTGACCCTGCTTCATGAGGTGGCTGGTGCTCTCCTCGAAGCCAATGCGCTCGGTACCGAGGAGCTCCGCGAGCTGGCCCAGGGTGCCGTCCAGATCCGCGGTGTAGTCCTCATAGCGCAGGAACAGGTTTGGCCCGAGGATCTTGGGACGCACCCGCTCGCAGCAGTAGTTGATGGCGGCCCAGGTGCCGGCGAACCTGAGGTTGTTGCGGCGCTTGGACTTGCGCAGGGAATACGCCACGCCCCGCACGTCCCTCACCAGATGCAGCATGCGCACATCAAGGCCCGGTACCCGTGACAGGGCCAGGGCCCGGGCCGGGTTCTTGGAGGAGTCCACGATCACGCTGGCGCCGGACAGTTCGGAGATCGCGATGAACAGCGCCTGGGTGTATTCGGCATAGCGGGCGAACTGCGGCCGATCGAAGGAAAGCTCGTCGAAGGGCCGCAGCAGCGAACGCAGCCGCTCGTAGCGCCGCTGCAGCGATCGGTATTCGCGTTCGGTGAAGTCCGGCACCGAGGCGCTCCAGCGCGCCACCACGTCGCGCCAGAAGCTGCAATCCTGGGCGCGGGAGCCGCAGGCGCAGAATTCGTCCGGTGAGGCGATGGATTGCAGCAGGTTGCCGAGCTCGCCGCAGGAGAAAGTGCCGGGATAGGTGCCGATGAGCCGATCCAGCAGGGTCGAGCCGCTGCGGCCGTCGCCCGCGATGTAGGCCACGGTCAGCGGCTTGCGGCGGTCCTGCACCGCGCGCAACGCGGTGCCCCGCGGCTCGGGCTCCGGCTGTCGCCCCAGGTCGTCGAAGGCCAGTTGCGTGTTCGCCATGCGGAAGTCCCGGTATAGCTTCGATATGAATTCCATGCTCATGCTCGTGCCTCCGTGGGCGCACCAAGCAGGGGCACCGCCGGCAGGCGCAGTTCCGGCCGTGGCTTGGGCGCATCCAGGAACCTGCGGCACCAGAGCTCGAAGGAGATCAGCGTCCAGAGCTGGAGGTTGTGGTCGCGGCCGCGCTCGTGCATCTCCAGGAGCTGCGAGATGTAGCCGCGGTCGAAGATGTGGTTGCGGGCACTGCCGTCCAGCAACAGTTCGCGGGCGAAGCCCGAAAGGCGCCCGCGGAACCAGGCGCCCAGCGGCACCGCGAAACCCTGCTTGCGGCGGTCGATGATCTCGTCCGGCAGGATGCCGCGCATGGCGCGCTTGAAGATGCTCTTGGTCTCGCCGTTGCGCAGGCGGTATTCGTGCGGGATGGTGGCCGCAAACTCCACCAGCTTATGGTCGAGCAGGGGTACCCGTGCCTCGAGCGAATGCGCCATGCTCATGCGGTCCACCTTGGTGAGGATGTCCAGCGGCAGATAGCTCTTGAGGTCCCAGTGCTGCAGGGTCGAGAGCCAATCGCCGTCCAGGCGCTTGAGGAAGGCTCGCGCCTCACGGGAGGGATCGTGGTTATCCAGCAGCTCCGCTGCTTCGGGCCGGAACAGGCGCAGCTTCTGGTCACGCTTGAACAGCGCGGTGGCGTCCAGATAGCGGTCTGTGCCGGTCAGCGCGAGGTGGCGCAGGAAGTTGCGCCCCTTGGCGCCCTCGGGCATG
>DATAHN010000137.1:0-5248 GCA_036263155.1 Gammaproteobacteria bacterium | reverse complement strand
GCTCAACGACGTGGTGGTGCACAAGTCCGACGGCGGCCGGCTCATCGAGTTCGAGACCTGGGTGGACGGCCACTTCGTCTGCGCCTACCGGGCGGACGGCATCGTGGTGGCGACGCCCACCGGTTCCACCGCCTACGCGCTCTCCGGCGGCGGCCCCATCGTGCACCCGGCCATGGACGCCATCGCCCTCGTCCCCATCTGCCCCCACACCCTGGGCGACCGCCCCATCGTGGTCTCGGGCAAGAGCGTGGTGGAGATCCGCGTCGGCGACACCCACGGCGGGCGCGCCCAGGTGACCTGGGACGGCCAGCATGCGGAACTCATGGACACCGGCGCGCGCGTGCAGGTGAAGTGCGCCGGCCAGCGCCTCTCCTTCATCCATCCGCGCGGTTACGATTACTATACGATCCTGCGCACCAAGCTCCACTGGGGCGGCCATAGGAGCCATTCGAACTGAAAAAGCCGTCCCTGGCTTTTTCATTATCGGGATCGCGGAGTAAATCCGCGATCCCTCCGATTCTTCGACCGAAGACGGTCGAAGAACGGCGGTAAATCCCTTTACCGCGGGACAACCGGGATAGATTGCGAAAAATGCTCACACACATCCTGATCCGCGACTTCGCGATCATCGACACCCTGGAGCTGGAGTTCAAACCGGGCATGACCGTGCTCACGGGCGAGACCGGCGCGGGCAAATCCATCCTAGTGGACGCCCTGGGGCTGGTGCTGGGTGACCGGGCCGACGCGGACGTGGTGCGCCACGGCAGCGAGAAGGCCGAGATGAGCGCCGAGTTCGACCTCAAGGACGCGAAGGACGCCGCCGCCTGGCTCGAGGATAACGACCTCGCCGACGACAGCCAGTGCATCCTGCGCCGGGTGGTGGGCAAGGACGGCCGCTCCCGCGCCCAGATCAACGGCCGCAGCGTGCCCCTCGCCTCCCTCAAGGAACTCGGCGAGCTCTTGCTGGACATCCACGGCCAGCACGAGCACCAGTCCCTCATGCGCCCGGCGGCGCAGATGGCGCTGCTGGACGGCTACGGTGACCACGCCGACCTGCTGCAGGCGGTCGCCAAGCTGCATGGCGAGTGGAAGATCACCCACGACCGGCTCACCACCCTCAAGGCCGCAGCCGGCGACCGGGACTCGCGCATCGAGATGCTGCGCCACCAGGTCGCGGAGCTTTCCGCCCTGGCCCTGAAGCCCGGCGAAGTGCAGGCCATCGACGCCGAGCACAAGCGCCTCGCCCACGGCGGCAAGCTCCTGGAGACGGCCCAGTCCACGCTGGATTCACTGTACGAAGCCGAGGAAGGCACCGCGCACCAACTGGTGAGCCGCGCCCTCGCCGCCCTCGATGCCACGAGCGAGCTGGAGCCCAAGTTCGAGGCCATCCGCCGCACCCTGGCAGACGCGGAGGTGCAGATCTCAGAGGCTGCCGACGCGTTGCGCGGCTACCTCGCGGACCTGGACATGGATCCCAAGCGCCTGGAGTGGCTGGAGGGCCGCCTGGGTTCCATCCACGACCTCGCCCGCAAGCACCGCATCGAGCCGGAGCAACTCCTGGAGCGCTTCGACGCGCTGCAGATCGAACTGCGCACCCTCGAGAATTCCGATATCGCGCTGCAGGACCTGGAAGCCGAGCTCAAGCGCCTGGAGGCTTCCTACAAGAAGGCCGCCGACGAGCTCCACGCCAAGCGCGTGAAGACCGCGGCTGACCTGGGCAAGAAAGTCACCGCCGCCATGCAGGAACTGGGCATGGCCGGCGGCAAGTTCAGCGTCGCGGTGACGGCCGACCTGGAACGCTTCACCGCCAAGGGCGTGGACCAGGTGGAGTTCCTGGTGAGCGCCAACAAGGGCCAGCCTGAGAAGCCGCTGGCCAAGGTGGCCTCCGGCGGCGAGCTCTCGCGCATCTCCCTCGCCATCCAGGTGATGGCGGCCCAAGCGGCGGCGATACCGTCCATGATCTTCGACGAGGTGGACGCGGGCATCGGCGGCGGCGTGGCGGAGATCGTAGGGAGACAGCTGCGGGCCCTGGCCGGCAAGCGCCAGGTGCTCTGCGTCACCCACCTGCCCCAGGTGGCCTCCCAGACCCACCAGCATTTCCGGGTGGCGAAGCTGCCTAAGGGCCAGGGCACCGTGACCCAGATCGAGCCCTTAGATAAGAAATCGCAGGTGGAAGAACTGGCGCGGATGCTGGGCGGCGTGGAGATCACGGAAACGACCCGCAAGCACGCCAGGGAAATGATTTCTCGGGTTACAAACTAGCTAAGAACCACACTCGACCCCAAAGCGTAGCGAGCGCAGCCAGAGCGAGGCGCGCGAGGCGAGCAGGAGGGAGTGCACTCTTATCTACATGACCGACTGCGAGTCCGAAGCGCAACGAAGCTATGGCAAGCGCAGTAGCTTTGGGGGTCACTTCATGGACTTACGGCAGTTGGAGCAAATGCCGTAGATGTAGAGGGAATGGTCCGTCATCTCGTAACCCTTCGCGCTCGCGATCTTCTTCTGCCGCGACTCGATCTCCGGGTCCACGAACTCGTCCACCCGCCCGCACTTCACGCACAGGATGTGGTCGTGGTGCGCGCCCTGGTTCAGCTCGAACACCGAGTGGCCGCCCTCGAAGTGGTGGCGGGTCACGAGGCCGGCGGTCTCGAACTGGGTCAGCACCCGGTACACGGTGGCGAGGCCGATATCCTCCCCCGACTCCAGGAGCGCCTTGTACATGTCCTCCGCGCTGATGTGGCGGGGGTTGCTGCGCTCCAGGATCTCCAGGATCTTGACCCGCGGCAGCGTGACCTTGAGGCCGGCGTTGCGCAGTTCCTGGTTCTCGGCGGAGGCTTGGGTCACGGCTTTTCTGGCTTGGGAGGGGGCTGGTCAGGTATTATGCTCCCCTCTTCAAGCAACGCAACCCAAGACGCATGCGCGCCCGCCCCCTGCTGCTGATCGCCGCCACCGCCCTCTGCCTCACCGGCTGCTTCAAGCCGGAGATCCGCCAGGGCAACTTCCTCGACGACGAGAGCATCGCCAAGGTGAAGCCGGGCATGACCATGGCCCAGGTGCAGTTCGTGCTTGGCCGCGCCATGGTGCAGGACCCGTTCCACCCGAACCGCTGGGACTACGTGCGCTACGTGAACCCGAACGATGGCCGTCCGGAGCAGGACTGGCACGTGATCGTGTACTTCGACGGCGGCAAGGTCACCCGCATCGACCAGCCTCCGGTCAAGAACAAGGAAGAGCAGCTCAAGCTGCCCACCATCAAGGACGCCTCGCAGCTGCCGGACAGCGAGAACAACTACAACGCACCTTCTCCGCCAAACTGATCCAGCTCAGTCCAGTGAACTCTGTCTTCTGACCCATCCCTGGTGCTGGTTCCGGCCCCGGCATCCATGCCGGGTCGCGCGGGCTAGCGCCCGCGCCCTCGAACTGAGTCAGCCTTTACTCGACATCGTCTTGCCGCGCGCCGCCAGGCGACGCCGCGTCTCCTTTGGGTCTGCGGTCAACGGCCGCAGGATCTCCAGGCGGTCTCCTTCTTCCAACACCTGATCCGGCGCCACGCGCTTGCCGCGGATGCCGAGCGGCATCTTCGCGAGATCGATCTCCGGGAAACGCGCCGCGAGGCCGGAGCGCTCCGCAGCCTGTCGTGCCGTGGTACCCGTGGGCAAGGTCAGGGCCACCATGGCCTGCACGTCCGCCCGGGCGTAGCAGACCTCCACCCGGATCGAGGCTTCAGCCGCCATGCAGCTCGGTGGCGCGGCGGATGAAAGCATCCACCAGCGAATTGCAGATGTCCTCGAACACCGGCCCCGCCACCAGGTCCAGGAGCGTGCTGTCGAACTGGAACTCCATGTCCAGCTCCACCTTCGAGCCCTCCGGCCCCAGGTCCGAGAAACGCCAGCGGCCCTCCAGGTGCTTGAAGGGCCCGTCCTCCAGGGTCATGGTGATGCCCTGGCCGGGCACCAAGAGGTTGCGGGTGGTGAAGCTCTTGCTGAAGCGGCCCCGCGCGAGATCCAGCCGCGCGCGCATCAGCGTGGGGGACTGCTCCAGCACCTCGGCGCCGCGGCACCAGGGCAGGAACTCGGGATAGCTCGGCACGTCGTTCACCAGCGCGTACATGTCTGCAGCGCTGTAAGGGACCAATGCGTTTTTATGGACTTTCCGCATACGGATATTGTGGCAGCGGGACCAGCTTCCCGTCACTCCCCTATATAATGTCGCCATGGCGAAGAAAGACGAAGACGACAAGAAGAAGGGGCAGTCCACCATCGCGCTCAACAAGCGCGCGCGCTTCGACTACTTCATCGAGGACCGCTTCGAGGCCGGCATCGCCCTGGAAGGCTGGGAAGTGAAGAGCCTGCGCGCCGGCAAGGTGCAGATCGCCGAGAGCTACGTGATCATCAAGGACCGGGAAGCCTACCTCCTGGGCGCCCTCATCACCCCGCTCATGACCGCCTCCACCCACATCCACCCTGACCCGACCCGTACCCGCAAGCTGCTCATGCACCGGGAAGAACTGGCCCGGCTCATCGGCGCCGTGGAGCGCAAGGGCTACACCCTCGTGCCCACCGCCATGTACTGGAGCAAGGGCCGCGCCAAGCTCGAGGTCGGCCTCGCCAAGGGCAAGCAGGCCCACGACAAGCGGGCCGCCATCAAGGAGCGGGACTGGGAACGGCAAAAAGGCCGCCTGACCCGCCACTGAGCCTTTAAAGCGGGCCAAATCGGCCCCATCTCATAACTGGTAGAATAGAAGCGCATTGGGGGCGACCTGGTTTCGACGTGGGTCGTGAAACCCGAAGTGCATGCCGAGGTGCAGGATTCCTCGTAAAACTGTCTTGCAACAACGCTTAGCTGCGAACGATAGCAACTACGCCCTAGCCGCCTAATCCCGGCTAGCCTCTGACTGGAGCCGTGCTTGTGCGTCCAGAGTCACTTCGGTGGCGCTTCAGAGGTCGTGCTCACAAGACCGCTGTACGGTGCATCCGGCGCCGGACGGTTAAAAATACCGGAATCGCTGACAGTTTTCCCTGCCCGTCGGGTAGCTGGCAGTTAAATCAAAGACGTGTGCTACGCATGTAGAGCCAAGGGCGGATCACTTACGGACGCGGGTTCGATTCCCGCCGCCTCCACCAAAAGCAAACAAAAAGGGCCGCCTGTCTTTCAGGTGGCCCTTTTTGTTTGCTCATGGCTTGAGACGTTGGAATCGAACTCGCGCGAAGCGCGGGTTCGATTGACGTGCAGGGATGCACTAATGTCG
>DATAHN010000136.1:0-27777 GCA_036263155.1 Gammaproteobacteria bacterium | reverse complement strand
CACCACGAAGCGTCCGCCCGCATCCATGGCCACGTGTGGATCTTCTCGGCCGGTATTGGGGGCGGTGCTGAGCGGGAACGCGCCGCCTTGGGCGATACCTGCGGCATCGTAGCGCTGGGCGAGGATATCTTGAACCGGGTAGCCAAAGTTCTGGTCATCCCCCGTGTGCCAGACCGCGACGAAGTCTCCTGCCGCGTCCATGGCCACGCTGGGCCAAGACTGGTTGGTGCTGGCATTGCTGACCCGGAATTGGTCGCCCAGGGCGATGCCAGCGATGCTGTAGCGCCGGGCGTAGATCCGATAGTCCTCCAGAGGCTCGGGCACACCACCCGGAGAGGGCTCACCCTGCCAGACGATGACGAAATCACCCGCTGCATCCATGGCCACGCTGGGGTTGAGGTCGTCGAAGTCGGCGTACGTGCTGACCAGGAACTCGCCGCCCTGCGCGATGCCGGCGGCGCTGTAGCGCTGGGCGTGGACGTCATAGGTGGCGGTCTGCTGGTACGGCGCGCCTATGCTCACCCACGCCACCACGAAATCGCCCGCCGCGTCCATCGCGACCGAAGGGGCTAAGGGCTCGATGTCCGAGGTCTGGACCTGGAACGGGCTGCCTTGGGGCTTCCCTGCGGCATTGAAGCGCTGGACATGGAGGGAGGTGGGATTCGGGAAGCTGTTTGCCGACTGTTCCCACACCATGACGAAGCCGCCGGCCGCATCGCGGGCCATGGAATGCGCGCCTACGATCATGGTGCTTGAATCGGAGACCACCAGCATGTCGCCCGAGTCCAGCGGCGATCCCGGGGCGGGGCTCGCTGCCATGGCGAAGGTCGGGCTGGCGGCGAGCGCCAACAATATTGCGGCTGTCGCCTGACGAAGCCGATTGCCTTCAACACATCTGGAATGCTGGAGCACGTTGCCGAATCTATGCTCGATTACGGGCCCCGTCTGTGAGCTGGCTCAGAAGAATTGGAGCGCATGCCGGATAGGATCGGGATGGACTCAGCCGCCGCCGGCCAGCTGCCGTCGTTTCACCTAAAATCACTCGTCACTGCGGCGTAGTTATGGCAAAATCCCGATTGATTTGCAGACAAGCCCGGATGGCGGAACTGGTAGACGCGCGGGACTCAAAATCCCGTTCCCTCTAAAGGAGTGTGGGTTCGATTCCCTCTCCGGGCACCAGAAGATTAAGATTGAGTCTTCCCCACCGTCCCGACCCCCTATGAAGTTCTGCAGCAACTGCGGCAAAGACCTGGTGGTGACCACGCCGCCCGGCGACCACCTGCCCCGTCACGTCTGCCAGGCCTGCGGCATCGTCCATTACCAGAACCCCAAGCTCGTCACCGGCTGCGTGCTGGAGTGGCAGGGCCGCATCCTCATCTGCAAGCGCGCCATCGAGCCGCGTGCCGGCTACTGGACCCTGCCGGCGGGCTTCATGGAGAACGGCGAGACCACCTCCCAGGCCGCCGCTCGCGAGACCGTGGAGGAAGCGCTGGCACAGGCCCAGGGTCTCGTGCCCTTCGCGCTGGTGGACGTGCCCCACGTGAGCCAGGTGCATCTCATGTTCCGCGGCACCCTCGCGGACGGCCGGCATGCCGCGGGCCCCGAGAGCCTGGACACGATGCTGGTGGAGGAGCGCGATATCCCCTGGGGCGAGATCGCCTTCCCCAGCGTGCGTTTCACCCTGGAGCGCTACCTGGAGGACCGCCGTCGCGGCAGCTTCGGCTTCCACACCACCACCTGGGAAAAACGCTAGAATCCCGTTCCAGAGAAAGGAGGTCCCCTGCATGGCATTCGTCGTCACCGAGAACTGCATCAAGTGCAAGTATACGGACTGCGTGGAAGTCTGCCCGGTGGACTGCTTCCACGAGGGCCCGAACTTCCTGGTGATCGACCCCGAGGAGTGCATCGACTGCACCCTGTGCGAGCCGGAGTGCCCCATCAACGCGATCTACTCGGAAGACGACCTGCCGGAAGACCAGCAGGCCTTCAAGAAGCTCAATGCCGAACTGGCCCAGGGATGGCCGGTGATCACCCGCCAGAAACCTGCCCCCGCCGACGCCAAGGAATGGGAAGGCAAGCCCGAGAAGCTCAAGCTGCTCGAGCGCTAGACGCACGGGCGGCGAGCGCCGCCGGGTCATCGCTCTCCGCAAAAAAGAAGGGCCGCGTTTGCACGCGGCCCCAGGGGGTTACACCAAAAACTCAGCCCCTCGGATGGTGCTTCGAGTGCACATCCTTCAGGCGCTCGCGCGCCACGTGGGTGTAGATCTGCGTGGTGGACACGTCGCTGTGGCCCAGCAGCATCTGCACCACGCGCAGGTCGGCGCCGTGGTTCAGGAGGTGCGTGGCGAACGCGTGCCGCAGGGTGTGCGGCGACAGCGAGGCCGAGATGTTGGCGACCTCGGCGTAGCGCTTGATGATGTGCCAGAACGCCTGGCGCGTCATGTAGTCGCTGCGGCGGGTCGGGAACAGGTAGTCGGACTGGCGGCCGCCCAGGATGTCCAGGCGCGCGTCGGTCAGGAACTTCTCGATCCACTTGGTGGCTTCCTCGCCCACCGGGACCAGGCGCTCGCGGTTGCCCTTGCCGAGCACCCGCACCACACCCTGCTTGAGGTTGAGCTGCGACATGCGCACCGAGACGAGCTCGGACACGCGCAGGCCGGTGGCGTACAGGAGCTCCAGCATGGCGCGGTCGCGGATGCCGAGGGGTTCGGCCACGTCCGGGGCACGCAACAGCGACTCCACCTCGCCCTCGCTCAGGGACTTGGGCAGCGGACGGCCGAGCTTCGGCATGTCGATGCGGGTGGTCGGATCTTCCGCCAGCTTGCCCTCGCGGAGCATATGGCGGTAGAAGCGGCGGATGCTCGAGAGCTGACGCGCAGTTGAGCGCGGGCGCGCGCCCTGCTGCACGCGCCAGGCGAGGAACGCCAGGAGATGCTCGCGCTGCGCGTCCATGAGTTCGACGCCCTGGCCTTCCAGCCAGCGGGAGAGCCCGGAGAGATCGGCGCGGTACGCGGCCAGGGTGTTCTCCGAGAGACCGCGCTCGCTCCACATGGAGTCGAGGAAGCGCTCCACATCCGGCTGCGGGTGACCGGGGTCGGTGACGTGCACGGACAGCGGCACCGGCATGCTGCCGGGGATGGGGGTGTTGATCTCTCGCAGGTCTTTGTTCTCGCTCATGGGGGCATCCCTTTAATTTAGTGTGCTAACCAGTTCCCGACTTCCTGTTCGGGTGTGGCAAGTCTCGGTGCTTTTATCGGTTAACACCGTGATGAGGTTCACACTTATATGTCAAATATATACCACTTTTGACAATATATGCCAGCATACCCCCTGCTCCGCTTGCCCTGGCAGGCCCCAACCCGGATACTGCCGGGCCCATGGCCTCCCACTCTAAGTCATTGAATCTATTGTTTCCCTGGCGGGTCTGGCTGCTGATGCTGCTGTTCGTGCTGCCCTCCATGGTGGTGGTCATAGTGCTGCCGGGGCGGGACCGGCGGCGCCGCGCGGCCCACTGGAGCGCCCGCACCCTGTTCCGCCTGATGGGAGTCCGCCTCAAGGTAAAGGGACTCCATAATCTGCCCCAGGTCTGCATCGTGGCCGCCAACCATGCGAGCTACCTGGACGGTGCCATCCTCGCCGCGGCGCTGCCGCCCCGCTTCGGTTTCGTCATCAAGCGCGAGATCACCCGCGTGCCCGTGGTGGGCTGGATGCTGCAGCGCCTGGGTTCTGAGTTCGTGGAACGCTTCGACAAGCACGGCGCGCACCGCGACGCCAGACGCCTGATGCGGCGTGCCGGCGAGGAGAGCTGCCTCGGCGTGTTCCCGGAAGGGACCTTCGTCGCGGCGCCGGGGCTGCGCGCCTTCCACCTGGGCGGGTTCCTGGCAGCGACCCGTTCCGGACTGCCGGTGACCCCCGTCGCGATCCGCGGCGCGCGCCACATGCTGCCGGCACACTGCTGGTGGCCTCGCCCCGGCCATCTCGAAGTCGAAGTGATGGAACCGGTAGCGCCGCAGGCCCGCAACGGCGACGCAGCGCGGCATCTGCGCGATACGGTGCGCGCGCGCGTGCTCGCCCATTGCGGCGAGCCGGATGCGCAGCATCACCAATGACAAATCAAGCAGGGGAATCGCTTCCGCAGCGCGGAGCCGTGCTGTGCCGAATCAACCGCTGCGGGTGCTGAGGTAGCGCAGCCAGGCTTCCGCCTGGGTACGCGCGTCGTCGTACTTCAGGGCCTCGCGCAGCGAGGCGCTGCCCTCGTCGTACTGCCGGTTCTGCACCTGGGCGATGCCCTGCAATAGCCACGCGCGGCCGGGCCGCTTGAGCCCCCCGCGGGCGATGGCCTTCTTCGCGGTGTCGATGGCGGAGAACCACTCGTGGCGCTGGGTATAGATCTGCGCCTGGGCCAAGTAGGCTTCACCGCTCTTCGACTGCTTAACCGCCTCACCCAGCGCCGCCACCGTGCGCTCCAGGTCGCCGGCATCCTGCCAGGCGCTGGCAAGCAGCATGTAGTTCGCCTCGCTCGCAGACACTGCGCCGGACTGCAGGCCTTCCTGCAGCACCACGCCCGCCTGATAGGGGATGTTGTTCTGCAGGTAGAGCGAGGTGAGGTTCATGTAGTCCTGGCTCTGGCGGATCATGCCCTGGCGGTACATGAGCGCGTACACCGCGAGCGCCTTGGATGCGTCGCCGGACTGGGCGTAGGCCTGGCCGAGCTGCTGCCAGTACTGTGTCTGATCCGGGAAGCGGGCCAGCGCCGACTGCAGCGTCTCCGCCGCGCCTGCGTAATCGTGGTTCTGGTACTGGCAGGAGACCAGGATCTGGTACCACTCTGAGGGCGGCTCGACGGTGAGGTCGAGAGCACGCTTAGCCTCCGGCACGGCCTGGCGGCAGGCGCCGAGCTGGGCGTAGGCCTGCGCCAACGTGATGAGCACGTCCGCCGGCGGGTTCTCCTGGCCCTGCAGTGAGTTGCGCAGCGTGTCGACGCCGGCCTGGTACTGTCCGTTCGCCACCAGGAGCTTGCCCAGGGTGAGCTGCGCCTCGCGCTGCTCGCTCCCCGAGAGGATGCCCTGCTGCACCACCGGCTGCAGGGAGGACTGCGCGCTGGCGTAGTCGCCGCGCGCGGCGTAGAGGTCGGCGCTGAGCTCGCGCACCACCGCTGCCTCGTAGGCGTTGGTGGTCACGCCCTGCAGGTAGCCGATCTGGGTGAGCGCGTCGGCGTACTGGCCGCCGCGGATCAGATTCTGCACCGTGCGCATCTTGCGGAACAGGCTGGTGGAGATCACGCCCTGGTTGAGCACGGTCTCGGCGCGCGCGGCGGCGAGCAGGCCCATGCCGAGCACGGCAAGCAGCGCGGCGGCGGCGATGCGGCGATGGTTCACCCGCCACCTCCCTGGGTGAACGCCACGATCACGGAGGTGTCGCGCGGCTGAGAGAGCGGCTTGAACTTCCATTTCACCACCGCGCGCAGGGCCGCGTCGTCGAACACGCCGCGGCGCGGCTTGGCGTCGGTCACCACCGGGTTCGACACGCTGCCGTCGGTCTCGACGGTGAACCTCACCGTCACCGATCCGGCTTCGATGCCGGCGCGGATCGCCTGCACCGGGAACTTGGGCTCGACACGCTCGACCAACACGATGTCGCCCACCGCCAGCACCGGCTGCTGCGCGGGCGCGGTGGTGGCCGCGGGCGCGGTCTGTTCCGGCGCGGCCTCGGCGATGGCCTGGGCCGGCAGGGTGGCGAACGGTGGCTTGAACGCGGGCAGCGCCATGGAAGGCAGCGGCAGCTCCGGCGGCTGCACCCGCGCGAGGTTTGTATCCTCCGGCAGCGGCGGCGTGCGGTTGGCGCCGGGCTTGTCCGGCAGCACGTTGAGCTGCAGGTTGCGGCTCGTTTGGGTGTTGAGGTTCACCACGCTGGTGGTGTCGCCACCGGCGCGGGTGGTGAGCTGGAACTGGCGGCCCACCACCAGGCTCTGCATGGCGACGAGCACGCCCATCACCATCAACAGGCCTATGACGAAAGAGCCGGCGTAGCGCAGCATGGTCCCGCCCTCAGCCCCGCCGCAGCTTGTCGGCCAGGAGACGCGTCTCCCGGTCGGCGCGGTCGCGCAGCGCGCGGGTGAAGAACAACGCCACCAGCACCAGGGCGCCGGCCGCCAGCACCGGCACTGCGGCGCCGATCAGGGCCGAGGCCACGCGCTGCTGGCCGGCGGCGCCGCCCAGCGTCTGGGAATCCAGCACCCGCATCAGGCCGCCCACCGAGCCGAACAGGCCCAAGAGGAACATCACCGCCACCAGCGACTGGATGAAGTTCACGGAACGGTGGGTCTCGCCGAACACGCTGGCCACGATCTGCTTGCGCGCGCGGCGCGCCGACTTGAGGTCGGCGGTGCTGTAGCGCTTCCAGCGGCGCAGCGCGATCTCCTGGGCCTGGGGATAGACGAAGAGGAAGTACCAGTAGCGTTCCGCGATGAGCGTCCACAGCGCGACCGCCAGCAGCAGCAGCAGCCACAGGATGCCGCCCGCGGCGAACAGCCCGGCGAAGCCGCTGAGGAAGTCGCGCAGTGCCTGCATCAGCGCGCCGCCGTCGCCTTGGCCGCGGCCAGCTTCTCGGCCCGCGCCGCCAGGATCGCCGCGCTCTGCTCCTCAAGCATGTGCAGGAGCTGCTCGCTGCGCGCGCTCATCATGCCGTGGAAGAACAGCAGGATCACCGCCACCAGGAGGCCCAGCCAGGTGGTGACCAGGGCCGAGCCGATGCCGCCCGCCACCTGCGCGCCGGTGCTGCCGAACAGGTTCATGGCCTGGAACGTGCTCATCACGCCGGCGATGGTACCGAGGATGCCGAGCAGCACCGCCACCAGCGCCAGGATGCGCAGCAGGCCGAGGCGCGCCTCGATCACCGGCCGCTCGCGCAGCAGGGTCTCGTCCAGGCGCAGGCCCAGGGTGTCAGCGTCATCGGCCTTGCTCTCGTTGAACACCGAGAGGATGCGGCCCAGCGGGTTGCCGAGGTCGGGCTTGCTCGAGCCCATCTGCTTCTTGATCTTGCCGCCCACCAACACGAGGTAGGTGCCGCGCTCGAGGATGATCAGGAGGCCGATGATGCCGAGCACGATGATGATCCAGCCGGTGGTGTGGCCCTGGGCCACACGCTCCATGACGCTCGGCTGGTTCGCAAGGCTGCGCAGGAGGTCGCCGCCGCTCGGGTCCACCGCCATCGGAAGCACGCCGCTCGAGGCGTTGCTCAGGTTGCCGGCCAGCGAGCGCCAGTGCCCATCGGGCTGCCGGTCCGGCTGCACCAGGGCGCCGGTCTCAGGCACGAACCTCAGGAAGCTGTTGCCGTTCACCGCGGTGAACACGCCGACGCGCACCACCGGCACCTTCTCGGAGGTGCCGTCCTCGTGGCTCACGGTGGCCTGGAACTTGCTCACCTGGCCCTCGGCCGTCATCTCCTGCTGCATCAGGAACCACAGCTTGTGCAGGTCATCCGGCGTCGGCAGGTCGTTGCTCTCGGCGAGTTTGGCCAGGAACACGCCGCGGCCCGGGTACTGGGTCGAGACCAGCGAGGCGTCCAGCGTGACCTTGAGGTCGCTGGCAGCCTGGCGCACCTCGGTGAACACCTGGCTGTAGTCGCCCTCGCGGGTGCGGATCTGGCTGTTGAGGTCGTCCAGCGCCTTCTTGTTGGCGTCGTAGCGCGCCTGCAGCTGGGCGTTGTTGGCCTGCTCGGTGGCGAGCGCCTGGCGCGCCGCGGCCAGGATCTGCTGCTGCTGGTCCGCAGCGTTGCGGAACTGCGCCTCGCGCTGCTGGTTCTGCGCGGTGTTCTGCTGCGCCGCGCTGCGCACCTGCTCCAGGAGCTGATCCAGGCTGGCTGCGGGGGCGGCGTAGGCCGCGGAAGCCGCTGACAGTGCGGCGGCGGCGATCAGGCCCTTGTTCAGGATGGAGATGCTCATTTGCCCACCTCCGGCGCCTGCACCGGCAGTTCCATGAGGTCCGGCGCCGCCTCCTTGTTGGCCACGCCGATCGCGTCGGAGACCGCGTTGCGGTAGTCGTTCGCCACCTGCCACTTGTGCGCGGCCTTGTCCCAGTAGCCCGTCTCGCTCTTGTCGAGGGTCTGGTAGGCCAGCAGGAGGTGGCCGACCCGCAGGAAGTTCACCGTGCGGGTCTTGCCCGCATCGCTCACCTCGCCGCGGAACGCCTCCACCGTGCGGCCGGCGGCAATCTCATCGTTGTAGGCCCGCACCAGGTTCTGGAACTTGTCCGTCACCGGTACTGCGGCGTTGCCGATCTGCGCGCGCAGCTGCTGCACCCGCGCCAGGCGCTCGTCCTGGCGGTAGGGGATGTCGAGCTTCACGAACTGGCCGAGGCTGTCGGTCATCTGCAGCATCAGCGGCAGCAGGCTGTCGCGCACGCCGCCCACCTGCGAGATCTGCTGGTTGAGCGAGTTGATCTGGTCGGACTGGGACTGGACGATCTGCTGCAGCTGGTCGTCGTAGGCGCGCAGCTCATCGGTCTGCTGGGTCACCTGCAGGTAGGTGTTCAGCATGTCCTGGGTGCCGCCCGTGACCGCGTCCACCTTCTTCTGCGAGGCGGCGGCATTCTTGTCGATCTGCTCCTGGGCGGTGACGGCCGCCTGCACCTTGCTCGGCGCCGGTGCCGCACCCGCCGCGAGGGAGATCGCAGCCAGCGCAAGCGCCAGGGGCGCATGTGAGAGTGTCTTTTTCATGACGGGACCACCCTAAGGTCGGATATTGGTATTGGATTCAATGGCTTCCGGGAAGATGGCCGTCAGGCACCCGGTGCCGGTATTTGAATTTAGCAGACCTGACATAAGGTTGGAACCGTCGCCCTACTACCTTTTTAGTATCCGGCCCGACATGCCCGGCCGCCCTGCGGCGGCGCCCTATAATCGGCCCGTGGACCCGCTCTTTCCGCCGCGATGCTGAAGACCCTGACACGGCTGCGCCATACCCGCCTGCGCGACCTCCTGAGCGGGCTCATGGTGAGCCTGGTGCTCTTCGGCTGCACCTACCTGCGCAAGCCGCCCGGCCCCATCCCGGTTAATGAGATCCCGGCACCCCAGCAATCCCCGCTGCGGGCGCTGGTCATCGTGCTGCCCGGCAAGAGCGACGACCTGGACGACTTGGCGGATTCCGGCATCGCCCAGGCGGTGCAGCGGGCATGGCCCCAGGCGGACGTACTGCTCGCCGGCGCCACGCTGCGCTACTACGGCGACGGCCGCCTCGCCCAGCGCCTGCACGATGAGATCGTCGTGCCGGCCCGCGCGCACGGCTACCGGGAGATATGGCTGACCGGCGCCTCCATGGGGGGCATGGGCACGCTGCTCTACGAGCGCCAGTATCCCCACGAGGTCACGGGCCTGGTGCTGTACGCGCCGTTCATGGGTGCCCCGAGCCTGGTGAGACGCATCGCCGACGCCGGCGGCCCCGCTGCCTGGGATCCGGGCCCGGTGCCGGAACGGGTGGACGGCGACAACTACCAGACCGAGATGTGGCGGGTGGTGAAGAGCTGGCAGGACCCCAAGGAAGCGGCCCGGATCTGGCTCAGCTGCGGCGATAGGGACCGCTTCATCGAGGCAGCAAGGACCCTCGCACCGCTGCTCCCGCCCGATCACTTCATCGAGGAGCCGGGCGGTCACGACTGGGACGTGTGGGACGCGGGTGCCGAGAAAGTCTTCGCCCGGATCGCCGCCCTGCCCCGCTAAGCGCATCCGGCCGGCGGGCCCGGGCGTATCCACCGCAGAACCGTCAAAGGAGGTCCCCATGAGATACCTGCTCCTCGCTGTCCTGCTCATCGCCGCCTGCCGGGCCTCTGCCGCCGCCGCGCCGCCGCAGGACCTGCTGGCGGCCGAACTCATCGGCTACGAGACCCGCACCTGGGAAGACGCGAAGCGCAAGGACTATGCCGACCTGGCGGCACTTCTCGCCGACGACTACCTCGACCACTTCCCCAACGGCCGCATGCTGCACAAGGCCGATGTGCTCGCCTATCTGCGCGGCGTGGAACTGCTGGACTACTCGTTGCGCAGCTTCCAGGTCATCCGGCTCGGTGAAGGCTCGGCGCTGCTGCTCTATGAGTCCCGCGCCCGGGGACGGGAGAACGCCGCCACCTCCCGTGACGAGCAGAAAGGCAGCCTGACCGAGACCCACGCCAGCGTGATCTCCATCTGGGCGAAGCGAGGCGACAAGTGGCAGAACGTCTTCTACCAGGAGACGGACATCAAATAGCCCCGCTATGGCGGCGACTGCGCGCCGCCTTTAGACTAGCGCGTCGCAACGGCGAGCTTCCCCATGCCATCCCTGCAGGCGCCGGCCTCCCCGCTGTTCCAGCACCCGGGCTTCCGGGAGTACTGGTGCTCACGCCTCGCCTCCATGTTCGCCTTCCAGATGCTCTCGGTGGCGGTGGGCTGGCAGATCTACGACCTCACCCACCGCGCGCTGGACCTCGGCGTCATCGGCCTGGTGCAGTTCATCCCCTCCTTCGTGCTGGCCCTGCCGGCGGGTCACGTAGCGGACCGCTTCGACCGGCGGCGCATCGTGTTCCTGTGCCAGGCGGTGGAAGGCATCGCCACGGTGTTCCTCGCGGTGGGCAGCGTGCTCCACTGGTTCGACGAGACCGCCATCCTCGCGCTCGTGTTCCTGGTGGGCTGCGCCCGCGCCTTCGAGTTCCCCACCATGCAGGCGCTGCTGCCGAGCCTGGTGCCCACCGCCATCCTCTCCCGCGCCATGGCCGCCGGCTCCTCCGCCAGCATGACTGCCATGATCGTGGGGCCGGCCCTGGGCGGCTTCCTCTATGTGGCCGGTGCCGGCACGGTCTACGGCGTCGCCGCGCTGCTGTTCCTGGGCGCGGCCCTGCTCATGTGGCAGGTGAAGCTGGAGCGCGCGCCCGTGGCGCGTGAGCCCGCCACCCTCAAGACGGTGTTCGCCGGGATCTCCTTCATCCGCCACCGGCCGGTGGTGCTGGGCGCCATCTCACTGGACCTCTTCGCGGTGCTGCTGGGCGGCGCCACCGCGCTCCTGCCGGTGTTCGCCCGCGACATCCTGCACACCGGCCCCTGGGGCCTGGGGCTCTTACGCGCCGCACCGGCGGTCGGCGCGCTCGGCATGGGTCTCTGGCTCGCGCGCAAGCCCATCACCCGCCGGGCAGGCCACATCATGTTCGGGTCTGTGGCGGGCTTCGGCCTCGCGACGCTGGTGTTCGCGGTCTCAACCTCGTTCACGCTCTCGCTTGCGGCCCTGCTCGCGCTGGGGGCGCTCGACATGGTGAGCATGGTGATCCGCGCCGCGCTGGTGCAGCTCGAGACGCCCGACAGCATGCGCGGGCGGGTGAGTGCGGTGAACGCGATCTTCATCAACACCTCGAACCAGCTCGGCGAGTTCGAGTCCGGCATCACGGCCGCATGGTGGGGCGCGGTGCCCGCCACCGTGGTCGGCGGCATCGGCACCTTGGTGGCGGTGGCGCTGTGGATGTGGTGGTTCCCGGCGCTGCGGGAACGCGAGCGGCTCGAGTCCTGAAAAGCCTTTAGCGGCGGTGCTTGAACGGCGGCGCGGTGGTGGTACCGGCAGGCAGCAGCCACTCACCGCTCACGTAGCTGTCACGGCGCAGGCGCGCCGCACGCCGGCGCTTGGGGGCGCGCCAGAAGAACGCGCACCCGAGGCTCACGGCCAGGAGACCCGCGCCCGCGATGACGTTCCAGGCCTCCAGCGCGCCGTACTCCAGGAACGGGATGGGCAGGCCGAAGCCGCGCGACAGCGACAGTACGCCGGCGGCGCCGAACACCAGCACCACGAGACACTTGGCAAGGAACATGAGCGGATACATGGATCCCTCCTTGGTGCGTATCCTTGAGGAGGACGCCGTCCTGGCATCCCGCCATCCGCCTCGGCCGAAGGCTTAAGGGGGCAGCGGTCACATTATAGACCCTCCTCCCGCGGCCCCATCAAGCCGACTTACCCATGGATCTTGTAGGGATTTCCTTACTCAGGGTGCCTGGGCCAGCGCCGGCGCGGGCCCGATCTGGCGGCCCAGGAAGGTCAAAAGCCTGGTGTAGAAATCCACCTCGTCCGCCGCCCCTGCGAACCCGTGGCCTTCACCCTGGTAGGTATAGAACTCGTAAGGCTTGCGGTAGTGATCCAGCATCATCTTCATGCGGTAGGCATGTTCCGGATCCACCCGCGTGTCCTCCAGGCCCTGGGCGATCAGCACCGGGCGCGTGATCTTCTGGGCGAGGTAGGCCGGCGACACGGCCCGCAGGGTCTCGGCGTCCTTGGCCGGATCGCCGATCACATCCGCCAGGGCGTCCAGGGCATTGCGATCGAACTGCACCCGCGTGTTGGCGTACATGAGGGTCAGGTCTGTGACGCCCGCGTAGCTCGCGGCGCACTTGAACAGCGCCGGGTCCCGGATCACGCTCATCAGCGCCGAGTAGCCGCCGTAGCTCGCGCCGACGATGCACACCCGCTCCCCGTCCAGGCGCGGATCCTTCAGAGCTGCGTGCACTGCCGCCTCGATGTCGTCCTCGATCTTGCGGCCCCACTGGTGCTTGCCCGCCTCCCGCAGCTTGCCGCCGCTCCCGCCGCTGCCGCGATAGTTGACCTTCAGCACCGCGTAACCGCGGCTCGCGAGCAGCTGCGTCTCGCTGTCGAAGCCATGGGTGTCGAAGACGCCGATGGGCCCGCCATGAGGCACCACCACCAGCGGGTACGGACCCGCGCCGTGGGTGGGCACCGCCAGGAAATAGTCCAGCGCGAACCCATCGTCCGTGTGCAGGACGCTCGCCTGCACGGGCGTGAACTGCGCGGGATCGAGCCAGGGCATGAGCTTACCCAGGAGCTCGGCCTTGCCGGTGCCGAGGTCCAGCGCGTAGTAACCGCCTGGATCCCGGTCGCTGCTCACGAACAGCAGCATGCGCTTGCGGTCCCGGCTCAGGTTCACCGGTGCCACGTCCATCCCTGGGAAGGCCGCAGCCAGCGCCGGCGTCGCGTCCCGCGCCGCCGGGTCCAGCACCTCGTAGTGCGGGCTGCCGCCCGCGTCCCAGCCCGCAGCGGTCACGCTGCGGGTGGACCAGTCGAAGCGGAAGTAGGTCACGTCCCGCTCCGGATCCGCGAGCAGCGTGCGGGTGAAGCCGCCGCCCGCCACGTCATACAGGAACAAGGCGCGGGTATCGCGATCGAGGTCGCTCACCGCCGTGAGGGTGCGGCCGTCGTCCGCCAGCGTCACCGGGTTGAAGGTCTCGTCTTTGGCTGCGCGCTTGAACTCGATCCAGTCGCTGACCGGCGCCTTCCACCAGTAGCTGTGGCCGCCGTCCGCGTGCTGGGTCACCGCGATGCGGTAGCGCCCGTTGCCGCTCTGCAGGTACTTCACGGTGCCGCCCGGCAGCTTCACACGCCGGTTCTCTTCCCGCTCGGCCTGGCGCGGATCGCCATTGATGTCCACCTCGTAGAGGGAGTCCCCGTAGCCCACCAGCATGCGGCGGTCATCCATCTGCTGCGGATCTGCGAACGTCACGCCCTCGGGCCAGGGGGTCACCCGCGGCTTGCTGTCCTGCCCTCGCCATTGCACCGCCACCATGTGCGAGCCTTTGCCCAGGTAGTCCGTGAACACGGCGGTATCGTCCGAGACCCACTGCAGCTCGTCGAAATGCTCGGCTTCACCGGCGGTCACCATGGCATCGGTGCGGGTGCCGGTGGCAAGGTCGATGATCGAGACGTACTGGTGCGCGGCATCACGGCGGTTCAGCGCGGCGGCGAGCTTGCCGTCAGGGCTCAAGCGCGCATCGTTGAAGGCATAGGGGCGGAAGAAATCCGCCACCGGCACGGGGTCCCCGGCGAAGGCTGCCGCCGGCAGGGCCAAGAGCGCGCAGGCGAGCGCGGCGAGCCGCCTCACGGCGTGTGGCCGCGCGTCACCGCGTGCTCATAGAAAGGGAAGTCGTCGCCGCCCGGGCCCACGTAGACCAGACCCAGCCGGCCCAGGGCGTCCCGCTGCGCGGGCGCCAGCGCATCCAGCAGCATGGCGTAGCGATCCACCAGCGAGAGGGAATAACCGACGTCCGCCAGGCTGGCGCCGTTGCTCACGCTGGCGGCGGCCTGGTCAGCGCCCGCGCCGCCTTCCGCCCGCACCACGAAGTCGCCCGGGTAGTTCACCTTGCCCGCTGCCACCGTGAACTCATAGTGGGATGAGGCAGGCCGATCCAGCGGAATGCTATGGGCACCGCCAAGGTCCACCTCAGCCCAGCGGTACTGTCCCGCCGGCAGCACCAGGAACCGCACCGAACGGCCCACCGGCGCCTGCTCTGCCACCTGCTCGCCTACGGCCTGGTCCGGCCGCCTGAAGCGCATGGACTTGAGCGGCAGATCGGTGTCCACGGACACCACCAGTACGCCCTCGTCGGCTTTCAGCTGGAGATGGGAGAGATCCGCGGGCTGCGCCGCACGCGCGGCCATGCCGATGAGCACGCCGCATACGAACAGTACGGCTCCTGCGAGCCGTCGAAGATGATCCTGATGCAAGTCCTGAAGTCACCTTAGTGCGGGTATCCTTATTCCACCCGGAGTATAGGTCCGCACTTACCGGAGGTGTCCTACAGGATTGCAACATTAATGTCGCATGCGCCTGCGCACATACGGTTTTTCCACGAATAAACCCGCTACTAAGCGCGCGGCGCACCACCGTTTAACAATGCGTCACGATTAACCAGGGTTTCCCCTAAAGGGAAATCCGGTGGGGCCCGATACAGGGTATTTCGCGTCCAAGCCAATCTAGTCATCACTGAAAGCAGCCGACCCCAGGAGTCCAAATAGACATGACGAGAGCCCGCCGCACCATCCCCAGCCTGTACATGGAAGAGCGCGCGATCATCCGCACGCGGGAGTCGCAGGAAGCCGACCCCGCGGCCTCGAAGCACTATGCGACCGCCCTGGATCTCACGTCCCAGGGCCTGCAGATCTTCTCCAGCAGCGAGCTGCCGATGGGCGAGATCCTGGACATCGACATCAGCCTGCAAGGCCAGGACCGGGCCCACACCCTGAAGGGCATCGCCCGCTCCATCGCCCACTGCGACGATGCGCGCGGCTACGTCATCAGCGTCGAACTCGTGGGCGACCAACACGCCGACCGCTGGCGCCGCCAGTTCCACTGAGCATCTGGCTTTACCGCCGTCCGGATCATCCGGCGGCGGGCTTTTTATTCCCCAGTGCCCCGCTTGGCTCAGAGCGGGGTCTTTTTTTGCGCGTAAAAAATCAGGGCCGGCATGAGCCGGCCCTGACTTCCATCCAATCAACGGATGCGAAGGCTTATTTTGAGCCCTCGTCCAAGCCATGGTCCTTCAGGAACGGCTTGATGTCCGGGTCGTGGCCGTTGAAGGCCTTGTACATGGTGCCGTAGTCCTCGGTGTTGCCGCGGGACAGGATCATGTCGCGGAAGCGCTGGCCGTTCTCGCGGCTGAGCCCGCCGTGACCCTCGAACCAGGCGAACG
Source organism: Gammaproteobacteria bacterium (assembly GCA_036263155.1). Lineage (GTDB taxonomy): Bacteria > Pseudomonadota > Gammaproteobacteria > Natronospirales > REEB76 > DASUBN01. The sequence goes on along the minus strand of DATAHN010000136.1, from coordinate 12,294 downwards.
AGTCGTCCGCCAGCATGCGGGTCCAGGTGTAGGCGTAGTAGCCGGCCGCGTAGCCGTTGCCCCAGATGTGCTGGAAGTAGCTCGAGCGGTAGCGCGGCGGCACCGGCGCGAAGTCCAGGTGCGAGCGGGCCAGGGCCTCGGTCTCGAACTTGTCCGCGTCCTTCGGCGTCTGGCCGGCATGCTGCATGTGCCACTGCATGTCGAGGTCGGAGGCGCCCAGGATCTCGGTGATCGAGTAGCCGCCGTTGAACAGCGCGGCCTTCTTGATCTTGGCCACGAGGTCGGCGGGCATCGGCTTGCCGGTCTGGTAGTGCACCGCGAAGTGCGCGAACACCTTCGGGTCGGAAGCCCAGTGCTCGTTGAACTGCGAGGGGAACTCGACCCAGTCGCGCGCGGTGTTGGCGCCGGACAGGCTCGGGTACTCCTGGCTGGCGAACAGGCCGTGCAGCGCGTGGCCGAACTCGTGGAACATGGTGGTGGCCTCGTCCCAGGTCAGCAGCGTCGGCTGGCCGGGGGCGGGCTTGGTGATGTTGAGCACGTTGTAGACCACGGGCTTCTGGCCGAGCATCTTCGACTGGCCGACGAAGTTGTCCATCCAGGCGCCGCCGCCCTTGTTGTCGCGCTTGTAGTAGTCGCAGTAGAACAGGCCCAGCTCCGAGCCGTCCTTGTCGTACACCGTGAACACGCGCACGTCCGGGTTGTACACCGGCAGGTCGTGGCGCTCCTTGAAGGTCAGGCCGTAGAGCTGGTTGGCGGCGTAGAACACGCCGTCCTGCAACACGTGGTTCAGTTCGAAGTACGGCTTGATCTGGGAGTCGTCCAGGTCGTACTTGGCCTTGCGTACCTGCTCGGCGTAGAAGTTCCAGTCCCAGGGCTGCAGCTTGAAGCCGCCCTTCTGCTGGTCGATGAGCGCCTGGATGTCGGCGGCCTCGGCCTTGGCACGGGCCACCGCCGGCGGCACCAGGCCCGCCAGCATCTTGGTCACCGCCTCGGGGTTCTTCGCCATCTGGTCCTGCAGCTTCCAGTCCGCGTAGGTGCTGAAGCCGAGCAGCTTGGCGCGCTGGGCGCGGATGTCGGCGATCTTCAGCAGGGTGGCGCGGGTGTCGTTGTCGTCACCCATCTCGGTGCGGGTCCAGCTGGCCTTGAAGAGTTTCTCGCGGGTGGCGCGGTTGCTCAGCTCCTGCAGGAGCGGCTGCTGCGTGGTGTTCTGCAGGGGGATCAGCCACTTGCCCTTCAGGCCGCGGCCTTCCGCAGCCTGGGCGGCGGCGGCGAGCTCGGCGTCGGAAAGGCCCGCGAGCTCGGCCTTGTCGCTGACCACGAGGCCGCCGGCCTTGGTGCCTTTCAAGAGCTTCTGGCTGAACTGGGTAGTGAGGTCGGCCTCCTGCTTGTTCAGTTCCTTGAGCTTGGTCTTATCGGCCTCGCTCAGCTTGGCGCCGGCCAGTACGGCCTCCTGGTAGTAGTACTCCACCAGGCGCAGCTGCTCGGGGTCGAGCTTGAGCGTGCTGCGGGTGTTGTAGAGCGTCTCGATGCGCTTGAACAGGTCCGGGTTCAGGGTGATGGCGTCCTGGGCCGCCTGCAGCTTGGAGGCCTCCTGCTCCTGCACCTTGTCGATGGTGTCGTTGGTGTTGGCGCCGGCCAGGCCGAAGAACACCCGCTCCACGCGGATCAGCAGCTGACCGCTCTTCTCGAGCGCGCCGATGGTGTTGTCGAAGGTCGGTGCGGCCGGGTTCTTGGCGATCTTCGCCACTTCCTCGGCCTGCTGGCGCATGCCCTCTTCCAGCGCCGGCTGGAAGTCGCTGTCCTTGATCTTGTCGAACTGCGGCGCCTGCATCGGCAGCGAACTCGGCTTCGCGAACGGGTTGTCCGCGGTAAAGGGTGCCGGGGCCGGGGCGGCGGCGGGCTTGGCGCTGTCCGCCAGGGCCGTGGAGGTCGCCGCGGCGATCGCCGCCACGCCGACGAAGCTGAGGCTCAAGCTCTTGAACATGTGGTGGTCCTCGTTCTGGCTTATATATAAGAAGGCATCCCCGGGCGCCGGGGCGCTGCAAGGAAGGCCGGACTTTACCCCGGCCGGGGGTTCGAGGCCAAGGCCTTTGGACCCGGTATCTAAGAGACCCGGCCCCGGGCCTTAGGTTCCGCCGGGGATTTCAGGTTCCTCGGCTTCACCGCCGGCTTCGGATCGGCGAACCAGGCGAGGTAATCCCGGGCGCCCTTGAGGCCGTTCGCCACGAGCGTGCGGACCTCAGCCTGGCTCAGGCCGAAGTCCGTGGCACTCACGCCGGCCGCGTCGATGAACACCGTGCGGTGCCAGTCGTTCTCGTGCAGGTGCGCCTTGTTGGCGATGTCGGTCATGAACCCCACCAGCGCCTTGATGTAGTCCGCCACGTTGTTAATGTCCGCCGGCGGCAGTTTCCAGCTCGCCTTCTCCGCCGCGATCTCGTCGGAGGTGTCCACCCGGAATCCCAGCGTCTCCTTGTTGTAGACCTGGTCCGCGTCGTAGACCGTGGGGTAATCCGGCTTCACGCCGGCGCGCTTGTCGTCCAGGTACTTCTTGTCGTCGAACAGGTCCAGCGGGTAGTTCCAGCTCACGCCGCCGTCCACCCGCACGTCCTTGCCCACCCGCACCGCCTGGAAGAACAGGGGGATGCTCATGGAGGTGCGCGTGGCGGACCAGATCGGCACGTCCGGCGTGTCCTCCGCCGAGAACACCAGCGGCTGCTGGGTGCAGAGGTCGGTGCCCACCATATAGAGCTCGCGGAAGCTGTTGCCGCCCTGGGCGCGCAGCTTGCGCAGGCCCGCGAAGGTCAGCCCCCCGTCCTTCGCATAGCGCTTGATGATGGCCTTGATCCAGTCGGCGAACGCGTCGCCCTTGTACCAGCCATAGTCCCGCACCAGGCGCAGCGGCGCACTCAGGGGGAAGCCCGCGTCCATGAACTGATGGAAGTCCGTGCCGCCCACGATGGCCGCCACGTCCTTGCTGCCGGCGCCCAACGAGAGCAGCACGGCGGTGATGGCGCCGGCCGAGGTGCCGGCCACCCGCAAGATGTTCGGCAGGATGCCTGCCTCCTCCAGCGCCTGGATCGCGCCGGCATAGGCGATGCCCTTGACGCCGCCGCCCTCGAACACGAGGTTGCGGAACTGGCCGTACTTGCTGTCGCTTGGCATGTCTCATCCTCCCTGATGATGTGAGCCCTAAGACGGATGGCGCAGGGCGAAGGCCGGCGGATCCAGCAGCCACTCCCGCAGCGCCGCCTTCTCCAGCGGCGGGCTGATGAAATAGCCCTGGGCGAAGTCGCAGCGGTAGCTGCGCAGGCGCTCCAGAACCTCTCTGCTCTCCACCCCTTCCGCCACGATGGAGCGGCCGAGTTCGTGGCCGAGGTCGATGGTGGAGCGCACGATGGCCGCGTCATGCTCGTTCACCAGCATCTCGGTGGTGAACAGCCGGTCCACCTTGAGTTCGGTGAAAGGCAGGTGCTTCAGGTGCACCAGCGAGGAATAGCCGGTGCCGAAGTCGTCGATGGATAGTCCCACGCCGATGGCACGCATCCGCTGGAACACCCCGGCCGCCAGCACTGCGTCGCCCAGGATGCCTTTCTCGGTGATCTCGATGGTGAGCTGCGCCGGCGCCAGGCCGTTCTGCACCAGCATCTCGGCGATGAAGTCCGGCAGCTTCTGGTCCCTGAGGTTCCCGGGCGAGAGGTTCACCGACACTCCCACGTCCAGGCCCGCGTCGTGCCACTCGCGGCAGTCGCGGATCGCCGCGGCCAGCACCCAGCGCGAGATCTTGTCCATGAGGTCGCCGCTCTCGGCCAGCGGCAGGAACTCGTCAGGCAGCAGGAGCCGCCCGTCCTGGTGCTGCCAGCGCAACAGCGCCTCCACCCGCACCGGCCTGCCGTCCGCCACCGCGATCTCCGGCTGGTAGTGCAGCCGCATGTGGCGGTCGTCGATGCTGGAGCGCAGCTCGTTGGCGAGCTGGATGCGCGCCGGCGAGTGGGAATCCTGCTGCGAGTCGTAGGTCATGATGCCGGCGCGGCTGGCCTTGGCCGCATACATGGCCACGTCCGCGCGCCGCATCAGCGTGATGGCATCGCTGCCGTGGTCGGGACATTGCACGATGCCGATGCTGGCACCCACCACCAGCTGCTGGCCTTCGATCAGGAACGGCAGTTCCAGGGCTTCCAGCAGTTGCGCTCCGAGGCGCGGCGCATCCTCGGGCCCGCCGAGGCGCTCCAGCAGCACCGCGAACTCGTCGCCGCCCAAACGCGCGATGGTATCGGTGGAGCGCAGGTTGGCCCGCAGGCGCGCCCCCACCTTCGCCAGCAGCACGTCGCCGGTGTAGTGGCCGAAGGTATCGTTGATTTCCTTGAACCCGTCCAGGTCCAGGAATAGCAGCGCGAACGGCCGGCCCTGGCGCCGCATGGCGAGGATGCCCTGCTCGATGCGGTCATGCAGCAGCACCCGGTTCGGCAAGCCGGTGAGGTCGTCGTGCAGCGCCTGGTGGCGCAGCGCGTCCAGGTGCGCCTTACGGTCGCTCACGTCGCGCAGGATCGCGATCCAGTATTGCCCGACCTCGCCGTGGTCCGCGGGCATCACGTGCGCCTCCAGCGCGAAGCGCGAGCCATCCTTGCGCAGCGCCGCGAATTCCGCCTCGTAGGGCAGCCCGCGCCGCATGCTGTCGCAGAGGGCCTCCACCGTGGCCTCGTCTTCCGCCACGCACAGGCTGCGCATGGACGCACCGATCGCGTCCGCCTCCGTGTGCCCGGTGATCTGGGTGAAGCCGCGGTTCACGAACGTGATGCGCGGCTCCCCTTCTTCGGCCTGTTGCATGATCACGAAGCCCTCGGCCGCGTTCTCCACCGCCGAGCCCAGGAGCCTCAGCTGGCCGGTGGCCTGCTCCAGTTCGCGGGTACGCTCCTGCACACGCCGCTCGAGCCGGTCGTTGGCCTGTTTGAGCTCCTCCTCCAGGCGCTTGCGCTGGAAGAACTCCGGCACGGTGGCCGGCGCGCGCGCCACGCCGGCGGCAGCGGCATGCTGGCGTGCGTGGTGCTTCAGGTGTTCCTCGATGCGCGAGGGCGGCGCCATGATGAAGCGGCACTGCTCGCCACCCGCGGCCAGGCACTCGATCTCCACCGCCACCAGCGGCAGCCCGAAGCTCTCCTCGCACCACCCGGAGGAGTAGCCGGCGTTCATCACGCACACCGGGACGTCACTGCGCCGGTTCTTGGCCAGCCAGGAGTGCGACTCGAACGAGAACGGGTGGTCGTAGAGCAGGAAGTAGTCATCGTCCGGCGAGGGGCGCGACTCGGGCGAGATATCCACGAACGCCCAGCCCGAGAACGCGAAGTGGATGGGTCCCGCCGAGAGGTTGTCGATCGGGTCGCTCACCGCCATCTTCTGCTGGAAGCTGCGGGCGTCGGCCTTGCCGAGCGCGTGCGCCAGGTCGAACAGCAGGTTGTTGGCGACGCTGCGCGCCTCCTCCTTGCCCTTGTCCTGGTAGAGCTTGGTGACCATCTCCACGAACTCGACCGAGAGCGAGGCCGCGCGCAAGAGCACGTAACGCTCGCCGGCGATTGAGATGGTGGCGGTGTCGGGCTGCTCGACGCGGTTGGAGAAGTAACGCGTCACGTACTCCTGCGCGCGCAGGAACGGCGTCTCGAACTGTTCGGGGACCTTGACGCTGGTGAGCCTGGCGCGCCCCTTCGCGCCCGCGCCGGCCCGGAGCTTCGCCAGCTCCGACTCCAGCGCCGCGATGCGAGCCACTGTGTCCTTGGCCGCCGGGCGGCGCCGCTTGGCGCCGCGCGCGGTCCGGGTCACGCGCTTCTTCTTCATACTCGTGCAGCGGCTGCGCTTTCGCGCATGCCGCCTCCCCATGTACCGCCGATCCCCGGTGTGCCTTATACGGCTGTCGTTATGATCCGGGGGCCGCCCTTTCGGACACTATAACCCTTCCCCTCAGGCGCTGGCGGCCTCCGTGTCCGGCGCGGGGCTGCGGCCCACGACCCGGTTGCGGCCGCCGTGCTTGGCCTGGAGCAGCCGCTGGTCCGCGCGCGAGAGCAGCACGTGCGCCAGGGTGCCGTCGTCCGGGTACACCGCGACGCCGGCGCTCAGGGTGAACGAGATCGGGTGCTCCGGCGGTCCCACCATGAGCCGCGCCACCGCGAGGCGCATGGCCTCGGCCTTGGCGAACGCCGCATCGGCGCCGGTGTCGTGCAGCAGCAGCACGAACTCCTCGCCGCCGAAGCGCACCACCACGTCGCTCTCCCGCAGGTTGTCCTGCAGCGTACGCGCCAGCACCTTCAGCACCGCGTCGCCGGCCGCGTGGCCATGGCTGTCGTTGATCTGCTTGAAGTGGTCCGCATCCACCACCACCACCGCGAAGCGTTGCTGGTAGCGCCGCGCGCGCTCGATCTCGTAACCGAACAGCGTGTCGAAGTAGCCACGGTTGAGCAGCCCGGTCATGGGGTCGCGGATGGCGCGGTTCACCAGGCGCTGCGAGCGCACCACGTAGGCGTAGCTGATGAACACCGCCGAGGCCATCAGGATCACGCGCGTCCACTGGTCGGCGCCGCTGAAGGCGCCGTTGTAGCTGCTCTGCCGGTACAGGGCCTCCACGTCGTAGTGGGTCGCGACGTAACCCACCAGCGTCCCGTACTGCAGCACCACGAAGCCTCCCACCAGGATGCAGATGCGCCGGTCCTGGCGCAGGCTCATGGCCGCCAGCACCAGGAAGTACACCTCATAGGTGATCTTGTCGTTCACCCCGTCCAGCGGGTTGCCTACGATCACGAACAGCGTGAGCGCCAGGGTCACCAGCGAGCCGTCGAAGATGGAGGTCAGGAAACCCAGCCAGGGCTGGTAGGAGCGGTAGCGCAGGTAAGCCAGCACGGCGAGGCCGAAGATCATGGCCAGCACCGTGACCACGAAACCCCAGATGTTCTCCGGGTTGGAAGGGTTCTCGATCAGGCGCCAGACCGGGGTGATGAGCAGCAGGGCCACCACCACCACGCGCACCAGCGCTACCTGGCGCTCGCCCTCGCCGCCGGCCAGCAGCATGGCGGCGTCGGGACGCTTCCAGAAATCACGCCAGAACTTGCCCATGGGCCCCTTCCGGAAAACCTCACCGATGCGCCCTGTCCGTGGCTGGCGATAGTGTCGGACGGATTCCCTGTCCCTTCCGATACTATAGACAAGTGCCCAGGACGGCGCGATGGGGAATTTCCCCGGACCCCTGCGGTCCTAGTCCTACACCCGCGCCCTCCGCGGGCACCATCAGAACCACAGGGGTTACTATGGATGTCCGATCCCTCGTCACAGGCCTCCTTCTCATGTCCGTCTCCATCACCGCGGTCGCCGCCACCCCCGAGCGCATCGTGCTGCCGGGCGGCGTGGTGCCCCTGCACTATGCCCTCACCCTCACGCCGGACGCGTCCAAGCTCGCGTTCACGGGCTCGGTGCAGATCGACCTGGACGTGAAGCAGGCCACCCGCAGCATCCAGCTCAACGCCGCGGACCTCACGTTCACCAAGGTAAGCCTCCCGGGGATCAGCGAGACCCCGTCCGTGACCTTCGACGGCGAGCACGAGACCGCCACCTTGAGCTTCAAATCCCCGGTGAGCGCCGGCCGCCACCGCCTGGACATCGAGTACACCGGCAAGATCAGCCAGCACGCCGCCGGGTTCTTCGCCCTCGACTATGACACCGCCAGCGGCAAGCAGCGCGCGCTCTTCACCCAGCTCGAGAACTCCGACGCGCGGCGCGTGCTCCCCTGCTGGGACGAGCCCGGCATCAAGGCGAGCTTCACCCTCACCGCCGTGGTGCCGGCGGCCGAGATGGCGCTCTCCAACACGCCGGCGGTGAAGACCACACCGCTGGCCGGCGGCCTCGCCCGGGTCGAGTTCGCTCCCACCCCCAAGATGTCCTCGTACCTCCTGTTCTTCGGCCTCGGCGACTTCGAACGCATCTCGAAGAAGGTGGACGGCGTGGACGTGGGCGTGGTGGTCAAGCGCGGCGACGCAGACAAGGCGAAATTCGTACTGGACGCGGCCGTGCAGCTCCTGCCCTGGTACGAGGACTACTTCGGCGTGAAGTACCCGCTCGCCAAGCTCGACCTCGTGGGCGGCCCGGGCCAGAGCCAGTTCTTCGGCGCCATGGAGAACTGGGGCGCCATCTTCTCCTTCGAGCGCGCGCTCATCCTCGACCCCAAGATCTCCACCGAGGAGGATCTGCGCCGCGTCTACATCATCACTGCCCACGAGATGGCGCACCAATGGTTCGGCGACCTCGTGACCATGGAATGGTGGGACGACCTGTGGCTCAACGAGGGCTTCGCCTCCTGGATGGAGTACAAGGCCACCGACCACTTCCACCCCGAGTGGAAGCCCTGGCTCGATTCGGTGAGCGCCAAGGAGAACGCCATGCGCCTGGACGCGCGCGACGGCAGCCATCCCATCGTCACTCCCATCTACGACGTGCTGCAGGCCAGCCAGGCCTTCGACAGCATCACCTACTCCAAGGGCCAGGCCATCGTGCGCATGCTGGAAGCCTACGTGGGCGAGGACGCGTTCCGCCAGGGCGTGCGCGCGTACATCAAGGCCCACGCCTACGGCAACACCGTCACCGACGACCTGTGGCGCGAGCTGGACAAGGCCTCGAAGGAGAGCATCACCCAGGTGGCGCACGACTTCACGCTCCAGGCCGGCATCCCGCTGGTGCAGGCGGACTGCAACGAGACCGGCTTGCGCCTGACGCAGGCGCGCTTCACGGCGGATGGCGCCGGCCAGCCCGCCGGCAACTGGCACGTGCCGGTCAACATCGCGTCAGTGGACGGCACGCCGCTCTGGCATGGCTTCGTCTCGGCGGACAAGCCGGTGGACGTGCCGCTAAAGTCGGGCGTGGTGCCGCTGGTGAACGCGGGGCAAGGCGGCTATTACCGCGTGCTCTACGACGGGCCGAGCTTCGGCCGCCTCGCGGCGCGCTTCGAGGACCTCTCGCCCACGGACCAGCTCGGCCTGCTCAACGACAGCCAGGCCCTGGGCTATGCGGGCTACGAGTCGCTGACGGATTTCCTGCAGCTCACCCGCCACGCCTCCGCGAACCTGGACCCCATGGTCACCCGCACCCTGGTGGACCAACTCGAGGAGCTGGACTCCTTATATGAAGGGCTGCCGGGCCAGGCCGCGTTCAAGGCTTATGGCCGCAAGACTCTGGCACCCGTGTTCGCCAAGGTGGGCTGGGACGGGAAGCCGGGCGAGGACCAGAACATCACGCTGCTGCGCAGCGACCTGCTCGGCGCCCTGGGCAAGTTCAACGACCCGGACGTGGTGAAGGAAGCCCACGCCCGTTTCGCCAAGTACCTCAAGGACCCGGCGAGCCTGAACGCGGACCTGCGCCAGGCGGTGCTCGACATCGTGGCGGACCATGCGGACGCCGCCACTTGGGACCAGCTCCATGCGCTCGCCCAGGCCGCCACCTCAAACCTGGAGAAGCGCCAGCTCTACGTGTACCTGGGTTCGGCTCACGATCCGGCGCTGGTGCAGAAGGCGCTGGCCCTGAGCCTCACGGAAGAAGTCCCGACCACCACCCGCCCGGCGATCCTCGCCGCGACCTCGAACTACTATCCGGAGCTTGCCCTCGACTTCCTCTCGGCCCACGAGAAGCTGTTCGAGAGCCTCATCGAGCCCGCGAGCCGCAACCGCTTCGGGCCGCGCCTCGCCGCCAGTGCCCGCGATACCGCCATCATCGCGAAACTCAGGACTTATGCGGAGCGCAACATCCCCGAGTCCGCACGGAGTGACGTGACCAAGGCCGAAGCGGCCATCACCGAGAACGCGCGTATCCGCGAGAAGCGCCTGCCGCAGGTGGATGCGTGGCTCAAGACCCACGCCGGCTGAAGCGGGCTTGAAAGAGACGCGGCTCACGCCGTACCTGCCGGCCGCGGTGTTCACGCTGCTGGCGGTGTGGTTCGCCTGCCTCTACTGGCTGCTCATCCGCCTCGCCCAAGAAGGCCGGCTGCCCTTCGCCATGGGGCCGTTCGACTTCTCGCTGGTGGGCAACTCCATCCCCGGCCTGCTGCTGGGCGGGGCGCTGCGGATGTTCGGCCCGGCGCTGGCAGCGGCGCTCACCCTCGCCTACTTCCAGGGCAAGCCGGGCCTCGCGGAATGGGGACGCAGCCTCATCCGCTGGCGCGTCCCGGGGCGGCTCTATCTCCTGGCATTCCTGGGGCCGCTCGCGGTCAGCGCGCTCATCGTGGCCGCAGGCTATCCCCTGGGGCTGCTGCAATTCGAACCCGCGCTGGTTCACCCGCTCAAGTTCGTGATGCTCTTCTTCCTGATCGCCGTGTTCGACGGTCCACTGGGAGAGGAGCCGGGTTGGCGCGGCCTGCTGCTGCCGGAACTGCTCAAGCGGCTCTCGCCGCTCAAGGCCGGCCTCACGGTGGGTGCGGTCTGGTACCTGTGGCACATCCCGCTCTACCTCGCGGACGGCAAGGCCCTGCACCCGATGGGCTTCCTGGTGAACGTGTTGAGCCTCTCGGTGGTGTTCACCTGGTTCTACATAAAGTCCGGCCACAGTACGTTCCTCGCCATCCTGCTGCACACCAGCACCAACTACGCCCTGTTCCTCATCATCAAGTGCTTCACCCTGCCCCACGGCATCGATACACTGCAGCTCATCTATGACGCCATCCTGGTGCTGGCCGCCCTCGCGGCGGCGCTGGACATGCGCGGACCCAAGAGGCTCGCGCCGGCGACGGTTTAGCGAGGATCATCCGATGCGTCTACCGATGTTGCTGGCCGGGCTCCTGGCCGCATCCTCAGCCTCTGCGGGCGAGCAACTGCGCCTGAGCGGCGGCACCACCTACGACCGGGACGACGCCAACAGCACCTACGGCTGGGAGCTGGACTACGGCCATGGGCTCGGCGAGCACGCCCGCGTGACCGTGGGCTGGCTCAACGAAGGCCACCAGGACAACGACCACCGCGACGGCTTCACCGCGCAGCTCTGGGCACGCGCCTACCCCTTCGAGCACCTGGTGGTGGCTCTCGGCGCCGGGCCTTACCTCTTCTTCGACACGGCGAGGGATGAGGCGCATGCCACGTTCTCGCGGTACGACAACAGCCACGGCCTGCGGCCCATCTACAGCGCCGAGATCACCTGGTTCGTGGACGAGTCCTGGCTCGTGTACCTGCGCACCAACCGCATCGAGGCGGGTGCACATGACTCGACCATGCACATCATCGGCATCGGCTACCGGTTCGACGAGCGCCCTATCGGCGCATCCCTTGCGGAAGGAACGGGGACCCATGAGGTCGAAGCCTTCCTGGGGCGCACCACCCTCAACAGCTTCGCCCCGGAGCGCTCCACCGCCTACGCGGTGGATTACCGGCATACCCTGACGCCTTATGCCGACTGGACGCTGGGCTGGCTGAACGAAGGCGGCAACGAGATCATCCGCCGCAACGGCATCACCAGCCAGCTTTGGCTCGTGCATCCGCTGCCGATGGACGGGTTCACGCTCGGCATCGGCGTGGGCGCCTACGTGGTGGTCAACCAGGAGAACCAGATCTACGTGCTGAACGGCAAAGGCAAGCCGGTGCGGGTGGGCGACGACGACGAGCGCCTGGCGGGCATCGTCAGCCTCACCGCGAGCTACGACTTCAGCTCCCGCTGGTCCGCCCGCGCCTCCTTCAACCGGCTCCTGACGCGCTATGACCGGGATGCGGACGTGCTCCTGCTCGGCGCCGGCTACAGGTTCTGAGGGAGGCTCCCCGCCTCATGGGCTTCCGGCGCGGATAAAGTCTATACTGGCTCCTTCATCTGAAGGAACGCACGTGGCCAAAGCCAATTACAAGTTCGACAAGCGCCAGCGGGACCTCGCCAAGCAGAAGAAGAAAGACGAGAAGCTGGCGAAGAAAGCCGCCAAGAAGGCCGCGGCGGCCACGGGTGAGAGCACCGACGCCACGCCCGAAGACGTGCCGCACTAGCCTTCCTTCTAAGCCTCGTCTTCCGAGGCCGCCGTCACCTGCGGCAGGCCATCCTCGTCCACCGTCACCCTCAGGTTGATGGGCCGGCAGCAGACCTGGCAATCCTCGATGTAGCTCTGTTCGTCCACCGACAGATCCACCAGGATCTCGATGGGCTCGCCGCAGTACGGGCATGTGATGGAAGCGGGTTCCGTGGCGTTCAGCATCGGACGGCTCCTTACATTGAAAGGCCCGTCCCAGGTCGTCGCGGGTCGCTACGTTGCCTGGCTGGCGGGCCGTTGGTGGTAAGTCACCAGTGCTGTAAGCGGACGTGGCA
>DATAHN010000135.1:0-6978 GCA_036263155.1 Gammaproteobacteria bacterium | reverse complement strand
CCGGCTGCGCCTCGGAGAAAGCCAAGGACGAGACCCTGGCGGCGGCCGACCTCTACACCCAGATCCAGGCCAATCTGCAGGCGGGCAACTACAAGACTGCGGTGGAACGCCTCAACACCCTGCAGGCGCGCTTCCCCTTCGATAACTTCGGCACCCAGGCGCAGCTCGACATCATCTACGCCGACTACATGAACCGCGACTACGACCTCGCGGTGGACGCCGCCGACCGCTTCATCCGCGAGCATCCGCGCCACCCGAACGTGGACTACGCCTACTACATGAAGGGCGTGGCAGCCTTCGACGCCGAGGTGGATTTCCTGCAGCGCTGGTTCGGCCACGACAACTATCAGCGCGACCCGACCAGCTCCCAGAAGTCCTTCGAGGCCTTCAACCTGCTGATCGAGAAGTACCCGGACAGCCGCTACGTCGACGACGCACGCCAGCGCATGGTGTTCCTGCGCGAGCGTCTGGCGGACTTCGACTGGGTGGTGGCGGACTGGTACATGCGCCGCGGCGCCTGGGTCTCGGCCCTGCAGCGCTCCTACAGCATCGTGCAGCACTACCCGCAGACGCCTCGGGCGCAGGACGCGCTGCAGATCATGTACAGCTGCTACAGGAAGCTGGGGCTCGACGACCTCGCGGCCGACACGCAGAAGGTGCTGGAGACGAACTTCCCGGGAGCGCCGCTCGAGTACACGCCTCGCGGACCTGTGTGAACCGCGGCGCCTGCGCGCCGCTTCGATTCAATCCCGCTTGAAACCCGACGTGATCGGGTAACGCCGGTCGTTGCCGAAGGAATGCCGGCTGACCCGCACACCCGGTGCCGCCTGGCGCCGCTTGTACTCCGCCGCCTGCACCGCCGCCGCCACGCGCCGCACCGTCGCCGCGTCGAAGCCTTTCGCGACCACCGCCTCGATGGATTTCTCCTCCAGCAGCAGCGTGAGGATGGGATCCAGCACGCCATAGGGCGGCAGGGTGTCGGAATCTTTCTGTCCAGGCGCGAGCTCCGCCGTCGGCTCCCGTTGGATCACCGCCTCCGGGATCGCCGCGCCCAGGGAGTTGCGATAGCGGCTCAAGGCATACACCTGGGTCTTCAGCACGTCAGAGAGGGGCGCGAAGCCGCCGGCCATGTCGCCGTAGAGCGTGGCGTAACCCATGGCCGCCTCGCTCTTGTTGGAGGTGCAGAGCAGGAGCTTGCCGGTGCGGTTGGAGATGGCCATGAGCATCACGCCGCGGGCGCGGGCCTGCAGGTTCTGGACCGTTACGCCGGCCGTGTCCGGCAGCACGGCCTGTAATGCCCCCTGTAAGGTTTCCACGGCGGCCTCGATGGGGATCATGTGGTAGACCACACCGAGCTTACGTGCCTGTTCCGCCGCACCCTCGAGGCTAAGGTCCGAGGTGTAGCGCGAGGGCAGCATCACCGCCATGACGTTCTGGGCGCCCAGCGCGTCCACTGCGATGGCGAGCGTCAGCGCCGAGTCGATGCCGCCGGAGAGGCCGAGCAGCGCGCCCTTGAAGCGGTTCTTGCGGGCGTAGTCCTTGAGGCCCAGCACCAGCGCCTTGTAGATGCACTCCTCGTCGCAGCTGTCCACGTGCACCTGGGCCTGCAGCGCCCGCGCCTTGCCGCCGTCCAGGATGAAATCCACCGGATACAGGCCGGTCTCGAAGTTCGGGGCCCGTGCCGCCACCTTGCCGTCGGCGTTCATGACCAGTGAGCCGCCGTCGAACACCAGGTCGTCCTGGCCGCAGGCGTGGTTCACGTAGACGATCGGCACGCCTGCCTCCGCCACGCGGCGGCGCAGTTCCTCCTCGCGCTCCAGCTGCTTGCCGGCGTTGAAGGGAGAGGCATTGGGCACCATCAGCAGCTTCGCGCCCGCCTGGGCGGCGCGGCGCGCCGGTTCCGCGTGCCACACGTCCTCGCAGACGTTGAGGCCCACGGCGAAGCCCGCCACGTCCACCACCGCGGTGGTGTCGCCTGCGCTGAAGTAGCGCTTCTCGTCGAAGACCTCGTAGTTGGGGAGCTCGCTCTTGCGGTAGACCGCCTTGACCTTGCCCTCCCCCAGCATCGCGCCCACGTTGTAGATGCAGCCGTCCGCATAGAGCGGGTAACCCACCAGCGCGTGGATGCCGTGGATGCCCGCGGCGAGGCGCGCCACGCCTTCCTCGACCTGGCGGCGGAAGTCGGAGTTGAACAGGAGGTCTTCGGGCGGATAGCCGGTGACGGCGAGCTCGGGGAAGACCATGAGCTGGGCCTTGAGCCGGTCACGGCCCTCGGCGCAGGCGTCCAGGATGCGCTGCAGGTTGCCCGCCACGTCTCCCACCGGGAGATCGAGCTGGGCCATGACGATGCGCAGGGACGCGCTCATGGTGTTGCTCAGCCGCGCAGGGTCAGGAGCTCAGCGGCGTCCACGGCCCTTCTTCTTGGCGGGTTTCTTGGCCTTGGCGACCTTCTTCTTGGGGGCTTTCTTGGCGGAGGCCTTCTTGGTCTTGCCGCCCTTGCCCATGAGCTTGGCCATGGTGCTGCCGAGTTCCGCCGGGGACCGGGTGGTCTTCACGCCAGCCTTCTCCAGGGCCTTGAACTTGGCCTGGGCGGTGCCGGCGCCGCCGGAGACGATGGCGCCCGCGTGGCCCATGCGCTTGCCCGGGGGCGCGGTCACGCCGGCGATGTAAGCCACCACCGGCTTGGTGACGTGCTTCTTGATGTACTCGGCCGCGGCCTCCTCGTCCGTGCCGCCGATCTCGCCCACCATGATGATGCCTTCAGTCTGCGGGTCCTGCTCGAAGAGCTTGATGACGTCGATGAAGTTCATGCCGTGCACCGGGTCGCCGCCGATGCCGACGCAGGTGGACTGGCCGAGCTTGAGGTTGGTGGTCTGGAACACGGCCTCGTAGGTCAGCGTGCCGGAGCGGGACACGATTCCGATCTTGCCCTTGCGGTGGATGTGGCCGGGCATGATGCCGATCTTGCACTCGCCCGGTGTGATGATTCCCGGGCAGTTGGGGCCGATGAGCACGCAGTCCTTGCCATGGATCGCGGCCTTGACCTTGATCATGTCGGTGACCGGGATACCCTCGGTGATGCATACGATCACCTTGATGCCGGCGTCCGCCGCCTCAAGGATCGCGTCGGCGGCGAAGGCCGCCGGCACGTAGATCATGCTGGCCTCGGCGCCCGTGGCCTTGACCGCGTCGTGCACGGTGTTGAACACCGGCAGGCCCAGGTGCTTCTCGCCGCCGCGGCCCGGGGTCACGCCGCCCACCAGCTTGGTGCCGTAGGCCAGCGCCTGCTCGGAATGGAAGGTGCCCTGCTTGCCCGTGAAGCCCTGGCAGATGACGCGCGTCTTCTTGTTGACGAGGATGCTCATGATGCTTACTTCTTCTTGATCGAGGCGACCACTTTCTTGGCCGCGTCGGTGAGGTCATTGGCGGGGATGATGGCGAGGCCGCTCTTGGCGAGCAGCGCCTTGCCCTGCTCCACGTTGGTGCCTTCCAGGCGCACCACCACCGGCACCTGCACGCCCACGCCCTTGACCGCGTTGATGATGCCTTCCGCGATCAGGTCGCAGCGCACGATGCCGCCGAAGATGTTCACCAGGATGGCCTTCACCGCCTTGTTGGACAGGATCAGGTTAAAGGCCGCGGTCACGCGCTCGGTGGTGGCGCCGCCGCCCACGTCCAGGAAGTTGGCCGGCGTGCCGCCGTGCAGCTTGATGATGTCCATGGTGGCCATGGCCAGGCCTGCGCCGTTCACCATGCAGGCGATGTCGCCGTCCAGCGAAACGTAGTTGAGGTCGTGCTGGCGGGCCTGGGACTCGCGCTCGTCCTCCTGGCTGGCGTCGCGCATGGCCGCGAGCTGCGGTTGGCGGTAGAGGGCGTTGTCGTCCAGGTTGAGCTTGGCATCCAGCGCCACCACGCGGCCGTCCTTGGTGACGATCAGCGGGTTGATCTCGACAAGGCTCGCGTCGCGCTCCATGAAGATGCGGTACAGACCCTCGGCGATCTTGCCGAAAGCGGCCATATGCTCCTTGCTGCCGAGGCCGAGGCCGAAGGCCAGCTCGCGCACCTGATTGGGCTGCACGCCCGCGGCGGGATGCACCCACACGCGGAAAATCTTCTCTGGCGTCTTGGCCGCAACCTCTTCGATGTCCATGCCGCCGGCAGCGGAGGCCATGAACACCAGCTGCTCGCGGGCGCGGTCCACCAGCACAGAGAGATACAGCTCGCGCTCGATGTCGGAACCGGCCTCCACGATGACGGAATTGATGGGCAGGCCCTCGGGACCGGTCTGGTGGGTGTGCAGGCGCTTGCCCAGCATGCCCTCAGCCGCGGCGCGCACCTCATCCATGCTGCGGCACAGCTTCACACCCCCCGCCTTGCCGCGCCCGCCGGCGTGCACCTGGGCCTTCACCACCCACAGGCTGCCGCCCAGGGACTGGGCGGCGCTGGCCGCCTCGGCGCCGCTCTTGGCGGGCATTCCGCGCGGCACCGGGATGCCGTATTCTGCAAACAGTTGTTTTGCCTGATATTCGTGCAGGTTCATGGGGGCTTGGGGAGTTTCGGGATGGTGGGGAGGCGGTATTTTGAAGCAAAGCCCCTGCATACGCAAAGGCGCACCGTGAAGGCGGCATGAACACCCAGAACATGGTCTTCCAGGCGGACGACGCGGCGGTGCCGGGCGAGGCGCTCGCCTGGCGCCTGCTCAACATCGTCAACCTGTTCCGCATGGTGGTCGGCGGGCTCGTGGTCGCGCTGTTCTTCAGTGACAGCAACCCGCGTCTCTTGGGCGACGTCTATCCCGGCCTGTTCCTGTGGACCGGCATCATGTACTTCAGCTTCGGCGGCCTCGCCACCTTCACGGTGCGCTCGCGCCGCCCCGGGCTGGAGCTGCAGACCTACGCCCAGCTCGCCGCCGACATCACGGCAGTGACGCTGCTGATGCACTCCAGCGGCGGCGGCGCCGCCAGCGGCCTCGGCAGCCTCATGTTCATCACCGTCTCCATCAACAGCGTGCTGCTGTCCCGCCGCATGAGCATCGCCTTCGCCGCGCTCGCCACCATCGCCATCCTGGGCGAGCAGGGCCTCGCGATCCTGTATGGCACCGGCGACGCCGGCGGCTACACCCAGGCCGGCATCATCGGCATCATCATGTTCGCAGCTTCCTGGGGCGGCCAGTTCGTGGGCCACCGACTGCGCGAGAGCGAGGCGCTCGCCGAGCGGCGCGGCCTTGACCTCGCCGACCTCTCGGAGATCAACGAGTACGTGCTGCAGCACATGCGCACCGGCGTGCTGGTGGTGGATGAGCAGGACCGCATCCGCATGCTCAACAGCGCCGCCGCCGAGAGCCTGCGCACGCCGCCCGACAGCCGCGACGCGCTGCAGGATGCGGCACCGCGCCTGCAGGGGGAGTTACAGGCCTGGCGGCGCGGCGACCTCACCCGTCCCGCCACGGTGGTGAGCCCCCAGGGCCGGCCGCTGATCCCGCACTTCGCCAGCATCGGCCGTAACCGTGCCGGCGGCGTGCTCATCTTCCTGGAGGACGCAAGCGCGGTGGCCGAGCAGGTGCGCCAGATGAAGCTCGCGACTTTAGGGAGACTCACCGCCAGCATCGCCCACGAGATCCGCAACCCCCTGGCGGCGGTGAGCCATGCCAACCAGCTCCTGGCCGAGTCGCCGCAGATCAAGGGCAAGGACCAGCGCCTGATCGAGATCATCGAGGAGCACTCGGAGCGCATGGAGCGCATCGTCGAGAACATCCTGCAGCTCTCGCGGCGCGAGAACACGCGCGCCGAGGAGCTGGACGTGACCGCCTGGCTCAAGGACTTCATCACCGAGTTCCGTGAGCGCCATGGGCTGCCTCCGGAGGCGGTGCCGCTGGACGCGGAGTACAGGCAGCTGCCGCGCATGCGCGTGGACCCCACCCACCTGCACCAGATCGTGCTGAACCTGTCGGAGAACGCGCTCCACCACGGCCGCCGCGGCCACGACGGCGGCACGCGCATCGAATTCCGCATCGGCCCGCTGCCGGCACCCGCTTCCGGGTTCCTGGAGGTGCTGGACCGTGGCCCCGGTGTGCCAGCCGACATCGCCGAGCACATCTTCGAGCCCTTCTACACCTCCGACCCGCGCGGCACCGGCCTGGGGCTTTTCATAGCGCGCGAACTCTGCGAATGTAACCGCGCCCGCCTGTCCTATGCGCCGCGTCCCCAGGGGGGCAGTTGCTTCCGCATCGAGTTCGGCGCCTCCGAAGGCTGGTTGACCTGACATGCGCAAACCCCTGGCCCTGGTGGTGGACGACGAGCCCGCCATCCGCGAACTCCTCGAGCTCACGCTCACGCGAATGGACGTGGACTGCATGCTGGCCGCGGACCTCAAGGAGGCACGCGCACAGCTCCAGTCCCAGGCCGTGGATCTCT
Source organism: Gammaproteobacteria bacterium (assembly GCA_036263155.1). Lineage (GTDB taxonomy): Bacteria > Pseudomonadota > Gammaproteobacteria > Natronospirales > REEB76 > DASUBN01. The sequence goes on along the minus strand of DATAHN010000135.1, from coordinate 565 downwards.
GCCTCACCGACATGAAGCTGCCGGACGGCAACGGGCTCGAGCTCGTGAGCTATATCCAGGCCAACGCTTCCCAGGTACCGGTGGCGGTGATCACCGCCCATGGCAACGTAGAGTCGGCGGTGCAGGCGCTCAAGAACGGGGCCTTCGACTTCGGCTCCAAGCCGGTGGACCTCTCCGCGCTGCGCAGCCGGGTCAGCACTGCGCTCAAGCTCCGCGAGCGCCGCCTCAGCGGCGAGGGCCGCGGCGCCACCCGCCTGCTGGGCACCTCGCCCGCCATCGAGCAGGTGCGGGCCATGATCACCAAGGTGGCCCGCAGCCAGGCGCCGGTGCACATCAGCGGCGAGTCCGGCACCGGCAAGGAGCTGGTGGCGCGGCTCATCCACGAGAATGGCGCCCGCGCCGATGCCCCCTTCGTCGCCGTGAACTGTGGCGCCATCCCCAGCGAGCTCATGGAGAGCGAGTTCTTCGGCCACAAGAAGGGCAGCTTCACCGGCGCCATCGCCGACAAGGACGGGCTGTTCCAGGCGGCCCAGGGCGGTACCCTGTTCCTGGATGAGGTGGCGGA
>DATAHN010000134.1:0-20713 GCA_036263155.1 Gammaproteobacteria bacterium | reverse complement strand
CTGGCGGCGGCCGGCTGTTCCGGCGGCAACGATACCTATGCCCTGCGCGGCACCCCGACCCCGCGTTCCGGCACCAACAGCGGTAACTTCATGGTCTCCGGGAAGGACTGCAAGTACGTCACCATGGTGGGCTTCTACTCCGATGCCCCCGTGCTCACCTATCCCTGCACGGTCGTCGCCGACGAGCCGAACTCCCTGGGCGACCCGCACGCCCACATGACCATCAACGTGAAGACCAAGGACGGCGACAAGACCGTGAAGATCGACGGCACCCCGGCCGGCATGACCGCGACCCAGGCGCCGGACCTCGGCAACCAGTACCCGTTCCCGCCGAGCTGGGCCGTGGCAAAGCCCGCCCAGGCCCTGACGCTGCGCAACAACGACGGCAGCGCCACCCAGGTGGTGATCCAAGTCTCCGGCGTCGAGTGCGCCATGACCGTGAACGGCTCGCCGGTGACCTGCGGCCTGTCCTACTGGTCCGATGGCGGCTTCGCGATCTGGGTCCCGGGCCTGCTCATCAGCGCCGACTACGCGAGCTACGTGATCAACCTGAGCTTCGGCAAGACCTCGCCGGGCCAGTGGTCCCTGGCCCGCGCCCCCGGCACCTTCCCCGCCACCTACGGCGAAGTGCAGGCGAAGCAGCAGTAAGCTCCGGCTAGCCGGAAACGAAAACGGCGCCACCAGGCGCCGTTTTTCTTCATGCAAACGGGGCTGTCGTCAGCCAGCCGCTCTTTTGGATTGTTCCTTCATCCGCTGCGATCGCAGCGGCGGCATCCCCTTCCAGCGCATCTCCTCGGCGGTGAAGAGCGGCGGCCGGCGGCGCAGTTCCGCCCAGCCGTTGTCGCGGATGATGCGGCCGAGGTGGGCGAGGTTGTGGCGCACCGCCTCCATGTACAGGCTCTGGCCGCCGAAGTGCTTGGCGGCGTAGCGGTGCGCGCCGGCGAAGGTGCCGTCGAGCCGGTCGAGGCGGGTCTTCTCGAAGAAGCCGGGTGTCTTCTGCAGGAGGTCCTGGGGCGAGGAATAGAGCACCAGTACCCGGCCGTCCGGCAGCACGCGGCGCGCCATGCCGCCCATCACGAACTCCTGGTAGAGCCGGTCACGGCATTTCTCGAGGTAGCAGCGGTCCGCCATCTGGGCGGTGAGGTCGGCGGTGCCGAGCAGATGGCCCAGGCGTGTGTAGCCGTCGTCGCCGAGCTGGATCCTGTTGATGTCCCGTTCGTAGCCGGTGTAATGCACCATCTCCCCGGCGACGGCGGACTCGCTGCCGAGCCCCACGCGCTTGAGGTAATCGCCCAGGAAGCTGCTGCTGCGGGTCACGTGGGTGAGGGTGTACTCGGCGCCGTGGCGGTGGTGACGGTCGCGGGTGCTGCGAAGGTAGCCGACGTCGTGGTACAGCGCCGAGACGATGCCCACCATGGCGCGCTTGGCGCCCACGCGCTTGGACGGCGTCTGGCTGCGGTCATGGCCGTCGATGTGGCGGGCCAGCGCCAGCGTCACGTCCAGGCTGTGCTGCATGTCGTGGTAAGTGGTCTCGCAGCCGTGGAAGCGGGGATCCTCGCCGCGGTACATGCGGGCGAAGTCGGCGAAAGCAGTGTGCAGGGGCTTGAGGGACTTACGGGGATAGAGGTCGGAATAGATGGCCTGGACCGCGGCCGACACGGACGCGGGATCGCTCACCTGGATGCGGTTGGTGACGTCGTAGTCGCTTCGGCGCGTCTTGAAATCCGCCATGTGCTCCACTGCATCGCCGGCTGATGCGCGCCTTCCCATGGCGCCGGCGAGTCCCCTGTGTATATTCGGGGCAGCATACGCAGAAACGTAATACTGTCCAAGTTCTGGATTATGTTAAGAATATAGCCCATCCCCAGCCTGGGGCGCGGGTTTTTAGCCCTGGGGTCCAAGGCGTTTAAACGGCCTTTCTAGGGCCTTTCTCGTAGGCGCCACATGACAGGGGACCAGGGAGTGGACGTCCCAGGTCAGGGCAGGTTGAGTTCCACCACCACCGGGGCATGGTCCGAGGGCTTATCCCAGCCCCGGGGTTCCCGGTCTATCCAGGCGGCGCTGCAGCGTTCCGCCAGGGGGCGGGACAGGAGGATGTGGTCGATCCTGAGGCCCAGGTTGCGTTGGAAGCCGGCGGCCCGGTAGTCCCACCAGCTGAAGTTCCCGCCCCCCTCGTTGAGCAGGCGGAAGCTGTCCTTGAGGCCGTGGCCGAGCAGGGACTGGAACGCTGCCCGCTCGGGCTCGCTCGCCAGCACCGAGCCCACCCAGGCGGCGGGGTCGTACACGTCCCGGTCATCCGGCGCGATGTTGAAGTCCCCCAGCACCACCAGGTTCGGCTGCTCGATGATGAGCTCGCGGATCCAGAGGTCAAGTTGGGCCAGCCATTCGAGCTTGTAGCGGTACTTATCCGACTCCACGCTCTGCCCGTTCGGCACGTAGAGGTCGAGCACGTAGAGCGGCCCCACCTTCGCGCCCAGCACGCGTCGCTGCGGGTCGGTGAAGTCCGGCAGCGCGGTGCATACCTCGCCGCAGTCCTCGCGGGTGAGCAGCGCGACGCCGTTGTAGGAGGGTTGCCCGGAGCAGATGGCCTGGTAGCCCAGCGCGTCGAACTCCAGCGCCGGGAACTCCATGTCGGTCATCTTTATTTCCTGGAGCGCGAGCACGTCAGGCCGCTGGGCTTCCAGCCAGGCCAGCACGTGCGCCATGCGCGCACGCAGACTGTTCACATTCCAGCTAGCAATCTTCAAGCTTGGCTCCCGATCACAGACCCATCCCTGGTGCGCCTTCCAGCCCACGCATCCTGCGTGGGCGCTCGCGGCTATGCCGCGAGCCCATTCAATCTGAGGAACGCATCCAGCGTCGGCTCGCGGCCGCGGAACTCCACGAAGAGCTCCATCGCCTTGCGGCTGCCGCCCTGCTCCAGGATGCTGGCCATGAAGCGCCGGCCGGTGGCACGGTCGAACACGCCCGCCTCCTCGAAGGCGGCGTAGGCGTCCGCCGCCAGTACCTCGGCCCAGAGATAGCTGTAGTAACCGGCGGCGTAGCCTCCCGAGAAGATGTGGGAGAAGCCGTGGGCGAAGCGGTTCCAGGCCGGTGGCTGCACCACCGCCACCTCCCGCCGCACCGCCTGCAGGGTGCGCTGGGCGAAGTCCCGGTCAGGCACGCCTGGCGCCATGTGCAGGCGGAAGTCGAACAGCGCGAACTCCAGCTGGCGCAGCAGGAACAGCGCCGAGTGGAAGTGCCGCGCCCCCAGCATCTTCTGGTACAGCGCCTCAGGCAGTTTTTGCCCTGTCTCGAAGTGCCCGCTCACGAGGTCGAGCCCGTCGCGGGTCCAGGCGAAGTTCTCGTGGAACTGGCTCGGCAGTTCCACCGCGTCCCAGGCCACGCCGTTGATGCCTCCCACCGAGGGGTAGTCCACCTGCGTCAGCAGGTGGTGCAGGCAGTGGCCGAGCTCGTGGAACATCGTCACCACGTCGTCGTGGGTGAGGAGCGCTGGCCGGATCGGCAAGGGCGGTGGGAAGTTGCAGTTGAGGAACGCCACCGGTGTCTGCAGGCGCACTCCGGTGCGGCGCCTTCCCAGGGTCTCGTCCATCCAGGCACCGCCGCGCTTGCCGGTGCGGGTGTAGAGGTCGGTGTAGAGGTGGCCGCGCAGCGTGCCGGCATCGTCGTGGAGCGCGTAGAGCTTCACGTCCGGGTGCCAGACTTCTGCTCCCGTCACCTCGCTGAAGGAGATGCCGTAGAGCTTGTGCATGGTCTGGAACAGGCCGGCGGTGACGGCGGGCGCCGGGAAGTAAGGCCGCAGCATCTCCTCCGAGACGTGGTAGCGCGCCTCCTTCAGCTTCTCGCCGTAGTAGGCCATGTCCCAGGGCTCAAGCTGCTTCAAGCCGTCCCGCTCCAGCGCGAACTCGGACAACTCGAGGAGCTCATGCTGGGCCAGCGGCTTCACCCGCTGCACCAGTCCCTCCAGGAACGTCAGCACGTCCTGCGGGGATGCCGCCATCTTGTCCGCCAGGGAGTAGGCGGCGTAGTGCGGGAAGCCCGTGAGCCGCGCCGATTCCTGGCGCAGGCGCAGGATGTTCTGCATCGCATCGGTGTTGTCCCAGCGCCCGGCCGTCGGGCCCTCGTCCGAGGCGCGGGTGACGAAGGCGGCATAGAGTTCCTGGCGCAGCGCGCGGTCGTCGGCGTGGGTGATCACGGCGGAGTAGGAGGGGAAGTCCAGGGTGAACACCCAGCCCTCCAGCTTGCGTGCGGCGGCGTCCTGGCGCGCCTGCTGCAGCGCGCCCTCGGGGATGCCGGCGAGGCGCGCCTCGTCCTGAACCTGCTTGACCCAGCCCTGGCTCGCGTCCAGCAGGTTCTCCTCGAACTTGGCCTCGTGCCGCGACAGCTCCTGCATGAGCTCCCGGTAGCGCGCCTTCTGCTCCGGCGGCAGCGCCACGCCGGCGAGACGGAAGTCCAGGAGCGCATCCTCGATGAGCTTGCGCTGTGCCAGCGAGTAACCGCTCCAGCCGGCGCCTTCCCGCAGCAAGCGGAAGCCGCGGTACAGGCCCTCGTCCTGGCCGAGCTCGGTCTCGTAATCCGCGAGCTTGGGCAGGCAGGCGTTGTAGGCGGCGCGGATCCTGGGCTCGCTCATCGTCGCGTTGAGATGCGCGGCCGGCGCCCAGGCCCGGTGCAGCCGGTCGCCCAGCGTCTCCAGGGGCTCCACGAAGCTTTCCCAGTCAGGGTGCGGCAATGCCGCGAGGTGCGCGAGGCTGGCACGGTTGTCGGCCAGCACTGCGTCCACCGCGGGCTCCACGTCGTCGGGCGTGATATGGGAGAACGGCGGGAGCGCGTCCCAGCCGAGCAGGGGGTTGGTCATAGGGGGCTCGTCTTGGATCTCATCGGGCGCAGGGCATGGTAGCACGCAGGGTCCGGAGACCCGGCGCGAACCTCACATAAGTGGCTTCAGCCGAAACGTGCGTGCAGGAGGTAGGTGCCGAGCGCGCCGCCGCCGATGAAGCCCGCCAGTGCGAGCGTCGCGTAGAGACGCAGCCGCCAGGTGAGCGTGCCCTGCGGCAGCGTCGAGAGGATGAACGTGCGCCCGTCCGGGTCGCGGCCGAGCACATTCACCGCCGGCCGCTGCATGGCTTCGCGTTCCTGCGCCAGCACCAAGCGCCGCGCCTCGGCGCGGGCTGCGTCCCATTCCTGCTGGTCGATCTGCCCGTCGCGGTTGGCGTCGAACTGGCGCAGCAGCCAGTCCTTGTCCTGCTTCCAGGCGCGCAGTTGCTGCGCCACCTGCAGGTCGATGTCGGCGCCGGTGGTGGGACCCTGGGTGTGGAACCAGCCGAGCGTGTAGAGCGTGTCGCGCTCGTGCACGCGCCGTTCGGTGTAGCGGTACTCGGAGCCGAGCGCCATGCGGCCGAGGGCGGGGCCGCCCTCGGGCATGGGCGTGGAGCCGTACCATGTGTCGTCGCAGGAGGGATAGACCTCGGCGCCGTCCGGGTCCACCACGCACTGGCCGGTGCCGTCGTCCACCAGGAACAGCTCCTCGCTCGTCGCCTGCTCGACGGTGTCCCAGCTCGAGTTGCGGCCGCTCCTGCGGTAGCGCTCGATGCGGTAGGACCACCACACGCAGTGCTGGCGCGTGAGCGGCGCAAGGATGGGATCGCCGGGCATGAGCCGCGCATCGCCCTGCAGTTCCACGTAGCCCTGTGCGGCGGAGCGGATCAGCGACTTGGGCGTGCCTTCGACCAGGCGCAGGCGGCGCAGCGAGCGCCACAGGCCGAAGAAACCGAACACGCAGGCAGCCCAGGCGGCGGCCAGCAGGAACAGATATTCGCGGGTGCCGAGTTCCTGGACCCAGCCCATGCCGTCCATCGGGGTCATGGGATCAGGTGAACAGCGCCTTCATGTCCACGTCGCGCTTCTCGTCGGCGCCGAACTCCAGGAGCGGCTTGCCCTGGAACGCGAACAGGCGCGCCATCATCAGCCCCGGGAACTGCTGGATGGAGGTGTTGTAGAGGTTGACGCTCTCGTTGTAGAACTCGCGCCGGTCGGCGATGCCGTTCTCCAGGCCCGAGATGCGCGACTGCAGCTGCTGGAAGGACTCGTTGGCCTTGAGCTGCGGGTAGGCCTCGGCCACCGCGTACAGCTTGCCGATCATGGAGCGCAGCTGCCCCTCGGCGGGGCCGAGCGCGGCCACGTCGCCGGACTCGCGCGCCTGCTGCACGCCGGCACGCGCCTGCATCACCTTCTCCAGTGTGTCGCGCTCGTAGTTCATGTACTGCTTGCAGGTCTCGACCAGCTTGGGCAGCTCGTCGTGGCGCTGCTTGAGCAGCACGTCGATGTTCGCCCAGGCCTTGCCCACGTTGTTGCGCAGGGCCACCAGGCCATTGAACAGCATCACCAGGTAGCCCACGGCCACCAGCATCACCGCCCAGAACACGAATCCGCCCACGCTCATGTGTTTCCCATCCCTATAGGAAGGCCCTGCCGCGAGTATATAGCAGCGGCGGCGCACCCGGCTGGGGTATGCTTGAAGCCGCGAGTGGGGGATGCCTGGGATGAGAGGACTGGATTGGAACAAGGGCTGGCGCGAATTCTGGCGCGGCCCCGACGCGGCGCTGCTGGTGGCGGGCGGCGAAGGCGAGCGCTTGGCCGCGCGCGTACGCGTGACCGTGGTGGCGCTGCTGCTCATCACGCCCATCTACAAGATCATCGAGTACCCGGACAACCCGGTGTTCCTCTGGGGGCTCGTGGTCACCGGCGTGGCCATGGTGTTCGCGCTCGCCATCCATCTCTACCTGCGCTGGCGTCCCTACCGCGCCTGGGTCGGGTTCCTTAGCTCGCTGCTCGACAACAGCTTCGTCACCTCGGCACTCGCACTGTTCGTGTTCGTCGGCTCGCCGCTGATCGCCGCCAACAGCAAGGTCACCTTCGACATCTATTTCCTCAGCATCGTAGCCATGAGCTTGCGCCAGGACCGGCGCATCTGCCTCGTCATCGGCACGCTCACGGTGCTTCAGTACGCTGCGCTCATCGAGTTCATCACCCACGCCTACGACGTGTACGCGCCGGAGCTGCAGGACCCCTCGGTGGGCTACTTCAGTGGCGTGGACCAGTTCACGCGGGTGGTGTTCCTGGCCGCGGCGGTGGTGATCAGCTACGCGATCGTGCGCCGCTCGGAGCGGCTCTTGTACCGTTCGGTGCGGGACCCCATGACCGGCCTGTTCAACCGCGGCTACTTCGACACCCTGTTCGATTTCGAGATCGAGCGCGCGCGCCGCTACGGCCGCCGCTTCGCGCTGGTCATCTTCGACGCCGACCACTTCAAGCGCATCAACGACAGCCACGGCCACCCGACCGGCGACGCGGTGCTGCGTGCGCTGGCGCGGGCGCTGCGCCTCGGCGTGCGCCAGAGCGACGTGGTGGTGCGCTACGGCGGCGAGGAGTTCGTGCTGCTGCTGCACGACAGCGACGCCACTCCTGCCTACGACAAGGCAGACACCCTGCGCCAGATGGTGGCCAAGCTGCTGCTCAAGCCCCCCGGCCTGCGCCACAACATCAAGCTCACGGTCAGCGCCGGCGTGGCCCAGTACCCTGAGGACGGCACCACCGCCCGGGCGCTCATGACCACGGCGGACCAGAGACTGCTGCGAGCCAAGCAGTCGGGACGGAACAGAGTCGTGGCGAGTTAAAATCACGTAAAAGCTGCTGCGACGCTTTTACGCGCTAGTGTTCTTAATTTGGATTCGAGCGTCATTATGTCCATCCGCAGCTACACCGGCATCAGACCCGTCATCGGCCAGCGCGTCTATATAGACGAGAGCGCGCAGGTCATCGGCCAGGTGGCGCTCGGCGACGACGCCTCGCTCTGGCCCTGCGTGGTGGCGCGCGGCGACGTGAACACCATCCAGGTGGGCCCGCGCAGCAACATCCAGGACCTCACCATGCTGCATGTGACCCACGACGGGCCCTACAGCAAGGGCGGCATCCCGCTTGTCATCGGCGCCGACGTGACCGTGGGCCACAAGTGCCTGCTGCACGCCTGCACGGTGGGCGACCGGTGCCTCATCGGCATGGGCGCCATCGTCATGGACGGCGCCGTGGTGGAGAGCGACGTGCTGCTCGGCGCCGGCAGCCTGGTGAGCCCCGGCAAGCGCCTGGAATCCGGCTTCCTCTACCGCGGCAGCCCGGCCCAGAAGGTGCGCCCGCTCACGGACGGGGAGCGGGAGATGCTGCGATACTCGGCGGCGCACTATGTACGCCTCAAGGACCGTTACCTTGCGGGTGCTTGAGCCCCGCCGCAACGCCCAGCAGCTCAGCCGCAGCCTGCTGTGGCTGCTCGCGCCGGCGGCGACGGTCGCCTGCCTCGGACTCAGCGTCGCGTATCACAGCGAGTGGACCTGGGCGCGGGCGCTGCTCTGCGGCGCGCTCGGCTTCTCGGCCGCCTGCCTCGCGCTCTCGCTGGTGAGCCAGCAGCGCTTCTGGTGGGCGCCGCGCGCGCTCGCCGGACTGGTGGCGCTCTGCTACCTGGCGGCGGTTGCGCGCCTGTCATGGCTGCCGGCACCGGGCACGCCCGGGCCGCACTTCCCGCTGCTGTTCCTCGCCACCGTGGGCTTCATGGTCTGCGGCGTGCCGGCCTTGAGCTTCATGTTGTGGGGCCACACCCGTGGCAAGCTCGCCCGCGGCGACGCGCTGCGCGTCACGCGCATGGACCGCTGGACCGCGCATCTCATCCCGGCCCTGGCCTATGGCACCTGGATTGCGGTAGGCGTCTATCTCCTTAGCCTTTTGGTGCCCTGAACCCGTGCTGATACTGACCGTCGGCCACTCCACCCGGCCCTTCGACGAGCTCCTGGGCCTGTTGCAGGAGCACCGCGTGATGCTGCTGGCGGACGTGCGCACGGTGCCGCGCTCGCGGCACAACCCGCAGTACAACAGCGACGTGCTGGCGCGCGCGCTTGCCGCCGTTGGCCTCGCCTACCGTCACATGCCGGAGCTCGGCGGCCTGCGCAAGCCGCGCAAGGACTCCATCAACACGGGTTGGCGCAACGCCGGCTTCCGCGGCTTCGCGGACTACATGCAGACACCCGAGTTCGAGGCCGCGCTCGGTGGTCTCATCGGGCTGGCGGAGAAAGGCTGCGTGTGCATCATGTGCGCCGAGGCGGTACCCTGGCGCTGCCACCGTTCGCTCATCGGCGATGCCTTGACGGTGCGCGGCGTGGAAGTGCGGGACATCATGGGCCCGGACAAGACGCCGCTGCACGAGCTCACGCCCTTCGCCGAGGTCCACGGTTCAGAGATTACCTACCCTTTCACGCTGGAAGGCTGACATGCAGTATCTCCATACCATGATCCGAGTCTCCGATCTGGACCAGACCGTGGACTTCTTCTGCAACAAACTCGGCTTCACGGAGATCAGCCGTGCCGATCACGAGAAGGGCCGCTACACCCTGGTGTTCCTGGCGGCGCCGGGCGATGCCGAGGCCGCGCGCCAGAAAAAGGCGCCCCTGGTGGAGCTCACCCACAACTGGGACGAGAAGGGTTATGCCGGCGGACGCAACTTCGGCCACCTGGCCTACCGGGTGGAGAACATCTACGGCCTCTGCCGGAAGCTCATGGATGCGGGGGTGACAATCAATCGTCCGCCTCGCGATGGACACATGGCTTTCATCCGGACACCGGATAATATCTCCATAGAGTTGTTGCAGAAGGGCGAGGCCCTGCCTCCCCAAGAACCGTGGAAGAGCATGCCGAATACCGGGACTTGGTGAATTGGCTATCCATATAACAGCCGGCACAGTAAACTCCCGCGCCGGTATTGCCGGGTAGATACAGCTCGAGGGAATCAGGACATGGCCAAGATCGGCATCGTCGGCGCGGGCATGGTGGGCAGCGTCATGGCCCAGGACCTCGCCGCCAGGCACGACGTCACCTCCGCGGACCTGTCCGCCCCGGCGCTGGAGCGCCTCGCCCAGAAGGGCATCAAGACCCAGCGGCTCGACAGCCGCGATCCCGCCGCGCTCAAGGCCTTCGTGGCCCCTTTCGACCTCGTGGTCACCGCGGTGCCGGGCTTCATGGGCTTCGCCACCCTCAAGACCGTCATCGAGGCGGGCAAGGACGTGGCGGACATCTCGTTCTTCCCGGAGGATGCCTTGGCGCTGGACGCCCTGGCGCGGGAGAAGGGCGTGCGAGTGATCACCGACGTGGGCGTGGCGCCCGGCATGGACAACGTGATCCTCGGCCACCACGACAAGGCCATGAAGGTCACGCGCTTCGAGTGCCTGGTGGGCGGGCTGCCGCAGAAGCCGGAGCCGCCGTTCCTGTACAAGGCGCCGTTCTCGCCCATCGATGTGATCGAGGAGTACACGAGGCCCGCGCGCCTGCAGCGCGGCGGCAAGGTGGTGACGCTGCCGGCGCTCACCGAGCGGGAGATGATCCCGTTCGACAAGCCGGGCACGCTCGAAGCGTTCAATACCGACGGCCTGCGCTCGCTGCTCTTCACCATGAAACACATCCCGGACATGGCCGAGAAGACGCTGCGCTACCCCGGCCACATCGCGCTCATCGAGGACTTCAAGCGCGCCGGCTTCTTCGGCGAGGAGCCGCTGGAGCTGGACGGCGCCAAGGTAGTGCCGCTCAAGCTCACCGCGAAGCTGCTCATCGACCAGTGGAAGCTCAAGCCCGGCGAGCCCGAGCTCACCGTGATGCGCGTGACCGTCGAGGGCGAGGAGCAGGGCAAGCGTGTGCGTCACGTGTGGGACATGTACGACGAGTACGACCCCAGGACCGGCTTCTCCTCCATGGCCCGCACCACGGGCTTCACCTGCTGTGCCGCCGCGAACCTGCTGCTGGACGGCACCTTCAAGGAGAAGGGCGTGCATCCGCCGGAACACGTCGGCGCAGTGCAGCCCTGTTACGAGTACATGCTCTCCTACCTGGCCGAGCGCGGCGTGCGCTACCGGCAGCGCACCGAGAGTCTCTAGGCCATGCCGTCCAGCGTGGTATTGCTGGTGGGCCTGCCCGGCAGTGGCAAGTCCACGCTCGCCGCCAAGCTGGCGAAGCGGCACAACTACACTCACATCGACCGGGACAGCATCCGTGCGCGGCTGTTCCCCCGCGGCGGCTTCACCGAGGCGGAGAAGCATGCCGCCAACCTTGCCGTGATGGCCGAGCTGAGGCAGCGCTGCGCCACCGGCCGCGGCTCCATCGTGGACGGCATGACGTTCGGCCGCCGCGCCGAGCGGGAGTCCGCCCAGGCGCTCGCGCGCGAGTATGGGTTCAACTGCGTGATGCTGTGGCTGGATTGCCCGGTGGACGTGGCCGCGGCGCGCGTGGCCGCGCAGGCGCATCCCGCCCGTGACCGGGACGCCACGCTGGTGCGGGAAGTGGCGGCGCGCTTCGAGGCTCCCGACAAGGCGGTGCGCATCGACGCGACCTTGTCGCCGGATGAGGTCCTGCGTCTGGCGGAGCGGGCGCTCGTCTAGAATCCAGAATTTAGAAATCTGGAAGTCGTCTCGAAAGCGTTGCGAGCGCAGCTAGAACGAGGCGCGGGAGGCGAGCCCCCGGAGCGTACATTCCAGTACGTGAGGAGGGCGAGCCGGACCGCAACGAAGTTCTAGCAAGCGCAGCAGCTTTCGAGACGACTTAGATCCAGCCCACCAAGGTGGTGAGCGGCCAGCGCACGTCGCGTACCAGCTTGGGGTCGCCCCAGGCTTCCAAGAGGTCATCTCCGACGAGCTCCAGCGGACTCGTGCCGTTCTTCTTGATGTAGTTCTGCGTCGCGGACCAGCTGCTGAGATACCCCACGTAGGCCTCGAAGCCCCAGCGCACCTCCAGGCTGAATGCCGGCAGTTCGATGCGGGTGAAGGGGAAATCCAGGTCGCGGTAGCCGTTCTCCACGTGCTTGCGCTCCGGCGGCCAGTAGGCGTCGCCGAGTATGCCCTCATAGAGCCGGTCCATGACCGCGTCCACCGCCGGCGTCACCGCGCAGTGCATGTAGCACCAGCAGGCCAGCACCGCCTCCGGCTTCGCCACCCGGCGCACCTCGGCGTAGAAGCGGGGCAAGTCGAGCCAGTGCAGCGCCTGGGCCACCGTCACCAGCGACATGCTCGCGTCCGGCAGGCCGCAGGCCTCGGCCGGCGCGACCGAATAGTGCACCCTGGGATGGGACTGGGCCGCCTCGATCTGCTTGGCACTGGCGTCGGTCGCATCCACCCGCGCGAAATGTGTCGCGAGCCCCAGCGCCGCCTGCCCGTTGCCGGTGGCGCAGTCCCAGGCGCGCGCCGTGTCCGGCGCGAGCGCTGCCAGCGCCTTGTAGAGCCCGGCCGGGTAGGCGCCGGGGCGGTAGCGCGAGTAGTCGGCGGCGTGCCCGGAGAAGTGATCTTTGAACGTGTTCGCAGCCATGCTCCCATTATATCGGTAGGGTGATGCGGATATTCCCTCGTGCAGGAGCACGTCACATGAAAGTACTCGCGATGGTCGGCAGCCTGCGCAAGGGTTCCTACAACAAGCTCGCGTTGCGCGCGGCGCCGGAGCTCAAGCCCGCGGGCATGGAGATCGAGACCGCCGACATCGGCGTGCTGCCCTTGTACGACGACGACGTGCGCGAGCGCGGCTTTCCGCCCGAGGTGCAGAGGCTGCGCGAGCAGGTGCGCGCCGCGGACGCGGTGCTGTTCGTGACGCCGGAGTACAACTACTCGGTGCCGGGCGTGCTGAAGAACGCGATAGATTGGGTGTCGCGTCCGCCGTCGCAGCCCTTCGAGGACAAGCCCGCCGCGATCATGGGTGCCTCCACCAGCAAGCTGGGTACCGCGCGTGCCCAGTACCATCTGCGCCAGGTCTGCGTGTTCGTGAATATGTACCCGCTGAACCGGCCGGAAGTCATGATCGCCGACGCGGCCAAGGCGTTCGACGCCTCGGGCCGGCTCACCGACGAGACCACCCGCAAGCTGATCGGCGAACTGCTGGCGAACCTTGCGGGCTGGACGCGCCGGCTGCAGGCGCAAGCCAGGGAGGCACGGGCTGCGCACCCGGAGAGCGCGCAGCCCTCAAGCCACGCCAGGCACTAGTGGTCGAGCGCCTCGCCGCCGGTGGCGGAGATCCACTTCATCACCGGGATCATGGCCAATGCGAAGGCGGTTCCCGCCAGCGCCCAGTAACCCAGGTTCATGCAGAGGTTGGTGTAGAGCGGCAGCGACTGCACCGGGTCGGTGATGTTGTCGGGCACACTGGCGTAGGTGGCCACGATGCCGCCCAGGTATTGGGAGATGCCGGTCGCCAGGAACCACAGACCCATGACGAAGCCGCGCATGCGCGGGCCCACGTAGCGCGCCACCATGGCGAGGCCGAGGCCGCTGATCAGGAGCTCGCCGAGCGACTGCAGGCAGTAGCCCCAGATCATCCACCACAGCGAGATCTTGCCGGCCACGGCGAAATGGCCGCTGAAACCGTAGATGAAGAAGCCCGCCGCCAGGATCACGAAGCCCATGGCGAACTTGGTGGAGATGTGGAAGTCGCCGCCCTTGCTCCTGCCCCAATGGTTGTAGAGCAGGGCCAACAGCGGACTCAGCACGAAGATCCAGAACGGGTTCAGCACCTGCACCTGGCCCGCCGGCGCCACGTAGCCATAGAAGTCGAGATCCACGTTGCGGTCTGCGAACAGGGTCAGGGAGGTGGACATCTGCCCGTAATAGATGAAGAAGGCCACGGTCTGCAACGTAAGGATGAATACCGCCAACACTCCCTTCCTCTCGCGCACGTTGCCGATGGTCCACATCCAGGCAAAGATGGCGAGCCCTGCGATGCCGGCGGCCCAGACGATGCCGCGTGCCAGGTCCAGGTTCTGGATGATGAAGGTCACTGCCACGATGCCCAGCACGATACCGGCCAGCACCAGGCCGAACTTGCGGGTATCCAGCGGCTGGAAGTCCGGCTCCGAGCCCACGTGGGCAAGATGCCGCCGCATGAAGAAAAAGTTGATCTGGCCCAAAGCCAGGCCAGCGGCGCAGAGTGCGAAAGCGACGTGCCAGCCCCACCAGACGGCGAACAGCGGGGTGAAGGACTGGGAGAGGAAAGCGCCCACGTTCACCGCCATGTAGTACATGGTGAAGGCGCTGTCGAGCTTGGCGGACTCGCCCTGATAGAGCTTGGAGATGACGTTGGCCGGGTTGGCCTTGAAGATGCCGCCGCCCACCGCGACGATCGCGAGGGCCGGGAACAGCAGCGCCGGCACCGGCAGCGACAGCAGGATGTAGCCGAGGGTCAGGAAGGAGGCGCCGAGCACCGTAGTGCGTTTGCTGCCGAGGATCTTGTCGCCGATCCAGCCACCCACTGCCGGGACGGCGTAAGCCATGGCGGTGAACGCGCCGAAGGTGAGGTTGGCGCGGTCGTCGGTATAGCCCAGCTGGTGGACCATGTAGAGCACGATCACCGCGGTCATGCCGTAGTAACCGAAGCGCTCCCACATCTCCATCAGGAAGAGGGTGCTGAAGCCGAGCGCCTTGGAGGGAGCCGCGGTCCGGGATGCAGTGGCGGTCTGAGTGCTCATGGGATCTTCCGGTGTCTTGGGGTTGGAGACGGCATCCGTCATGCGGATGCAACATAATGGCCCACGCCTTTAGTACCAGAATATGACCGGGCAGGGAAGCTGGCTTCCCTGATGTAGGGTTGGCTATCGACATGACCGAGTGGCATCGGCTGTTCCCGGGGCTATGCCGCAGGATCTGGACTCATTCCACGAGGCAGTCTCATGCTGGATTTCTATTACTGGACTACGCCCAACGGACAGAAGGTGCGAGTGTTCCTGGAGGAGACAGGCCTCCCGCACCACGTGATCCGCGTGGACATCGGTAAGGGCGAGCAGTTCGATCCCAAGTACCTCGCCATCGGGCGCAATAACCGCATACCCGCCATCGTGGACCACGAGCCGGAGGGCGGGGGTGCGCCGCTCTCGCTGTTCGAGTCCGGCGCGATCATGTTCTACCTTGCCGACAAGTGCGGCCAGTTCCTGCCCAAGGACGCGCGCGGCCGTGCCGAGGTGCTGCAGTGGCTGTTCTGGCAGAACTCGGGCCTGGGTCCCATGGCCGGGCAGAACGGCCATTTCAGTTACTACGCGCCGGAGGAGATCCCCTACGCCATCGACCGCTACACCCGCGAGACCCGCCGGTTGTTCGGCGTCCTCGACAGGCGGCTCGCGGACCGTGAATACGTGGCGGGCGAGTACTCCATCGCCGACATGGCCTGCTATCCCTGGGTGGTGCCCTGGAAGGGCCTGCACCAGGACATGGCTGACTTCCCCCATCTCAAGCGCTGGTTCGAGGGTATCCAGGCGCGGCCCGCCGTGCAGCGCGCCTACGTGGGCGTGAAGGAGCCCTACACCGGCAAGCGCAGCTTCACAGACCGCGAGCGGGAGATCCTGTTCGGCCAGGGACGCAAGGGCTGACTCCGCATCCCGGTCTTGACATGCAATAAAATACTTGCCTATACTACAGGCAAGTAATAACTTGCATGTAGAGGCTCATGACGGAACGCCACGACACCGACCTCCTGTTCAAGGCCCTGGCGGACCCCAGCCGGCGCCGGCTCCTGGACCTGCTGCACGCCCACGACGGCCGCACCCTGAACGAGCTCTGCGAGCATCTGGACATGACGCGCCAGGGCGTGACGCAGCACCTCGGCGTCCTGGAAGCGGCGAACCTCATCGCCACTGCGCGCGTCGGTCGCGAGAAACTGCACTACTTGAATCCGGTGCCGCTGCAGGCGGTCTATGAGCGCTGGCTCATGAAGTTCGAGAAGCCGCGCCTCAAGGCGCTCGGCGAGCTGAAACGGAAATTGGAGAAGGCCCATGGCTAAGTCGACCTACGTCTATGTGACCTACATTCGCACCACGCCGGAGAAGCTGTGGTCGGCGCTCACGGAAGCCGAGTTCATGAAACAGTACTGGTTCGGCATGCACTGCGAGAGCCGCTGGCATGCGGGCGCACCCTGGAAGCTGGTGTCCGAGAGCGGTGAGGTCTATGACTCCGGCGAGATCGTGGAGGCAGACCCGCCCAAGCGCCTGGTGATCCGCTGGCAGCACCAGCTCAAGCCCGAGCTCAAGGCGGAGGGCCCCTCGCTCTGCACCATGGATCTGGAACCTTCCGCGGGCGCGGTGAAGCTCACCATCACCCACAGCGTGGAGAAGGATCCCTCGAAGCTCATCGAGGCGGTGTCCGGCGGCTGGCCGAAGGTGCTCTCCAACCTCAAATCCCTGCTGGAGACGGGCGCCATCGCCATGCAAGAACCCTATCCCGCGGCGAAGGCCTAGAGGAGTTCCAGCTGGCCGCCCTCCGGCGGCGGCTTGAAGTGGGCGGTCTCCAGGCGGAAGCGCCGGTTGAACTGCATGTCCAGGCGTTTCGTGGCGAGCGCGAACCTTTGGGCGATGAGGTCCGCGAAGCGGCCGGTGCCGCGCATACGGGTGCCGAAGGCCGAGTCGTAGTCCTTGCCGCCGCGCGACTGGTTGATGATGCTCATCACGTGCTCGGCTTTGAGCGGGTAGTGCTCGGCGAGCCACTCCCGGAACAGGTCCTTGAGCTGGTAGGGCAGGCGCAAGAGCACGTAGCCTGCGCCCTGGGCACCGGCGCCGTGGGCTTTCTCCAGGATGGTCTCCATCTCCGCGTCGTTCACCACCGGGATGATGGGCGCGGTCATCACGCCCACCGGCACACCGGCCTTGGCCAGCGTCTCGATGGCCTTCAGGCGCTGTGAGCCCGCGGGTGCGCGAGGCTCCAGCGTGCGCTTGAGCTCGTTGTCCAAGGTGGTGATGGTCACCATCACGGCGATGAGGTTCTTCTGCGCCATCTGCGCCAGGATGTCGATGTCGCGCGTCACCAACGTGCTCTTGGTGATGATGGAGGCGGGGTGGTTGAAGCGGTTCAGCACCTCCAGTATGCCGCGGGTGACCTCGAGCTTCCGTTCCGCCGGCTGATAGGGATCGGTGTTCGCGCCGAGCGTGATCGCCTGGGGACGATAGCCCGGCCGCCGCAGTTCCTGCTCCAGCAGTTCCGGTCCGCGGTCCTTGTAGAAGATCTTGGTCTCGAAATCCAAGCCGGGCGAGAGGTTCAGGTACTCGTGGCTCGGCCGCGCGTAGCAGTAGATGCAGCCATGCTCGCAACCCTTGTAGGGGTTGATGGACTGGCTGAAGGGGATGTCCGGCGAGTCGTTGCGGCTGATGATGCTGCGGCTCGGGTCCGGCTTGAGGATGGTCTCCAGCACCGGCAGCGTCTCTTCTTCCTCATCAGGATTGAGCGCGCGCTCCCAGCCGTCCTCGGCGCGTTCCTTCTTCACACTCTCGAAGCGGCCCTCCGGGTTGGAGAGGGCGCCACGGCCCTTCTGTGGATTGGAGATGCCCATGATCCTTGCTCTGTTCAGGGAAACCTGTATATATATACAGTATAGCAGTCCACTGTGAAACGGGCGCTTCGGACGCGACATAGCCCCGTGCTAAGGTGCCGCCCCATGACCCCGCCGTCCCTGCACCCCAAGCCGCGACACCTGCTTGCTGCGTTCTGTGCGCTGCTGGCTGCCTGTGCCGCGGGGCCCAAGCCCCCCGCACCCCCGCCCTCGGGCACCGCTGGAAGCTTCCCCACGGTGCGGCTCATGATCGCGACGCCGGTGGACGAGGCGGGACCTGCTTCCATCGAGGCGCGCCTCTCGCCCAAGGATGACAGCCAGGTGCTGCTGCGCTTCACGCTGCAGCCCGACGGGCGCGTGCAGGAGGCGAGCGTGCTCACGAGCCGCCTGCCCGAAGACAGCGAGGCGGCGGTGCTGGCGGCATTCTCCGCCTTGCGCTTCCTGCCTTACCTCAAGGACGGCAAGCCCGCGAGCCACGAGTTCGTCTACCCGCTGTTCTTCGGCCCCGGCGCGGTGCAGGACCGCACGCGCTTCTTCTGCCGGCACGCCAGCGAGGTGTACCGGCCACGCGACCGCTGCGACATCGTGGTGCAGGGTGCCTGGCGGGTATACCGCATCACGCCGGCCTATCCCGACGCCATGCTTTCCACGCCGGTGGCGGGCGCGGTGACCCTGGGCTTCGATCTGGACAGCAGCGGTGTGCCCAGCAACGTGAAGGTGCTGAAGTCCACGCCGCCCGGCGCGTTCGACACCGCCGCGATGGTGGCATTGCAGCAGTGGTACTTCGAGCCGCTGGACGGCGCCGCACCGGCCGGGCTGCAGCACGCGAGCGTGACCGTGGACTTCAAGCCGCCGAGCGGGGGCTACTGAAGCGTGTACACCGTCTACGGCATGGCGAGCTCCGGCAACTGCTACAAGGTACGCCTGCTGCTCACCCAGCTCGGCGAGCCCTTCGAGTGGGTGGAGGTGAACACGCTACGGCAGGAGACGCGCACGCCTGAGTTCCTGGCGCTGAATCCCAACGGCAAGATCCCGCTGCTCAAGACCGAGGATGGAAAGCTGCTCCCGGAGTCCAACGCCATCCTGTGCTACCTCGCGGACGGCACGCGCTTCCTGCCGGCGGACCGCTGGGCCCGCGCCGAGGTGATGCAGTGGCTGTTCTGGGAGCAGTACAGCCACGAACCCTATATCGCCACCGCGCGCTTCATCCGGCACTTCCTCAAACAGGCGGACGAACCCACGCTGCCGCAGAAGACCGAACGTGGTTACAAGGCGCTCGCGCTGATGGAAACGCATCTCGTACGACATAAATTTTTTGTGTGCGAAACGTACACCATCGCGGATGTCGCGCTCTACGCCTACACCCATGCCGCGGAGCAGGGTGGTTTCGACCTCTCGGCTTTCCCCGCCGTGCAAGCATGGCTCGCGAGTGTCGCTGCGGAGCCTCAGCACCTGCCGCAACAGTGGTGATGGCCTTTTAGTCCCAAAAAATTTTTGGGACGAAATAACCCGCTAAAAACCCCGCCTTACGTGCACTTTCCGAATCCAGCAGGGTGGTGTATATCCCCCTGCTGAACAACAAGAATGATCGGCCTCACGTGGAGGCCGCGGAGGGGTCCGCGGCACGGAAAGGGAGAATCCGGCATGGCGACAAGACAGCCGGTGCTGCAGAAGACGCTGGTATCGCTGATGGTGCGCACGCTGCGCCCGATCGCGCGCATCGCGCTACGTCATTGCATGTCCTGCCTTGAGTTCGAGGACATCGCGCGCTGGGTGTTCGTGGACGTGGCGCTCAACGATCCCCTGCTCTCGCTCGGTGCGCGCGGCAAGCAGTTCAAGTCCCGTGCCGCCATCCTCACCGGCCTCTCGCGCAAGGAGGTCATGCGCCTGTCGCGCCGTGCGGCGCCGGGCGAGGATGGCGCGCTGGCCTCTCGTAACCGGGCGGCGCGGGTGGTGGCGGGCTGGATGCAGCCGCCCTACGTGGACGGCCGCGGCGCGCCCAAGGTGCTCGTGATCAAGGGCAGCGGCGATTCCTTCCTGCAACTGGTGCGCAGCTGCGGCGGCGACGTGCCCTACCGGGCGATCCTGGACGAACTCCTGGACTGCGGCGTGGCGGAACGGGTCGAGGGCAAGGGCGTGCGGCTCAAGTCCAAGGGCCGGCTCTATCCGCGCGGCTCCCATGAGGCTCTGCAGAAGGCCGGTGACGGTCTCGATGGCATGCTGGCTCAAATCGAGAGACATCTTCACGCGGATACCCGCCGATAAGGTCCCGCGAGGGGACCGCGGGTTACCATAGCGGGCACATTCCGGCAGGGGGAGCGCGGCCGTGACCCGATTCCGCTGGGCGGTGATCGCCCTCATCTTCTTCATCACCGTGGTGAACTATGTGGATCGCAACGCGATCTCCTTCGCCATCGGCGATATCTCCCATGAGTTCGGTTTCAGCGCGTCCGACAAGGGCTTGATCCTGGCCGCCTTCGGCATCGGCTACATGGTGACGGTGTTCCTCGGCGGCATCTGGGCCGACCACTACGGCGCCCACCGGACCCTCGCCGCCGCGTGCCTGGTCTGGTCCCTCGCCATCGGCATGACCGGCCTCGCGACCGGCTTCGCCATGCTGTGCGCGGCACGGGTGGGCCTGGGGCTGGCGGAGGGGCCGAACTTCCCCTCCGTGAACCGCACCGTGGCGGATTGGCTCTCCAGCCGCGAGCGGGCCATCGCGCTGTCCAACTCCCTGGTGGCGGTGCCGCTGGCGGGCGTGGTGGGCGGTCCCCTGGTGACCCAGCTCATGGCTGCCACCGGCTGGCGCACCATGTTCCTGGTGCTGATGGGCCTGGGACTCCTGTGGTTGCCGCTGTGGTGGTTCTTGTTCCGGGACTTCCCCGAGCACAGCCCACGGGTGGATACCGCGGAGTTGAAGCACATCCGTGACGGGGCCGAGACCAGGCGTGATGGTGATGCCCGCGCGATGCACGCGGCACGGCGCCACAGCCCGGGCCTGTGGCGGTTCCTGCTCACCAACCCGACCATGCTCGCCAACAACTGGTCCTTCTTCGTGTTCGGCTACTTCCTGTTCTTCTTCTTCACCTGGCTGCCGAGCTATTTCCAGCAGGTCTACGGCCTGAACCTCAAGGCCGTGGGCCTGTTCACAGTGCTGCCCTGGCTGCTGGCGGCGATCCTGCTGTGGAGCTGTGGCTATCTTTCGGATTTCGTCCTGCGCCGCACCGGTAAGCTGCGGCTGGCCCGTTCCTATCCCATCTGGATCTCACAGCTGCTGACGGCGGCATGCATCGTGCCGCTGGTCTTCACCCATGAACTGTGGGTGGCGCTCATCTTCGTGTCG
>DATAHN010000133.1:0-15360 GCA_036263155.1 Gammaproteobacteria bacterium | reverse complement strand
CGCTGAACGTCGGCCGCATCAAGGGCGTCATCGAGGAACTGGCGGCGCGCAGGCGGCGCTGAGCGCTACGCGGCGGCCGCTCCGGCCAGCAGTGCCACATTGCCGCCGGCGGCCGCCGTGTTGACGGTCACGGTGCGCTCGGTGGCGAAGCGCAGCATGTAGTGCGGGCCGCCGGCCTTGGGACCGGTGCCGGAGAGGCCCTGGCCGCCGAAGGGCTGCACGCCCACCACCGCGCCGATCATGTTGCGGTTGATGTAGACGTTGCCGACGCGGATGCGCCGCTGGATGTATTGGGCTTGGCTGTCGATGCGCGAGTGGATGCCCAGCGTGAGGCCGTAACCGGTGCGGTTGATGCTGTCGATGACCGAATCCAGCTCCGAGGCCTTGAAACGGATCACGTGCAGAACCGGGCCGAACACCTCGCGCTTGAGGATATCCAGGGTCGGCAGTTCCACCGCCGCTGGGGCCACGAAGGTGCCGTGGGCGAGCTCCGCCGGGATGGGCATCTCCTTGATCAGCCGCCCTTGCGTCTTGATCCAGGCCTTGTGCTCGTCCAGCTGCTGCTTCGCGGCCTTGTCGATGACCGGGCCCACGTCGGTGGAGAGCCATGCGGGGTCATCCATGCGCAGCTCATCCATGTAGCCGGAGAGCACCTCCACCACGCGGTCGGCGATCTCCTCCTGCACGAACAGCACCCGCAGGGCGGAGCAGCGCTGGCCGGCGCTGTTGAAGGCGCTCGCCACCACGTCCATCACCACCTGCTCGGGCAGCGCGGAGGAGTCCACCAGCATGCAGTTCTGGCCGCCGGTCTCGGCGATGAGCACGGGGATGATGCCGTCGCGGTCCGCCAGGGTCTTGTGAATGGTCTTGGCGGTCTCGGTGGAACCGGTGAAGGCCACGCCCGCGATGCGCACATCCGCCACCGCGTGCTGGCCGACCACGGAGCCGCGGCCCGGGATGAAGTTGAGCACACCGCCGGGCACGCCGGCCTGGTGCATCAGCCGCACGGCCTGAGCGCCGATGAGCGAAGTCTGTTCCGCGGGCTTGGTGAGCACCGCGTTACCGGCGGCGAGCGCCGCCGCCACCTGGCCGGTGAAGATCGCCAGCGGGAAGTTCCAGGGGGAGATGCAGACGAACACGCCGCGGCCCTGCAGCCACAGTTCATTCGATTCACCTGTCGGCCCCGGCATGGCCTTGGGCTTGCCGAAGTCCTCCTCAGCGCGCTCTGCGTAGTAGCGCAAGTAATCGACAGCTTCGCGTACCTCGGACACGGCATCGGGGATGGACTTGCCGGCCTCGCGCACGCAGAGCGCCATCAGCTCCGCCGTATGGGTCTCGAACAGGTCCGCGGCCTTGCGCAGGATGCGGGCGCGCTCCATGGCGGGCGTCATGTCCCAGGCGGGCTGGGCGGCCACCGCCACGTCCACCGCCTCACGGATCACCTTGTCGTCCGCCTCGCGGATGATGCCGACGGTCTCGCGGTTGTCCACGGGGTTGAGGGAAGGCTTCTCCTTGCCGGAGAGGACCTTGCCGCCGACGATGGGCGCCGCGATCCACTCGCGCTTGAAGGCCTGCTCCATCTCGGCGGCGAGGGCCGCGAGCTTCTGCGGGTCGGCTAAATTGACGCCGCGGGAGTTGGGGCGCCAGGGGCCGTAGATATCCTTCGGCAAGGGGATGCGCGGGTGCGGCTTCTGGGCCAGCGCCGCCACCTCCGCCACCGGATCCGCCACGATGGCATCCACCGGCACCTTGTCGTCGATGATGCGGTTCACGAACGAGGTGTTGGCGCCGTTCTCCAGGAGACGGCGCACGAGGTAAGGGAGCAAGTCCTCGTGGCTGCCCACCGGCGCGTACACGCGGCAGTTGAGCTTGAGCTTGTCCGGACCCACCACCTCGTCGTAGAGCTCGATGCCCATGCCGTGCAGGCGCTGGAACTCGAAGCCCAGGTCGCCGCCCGCCATCTGCAGGACGGCGGAGAGGGTGTGGGCGTTGTGGGTGGCGAACATGGGATAGAGGGCGTCGCGACTCGCGAGCATCTTGCGGGCGCAGGCGAGGTAGGCCACGTCTGTGTTCACCTTGCGGGTATACACCGGGTAACCTTCGAGGCCGCGCTCCTGGGCGCGCTTCACTTCGCTGTCCCAGTAGGCGCCCTTCACGAGACGGACCGGGATGCGGCGTTTGCCGGCGCGGGCGAGCGCGATGAGCCAGTCCAGCACGCGCGGCGCGCGCTTCTGGTAAGCCTGCACCGCGAGGCCGAAGCCTTCCCAGCCGGCGAGCTTGGGCGAGCGGTACACCGCCTCGATGATGTCCAGCGAGAGGTCCAGCCGCTCGCTCTCCTCCGCGTCCACCGTGAGGCCCATGCCGTGGCCCTTGGCGCGCTCGGCGAGCGCCAGCACCTTGGGCGTGAGCTCGGCCATCACGCGCTCGCGCTGGGCGAGCTCGTAGCGCGGGTGCAGGGCCGAGAGCTTGACGGAGATGCTGGGGGCGGCGAACACGTCGGCGCCCTTCTCCACCGTGGCGCCGATGGCGTCGATGGCAGTGTGGTAGGCCTGGAAGTAGCGTTCCGCGTCCTTCGCGGTAAGGGCGGCCTCGCCCAGCATGTCGTAGGAATGGCGGAACTTGCGGTTCTCCTCGTCCTTGGCGCGCTTCAGGGCTTCCTCGATCTTGCGCCCCATGACGAACTGGTGGCCCATGATGCGCATGGCCTGACGGAAGGCGGCGCGGATGACGGGCTCGCCCAGGCGCGCGGCGAGCGCGGCCATGTAGTTGCCGAGGTTCTTCTCCACGGCCTGGTCCAGCTCGATGAGCTTGCCGGTGAGCATGAGGCCCCAGGTGGAGGTGTTCACGAACAGCGAGGGGCTGGCGCCGAGATGCTCGGACCAGTTGCCGTTCACGATCTTGTCGCGGATGAGCTTGTCGGCGGTGTCCGCGTCCGGGATGCGCAGGAAAGCCTCGGCGAGGCACATGAGTACCATGCCCTCCTGGGAGGACAGGTCGTACTGGCGCAGGAACTCTTCGATGCCGCCCTTGGCCTTGCGGTTCCTGCGCACGGTCTCGACCAGCGCCTTGGCGCGGGCCTGGATCTCGGCGCGGGACTTGTCATCCAGCCTGGCCTGCTCGAGCAGCGCGTCCACGCACTGGGTCTCGTCCGCGAGGTAGAGCGCGTTGATGGCCGCGCGCAACGGGTCCAGGGCCGGCGGGTTGCCTTGGAAGATGAAACGGTCGTCGGACGCGGTGTCGGCGGGCTGATACATGGGGCTCTCAAGAAAGGCTCAAGAGCCCGCTATTTTACCGGAGGGGCCAAAAAAATGCCCTGTTTCAGGCGGGCGTGAGCTTATAGCGGGCCATCGCATCGTAACGCGGACGGCAAATCTCGACGAGTTCCTGCTGGAAAGGCGTGAGTTCCGGCATTTTGGGCTCATAAGGTTCGAAACCGGTGGACCTCTCCACCGCTGCGTACCAGTAGGGGGCCCAGACACCGTCGCTGGCGCGGGGACCAGGCTGCCAGCTAAGCATGCGTTCACTGAAGGGAATGCCTAGTCGGGCACAAAGAGCGCTCAGCATTGCACGAGGATTTCTGAGGACATCTTCTGCATCCAATATCGGCGGCATGCCTCCTAAATCATCTACGAGATATGCAAGTATGCGCCACTGTTGCTCGAACCCTAATTCCCAGACAGCTGCATCTGGTCGCTGCCGGGTGAAAGAAGCAACGACGAGCTCGGGTCGACGTATCAGCAAACAGTTGTGAAGGTCTCGAAGCCAATATAAATCCATATCAGGCAACATGTGTTGAGTCATGTGTTTCTGATACCAAATACTCTTGCCCTGGGGTATTGGTCCAGTAAGCTCTTCCGTGACTACATGCCAATCCGTGGGTTGTGACGCGATGACCTCCTCACGGCCAGGATGGTTCACCCCCGTAGCGACGAGATAGTGGGCATAGAGAGGTTCGTCTATTACTACTGTGTCCTCCCGGTTTTCCCAGGATCGCATCATGGCGGTGGAGATGTTGCGAGGACCTGACCACATGGCCACCCGCAAATCCTTATTCCGCTTCATATGTGCGGGCCTCGTGCGCTCTCGCGCTTGACGAGATCCATGTAGAAGCCTTGCAGCTTCTGCACCATGGGCCCACGCAAGCCGGCACCGATGCGCCGCCCGTCCACCTCCGTGACGGGCACGAGGCCCGCGAAGGTGCCGGTGACGAAGGCCTCCTCGGCGCCGTACACGTCCGTGAGGCTGAACTCTTTCTCGAAGTGCGGAAGACCGCTCTCGCGGCAGACGCGCAGCACGTTGGCTCGCGTGATGCCGCCCAGGCAGTACTTGCCGGAGGAGGTCCACACCTCGCCCTTGCGCACGATGAAGAAGTGGGTGGAGTTGCAGGTGGCCACGAAGCCGTGGGGATCCAGCATCAATGCCTCGTCGTAGCCCGCCTTGGCCGCCTGGATGCAGGCCATGATGTCGTTGAGCTTGGAATGGGCGTTGAGCTTTGGATCGAGGGTGTCCGGCGCGGCGCGGCGCACGTGGGTGGTGAAGAGGCGGATGCCCTTCTCCACCGTCGCCGGCAGCGGCTGCTTGTACTCGGGGATGATGACCACCGTGGCCGGACCGAGGGTGACGCGCGGGTCCTGGTAGGGCGTGGCCTTGATGCCGCGGGTGACCATGAGGCGGATGTGCACGCCATCCTGCATCTTGTTGGCACGCAGCGCCGCGAGGATGCGCTCCGTGAGCTGCTCGCGGCTGAGGCCGATGTCCATGTCGATGGCCTTGGCGCCCTCGTAGAGCCGGTCGAGATGCAGTTCCAGGAACGGCAAGCCGCCGGCGTGCAGCCGCAGGCCTTCCCATACCCCATCGCCCAGGATGTAGCCACTGTCGAACACCGAGACCTTAGCCTGGTCCCGCGGGAACAGTTCGCCGTTGATGCTCACCTGGATCGCGGCGTTGCGCGGGTCCGCCTGGTAGTCGTGGGTGCCTTTCGCCATGGGTGCTCCCGTAAAGCAAGACGGCGGCCTAGAGAGGCCGCCGTCAGGTTATCACTTCATCCCATCCATCGCGTATCAGAGGTTGCGCACTACCGCATCAGCGAACGCGCTGGTCTTGACCTCCTGGGCGCCTATCATCTGCCGGGCGAAGTCGTAGGTCACGACGCCGGAGGCCACGGTCTTGGCGTAGGCCGCCTGGATCATGTCCGCCGCCTCGCGCCAGCCGATGTACTCCAGCATCATCACGCCGGAGAACAGCAGCGAACCGGGGTTGGCCTTGTCCAGCCCCGCGTGCTTGGGCGCGGTACCGTGGGTGGCCTCGAACACCGCCAGCGAGTCGCCGATGTTTGCGCCGGGGGCGATGCCTACGCCGCCCACCTCCGCCGCCACCGCGTCGGAGAGGTAGTCGCCGTTCAGGTTCGGGGTGGCGAGCACTGCGTACTCGTCCGGGCGCAGCAGCATCTGCTGGAACATGATGTCGGCGATCTGGTCCTTGATGACGATCCACTTGCCGGTCTTCGGGCTCTTGAAGTGCATCCAGGGGCCGCCGTCCAGGAGCTCCGCGCCGAACTCCTGCTTGGCGAGGTCGTAGCCCCACTGGCGGAACGCGCCCTCGGTGAACTTCATGATGTTGCCCTTGTGCACCAGGGTCACCGAGCTGCGGTCGTAGTCGATCGCGTGCTGGATGGCCTTGCGCACCAGGCGCTTGGAGCCGAACTCGGAGATGGGCTTCACGCCCAGCCCCGCATCCTCGAAGAACTTGGCACCCAGCTCCTCGCGCAGGAACTTGGCGAGCTTCTTGTTCTTGTCGCTGCCGGCCTGGTACTCGATGCCGGCGTAGACGTCCTCGGTGTTCTCGCGGAAGATCACCACGTCCACCAGCTCGGGCTTCTTGAGGGGCGACGGCACGCCGGGATAGTGCTTGACCGGGCGCACGCAGGCGTAGAGATCCAGGTCCTGGCGCAGGGTCACGTTGAGGGAACGGAAGCCGCCGCCCACCGGCGTGGTGAGCGGGCCCTTGATGGAGACGATGAGGTCCTTGATGGCCGTCAGGGTCTCGTCCGGGAAGTAGTTGCCGTCATACAGCTTCTGGGCCTTCTCGCCCAGGAAGATCTCGCACCAGTGGATCTTGCGCTTGCCGCCGTAGGCCTTGGCCACCGCCGCGTCCCAGATCTTCATGCTGGCGGGCGTGATGTCCACGCCGATGCCGTCGCCTTCGACGTAGCCGAGGATGACCTGGTCAGGCACCACGAGTTTGCCGTTCGCGACCGAGATCTTGGTGCCGCCGGACGGCAGCTTGACGTGCTTGTAAGCCATCGAGGTTTCCCCTGGGCGATGATGAGATGGAGCGCGCGGCTGCTGGCCGCGGCGCGCGAGATTATACAGGAACGGGCTCGCAGGCCGGACCTTGCAGGGCCAGCGTGCCGGAGCGGCCATGGACCTCTCCCATCAGCACCGTGTGGATGGGAAGCTTCCTGTGATCCAGTCCCGCGGCGAGGTCCCGGGTCGCGACGAGTTCGTAACCCTGGGCCTTCCATCCGCCCAGCAGCTTCTCGAAGACGGGCTTGAGGGCCATGCCTTCCAGCTCCGCGTGCAAGGTATAGACGTGGCCGTGCTCCGGTGCCCTGCCCTCGGTGAGCGTGAGCAGGTGCTCCGCCACGTTCTCTACCGTGACGCCGTCCACTCCGACCAGTTCGTCCAGGGTGGGGAGAGTGGTCGGCAGCTGCGGCACCGCGAACACGCGGCCCTTCATCTCCGGCAGGAAGGGATGGGTGCCGCGGGTGTCGCTGGCGTAATGCATGTGGTGCCGGGTCTCCAGCTCGAAGGCGTGGAAGTTCATCTGCCATCCGGCGGCGCCGAAGGTGGTGGGCCGGGTGCCGAACACCTCCGTGAAGCGCGCCACGGCCTGGTCGAACTCATGCCGGGTCCAGGCCTCGTCCTTGCCTGCCACGTAGTCCTGCCAGCGGATGTGGTCCCAGGTGTGGATGCCCACCTCGAAGCCGGCATCGCGGGCCGCACGCATGGGCGCGGCGGCGCGCCGGCCGATGTCCGGCCCCGGGATGAGCACGCCGTACATGAGGGTCTTGAGGCCGTAGTTCGCGGCGACGTTGGTGCGCAGCACCTTCTTGATGAACCCGGGCCGGAACACGCGCTTGAGCGCGCGGCCGGTATTGTCGGGCCCCAGGCTGAACAGGAAGGTGGCGCCGGCACCGTGGCGCTTCAGCGTCTCGATGAGCGGCGGCACGCCTTCCAGGGTGCCACGCAGGGTATCGACATCGATTTTCAATGCGAGCTTGCGCATCGTCTAAGGATGCCCGGCGCAGTAGTTGGAAATGGTGTCGGTCAGCAGGGGTTTCAGATCGTTGCCCTCGAACACCTGGAGCTGGCCATCCGCCCCGTCCACCTCGATGGACTGAATCACCATGTGGGTGGTCTGGTTGGCGGCGTCCTCCGCGTCGTGGCGGCTGCTGGCCGAGCGGTAGTCGATGGGCCAGCTCGGGCGAACCACGTAGGCGGTATCCGGGTAGAACGGCCCGCCCAGCACCAGCGGCTTGGACTCGCCCATGCTGCCGATGAGGCCGCAGGGCGCGAGCTCCAGGGTGATGGCGTGGATGGCCTGTTCTCCCGTCACCGCCAGGGACACAGACATGCGCGTGGGCAGCATGATCTCCCGCGGGTCGTTCCAGGAGGTGGCATAGATGAGCACCGGCACCTGCCGCGCCTTCGCCATGGCCACGTAGCGCGCGTCGTCCGGCGCCGTGGTAGCGCAGCCCGCGATCAGGAGAGCCGCGGCGCCGGCGACATGGCGCCAGCGCGGATGGCTCACGCTTCCTCCGTCAGCCGGCGCGCGTCGGCCACGTGGCCGCGGTAGAACTCGAAGAGCTTGCGGAGCGCGGTCTTCATGTCCACCTTGGGCTCCCAGCCGAGTTCCTGACGGGTGTGCTCGATGCTGGGCAGGCGGTTCTCGACGTCCTGGTAGCCCTTGCCGTAGTAGTCGTCGGCGCTGACGGTGAGGAGCTTCACCTTCTTGGCGCTGTCGGAGTACTCGGGCATGGAGAGGGCGATCTCCATCATCATGTCCGCCAGCTCCTTCACGGAGTGGCTGTTCTTGGGATTGCCGATGTTATAGATGCGCTTGTCCGCGACGCCGCCCTTGTTCTCGATGATGGTCATGAGCGCGTCGATGCCGTCATCCACGTAGGTGTAGGCGCGCTTGCGCACGCCGCCGTCAACGAGCTTGATGTTCTCGCCGCGCACGATCTGGCCCAGGAACTGGGTCACCACGCGGGAGCTGCCCTCCTTCGGGGTGTAGATGGAGTCGAGGCCGGGTCCGATCCAGTTGAAGGGGCGGAACAGCGTATAGGCCAGGCCCTCGCGGTCACCGTAGGCGGCGATGACGCGGTCCATGAGCTGCTTGCTGCAGCTGTAGATCCAGCGCGGCTTGTTGATGGGGCCGAGGATGAGCTCAGAGGTGTAGGGATCGAAGCCCGGGTCGCGGCACATGCCGTAGACCTCGGAGGTGGACGGGAACAGCACGCGCTTCTTGTACTTCACGCACTGGCGCACGATCGGCAGGTTCGCCTCGAAGTCCAGCTCGAACACCCGCAGCGGGTCCTTCACGTAGGTGGCCGGGGTGGCGATGGCCACCAGCGGCAGCACCACGTCGCACTTGCGCACGTGGTACTCGACCCACTCGCGGTTGATGGTGATGTCACCCTCGAAGAAGTTGAAGCGCGGGTTCCCCATGAGGTCGGAGACCTTGTCGGAGTACATGTCCATGCCATGGACTTCCCAGTCCGTGGTCTCGATGATGCGCTTGCTGAGGTGATGGCCGATGAAGCCGTTGACGCCGAGGATGAGGATCTTCTTCACGTTCAGTCTCCCAATGAAAGCGGTCTGTTCAGGTGCTGCGCGAACTGCGCAGCATCCAGCGTCCGGCCATCCAGCTCGAGGGCCAGTATCTCGATGCGCTTGCCGTCGCCGCAATCGGCGTAGCAGCGGCCCGTGGATTCCAGGTACAAGGTCGGCTTCGGGTTCTTCGCCGCCTCGTCAGGATAATGGCTGCGCAGCACCTTGAGGGGCTTGCCCCCTGCCGTGCTGTAGGCGCCCGGATAAGGCGGCGCCACGGCCCGGATGAGGTTGTGCACGCTCCAGGCGGGCTGCTTCCAGTCTATGCGCCCGTCCTCCGGGCGGCGGCGGCCGTAGTAGCTGCCGGCCTTGAGGTCCAGCGGCTGGCGGGCCGCGGTGCCGAGCACCAGGGACGGCAGGCTGCGGTCCAGCACCTGCTCCGCCGCCACCGTGACCTTGGCGAACACCTCGCTCGCGGTGTCGTCCGGGAGGATCGGCACCGCCTGCTGGTCGACCAGGTCACCGGCGTCCGGCTTTGCCTCCATGTAGTGCAGGCTCGCGCCGGTCTGGCGCTCGCCGTGGATCACCGCCCAGTTCACCGGCACCCGGCCGCGGTACTTGGGCAGCAGCGAGCCGTGCATGTTGAGGGCGCCGCGCGGGGCGATGCCCAGCAGCCGCTCGCCCAGCATGAAGCGGTAGTAGAAGGAGAACAGGAAGTCGGGCTTGAGCGCCTCGATGCGCGCGGCGAGTTCGCCCGTGTTCGGGTCCGCCGGCGTCGTCACCGGGATGCCGTTGAGCTCGGCGAGCTTCTTGACGCTGCCGAACCAGATCTTCTCGTTGGGGTCGTCCTCGTGGGTGACCACCAGGCTCACGCGCACGCCGTAGGCGAGCAGCACCGACAGGCAGCGCACGCCCACGTCATGGTAGGCGAACACCACCGCGCTGGCGGAGCCGACGCGCGGGCTCATCTCGACTGCTTCTCGAGGATGCTGCGGATCAGGAAGCGCGGCCGGCGCTGCACCTCCTGGTAGATGCGGCCCACATACTCGCCGAGCAGGCCGATGCCGAACAACAGGATGCCGATGAAGAAGAACGCCAGGGCGAACAGGGTGAACACGCCCTGCACCGTGCCTTCCGGATACAGGATGCGGTACAGCACCAGGAACAGGAACAGGAAGAACGAGCCGGCGG
Organism: Gammaproteobacteria bacterium; assembly: GCA_036263155.1. Taxonomy (GTDB): domain Bacteria; phylum Pseudomonadota; class Gammaproteobacteria; order Natronospirales; family REEB76; genus DASUBN01. The sequence continues at coordinate 5,335 of DATAHN010000133.1, read as the reverse complement.
CGATGATGACGCCGAAGAACGAGAACACCTGCAGCGGCACCACCGAGAAGCCGGTGACCAGGTCGAAGTTGAGGCGGATGAGCTTGTAGAGTGAGTACTTGGACTCCCCGGCCTCGCGCTCGTTGTGCTCCACCTCGATCTCGACGGGCTTCAGCGCGTACAGATAGGCCAGCGCCGGGATGAAGGTGTTGATCTCGCTGGTGTTGTTTATGGCGTCGATGACGTGCCGCGAATAGGCGCGCAGCATGCAGCCCTGGTCCGTCATCTTCACCTTGGTGATGCGCTCGCGCAGGCGGTTCATGGCGCGGGAGGCGTACTTGCGCCAGGCCACGTCCCGGCGGCTGCGGCGGATGGTGCCGACGTAGTCGTAGCCCTCGTCCATCTTCTTCAGGAGGTTGCCGATCTCCTCCGGCGGGTTCTGCAGGTCCGCATCCAGCGTGACCACCGCGTCGCCGCGCGACACCTCGAAGCCGGCGAGGATGGCCGCGTGCTGGCCGAAGTTGCTCTGCAGCAGCACCACGCGGGTCGCGTCGTCGCGCTTGCCGAACTGCTCACGCAGCATGGCGGCGGAACGATCGGCGCTGCCGTCGTCCACGAAGATGACCTCGTACTCACGGCCGAGGGCGTCGAGCGCGGGATAGAGGCGCTTGAACAGGGTGTCGAGGGACTCCTGCTCGTTGTAGACCGGTATCACCACCGACAATTCGGGTGCGCGCTTGTCGCTCATGCGGCTCTCCGTCAGGCCTTCTGTTCCAGGCAGGTCTTGAGTGCGCCGCACACGCGGTCCACGTCCGACATCTGCATGGTGGGGAACAGGGGGAAGGTCAGGGTCTCGCTGCCGATGCGCTCGGCGTTGGGGAACTGGCCTTCCTTATACCCCATCTTCTTATAGAAGCTGAACTGGTTGAGGGCCTGGTAGTGGATACCGAGGCCGATCCCCTGGGCGTGCATGCGCTGCTTGAGGGTGTTCCGGTCCAGGCCGTACTTCTTATATAGAGGCAGCGGCGTGAACATGTGCCAGCTGTGGCCGGCGTCGCCCTTGGCGGGCAGCACGGCCAGGGACTCGTCCGCCAAGAGCTCGAAGTAGCGGTAGGCCAGCTCGCGGCGCTTCTTGTTGAACTCGTCCAGGCGCTTCAACTGCCCTATCCCGACGCGGGCGGCCACGTCGGTCATGTTGTGCTTGCTGGCGGCCTCGGTGATGTCCATGGTCCCGTCCGGGAACTTGGTGATGCCGTGGAAGCGCAGGATCTCGAGACGCCTGGCCTCCTCCGGTGTCGCCACGGACACGGCCGCGCCCTCGATGGTGGTGAGGTTCTTGTTGGCGTGGAAGCTGAACACCACGATGTCGCCGAAGGAGCCGACGCGCCGGCCCTTGTACTCGGTGCCGATGGCCTGGGCCGCGTCCTCGATCACACGAAGGTTGTGCTTCTTGGCCAGTGCGTACACCGCATCCAGGTCCGCGGCCATGCCGTTGAGGTGCACCGGCATGATGGCACGGGTCTTGGGGGTGACGGCGGCCGCGGCCTGGTCCATGAGCATGGCGCGGCTGCGCAGGTCCACGTCCACCAGCACCGGCTTGGCGCCGACGCGCACCACCACGTTGGCGGTGGCGGCGAAGGTCATGGCCGGGACGATGACCTCGTCCCCCGGGCCGATGCCAGCCATCACCAGCGCCTCTTCCATCGCACCGGTGGCGTGCAGGTAGGTGCGCACGTGGCGCTGGCCGCCGAGATAGTCGCTGAGGCCCTTCTCCAGCTGCTCCACCATGGGGCCGGAAGTGATCCAGCCGGAGCGCAGCACGTCCGCCACGCCCTGGATGGTCTCCTCATCGAGGGTGGGACGGGTGAAAGGCAGGTAATCCTTGTTGCTCATCATCAACCTTATAAGTTAGCTGCGGGCCACCAGGAAGACCCCCACGATGATCACCCCGATGCCGGTGAGGCGCATGGCATTGACCGCCTCGCCCATGAAGGCCCAGGCGATGAACGCCGTGACCACATAACCCAGGGACAGCATCGGGTAGGCGATGCTCACCTGCACCCGCGACAGCGCCAGGATCCACACCACCACGCTCACGGCATAGCAGAACAGGCCGGTCAGGATGTGGGGCTCCAGCGCGAGCTTGAGGCCTGCGCTCCATATCGTGGCAGGCGTCAATTGGATGACACCCAGGTCCTTCACCCCCGCCTTGAGCAGGAGCTGGGCCGCCGCGTTGAGCAGCACGCCGGTGAGCACCAGGGCGAAACTGACGAGGTTCATGGTTTCCTCACGGCGACGTGTTGCGGGTCCCGGCCGATGACCGTCATGGGCAGTCCCTGCCGGACCAGCGCGTCATAGGTCTCGGGCGGCATCACCGCCAGGGCGGGCCCGCCGGACCGCCATTGTGAGGCAAAAGCCTGCAGCTCCGGAATCCACTTCTCCCGCTGCCGGCCGATTCCGTACTCCAGCTCGCCCATGTAGGCGACCACGGTGAGGGTGCGGCCGAGGTAGAACGGCAGGGACTGGGGGTAGTCCTCGAGACTATATATAGGCATGTCCGCCGTGAGGCTCGGGGCCATCTGGTCCGCCAGGCTCCTCTGGGAATAGGCCGGCGACAGGGCCTGGGCGCCGAGGGCGAGGACCTGGGTGCCGGCGAAGAGACCCACGGCCGTCACCGCGAGGCCGGCGGCGACCTTTTCGAAGTAGGCCAGGAAGAACCCGACCGCCGATGCCAGCAGCACCATGCCGATGCCGGTGCCGAGCCAGGGCAGGAAGGCCTGGTACAGCTCCAGCGGCAGCTTGTCGGTATGCCTCTGCAGCTCCGGCGCCTGCCAGAGGGCCAGCACCGCCAGGATCGCGCAGAGGAAGGCGCTCAGCATGGCATCGCGACGGTGCAGCAGGGCAAGCTTGCGTCCCACCAGGATCGCCAGCGCCGGGAAGATGGGCAGGATGTAGCTGCCGAGCTTGGAGTCGGAGAGCGAGAAGAACAGGAAGATGAACCCGCACCACAGCCACAGGAACAGCAAGGCGTTGAAGCCGTCCGGCGCCACCGCGTAGGTGCCGCGCCGGAACAGCGCAGCGGCGGCGCGCAGGAACTGCGGCAGGAACGCGAACAGGCCGAACAGCAGGATGGGGATGAAGAACCACCAGGGCTCCACGCGGTGATGCACGGTGGTGAGGAAGCGCTGGAAGTGCTCATGGATGAAGAAGAACTGGGCGAAGCCGGGGTTGCGCAGGCTCACGAGAACGAACCAGGGCGCGGCGATCACCATATATATGAGCAGGCCGCCCAGCACGTGCAGCCGCTTGAAGCGCGCCCAGTCGCGGGTGATGAGCACATACAGCAAGAACACCGCGCCCGGCAGCGCCACCGCCTCCAGGCCCTTGCTCAGGGTGGCGAGCGCGGCGGCGGCCCAGGCGAGGTACATGAAGCGGCGCTGCGGTGCCGGCGCCGTGGACTGCATGGACAGCAGGAAGCCGAACAGGCTCGCGCTCATGAAGAACGTCACACCCATGTCGAGGGTGTTGAAGTGCCCCATGATCGCGTAATAGGCACTGCCACCGAGCACCAGCGCCGCGCACCAGGCGGTGCGGACGTCGAACAGGCGGCGAGCCGTGTAGGCCGTCATCAGGATGCCGAGGAAGCCCAGCAGCGCGGTCCACAGGCGCGAGCTGGCGTTGGAGACGCCGAAGGCCTCATAGGCCACGGCGGTGGCCCAGTACTGCAGCGGCGGTTTCTCGAAATAGTGGAAGCCGTCGAGGCGCGGCGTGACCCAGTCGCCGGTGACCAGCATCTCGCGCGGGATCTCGGCGTAGCGGCCCTCGTCGGTCTGGAACAGGTCGCGGTGGCCCAGCCCCGTGAACCAGGCCAGGGCCAGGAGCAGCACAGCCACGAGCGTCTTGGCACGGGTGCTAAGAACCATGGCTGGGGCGGACCCGAGGGAAGGAAAGGCCGCAGATTATATAGGAGGGACGTGGGATTTTCGCCCCGCCGGGCATCAGTCCCGCCCTGCCACGGCCGTACGCGCCCATTTCAGCAGCGTTTCGGCATCCTCGAGGATATCCGCAGGCACCTCATAGTAACGGTGCAGCTCTTGCTTGCCTTTCGGATTGAAGGGCTTGCTGCCGGCTATGACATAGGCAGGCCGGCTGGCCTCGTCGGTGCGGAAGTAGAGGGAGCCTTTGTGGACGATGCCGAAGAAGGCATCGCCTAGATATAGACCGTGACCTCCAAACATCGCCCGCGTCTTGATGCCGCGGGCATCCGACAGCTGCTCAAGGACGTATTCGAGAAAGGAGGTATCAGCCATCGCGCAAGGGCGCGGGGATGCCCATCTCCCTAAACCGGCGATAGTCGGCCAGTACCAGGGCGTGATCGAAGGCGAGAGTCGGTGGCTGCAGCGGATCGAAGACCTGCACGTTCTTGGCATCGTCCCCCGCCGTCGGCGAGCCGTGAGCTTCGGCCACGTAGACGGCGGTGACGGTGTGGCCGCGCGGATCCCGCTGCGGATCGGAGTAGTTGCCCAGGAGCGCCTTGAGCTTCACCTTGAGGCCCGTCTCCTCCTCCGCTTCCCGGACCGCCGCTTGCTCGAGAGTCTCGCCCACGTCCACGAAGCCGCCGGGGATGGCCCAGCCGTGGGGCGGGTTCTTGCGCTCGATGAGCACGATGGGACGGCCGGGCACATCGAGCAGCTCGATGATGATGTCCGCGGCGATGATCGGAGTCACGGGACGCGCCATGTGGGTGCCTCTAAAGGATGTATCTTTTGCTTTCTTGCTGCGTTGCGCCCAGCCTCGCAGTCCTCACGCACACCAAGAGTACGCTCCGGGTGCTCGGCTGGCCGCGCCTTGCCATAAACCAAAATCTCTCATCTTTAGAGGCACCCCTAAACATCTTTTCGGGTAAACCGAATGATCTGACGACGGGAGCGTTTGTCGGGACGTTTCTCGGGCGCGGGGTTCTTGAGCGCCCTGCCCTTCCTCAGCACGGCGCGCGCGGCGCGCTCGTTGATGCTGGCAGTGGTCTCTTCATAGAGAGTCTGAGCATCGGCTGCCTTGCCGCGCTTGTCGGAGAGCGCACGCACAGTGACCTCCAAGGATTCGCTGCCGCGCGTGAGAGAGATGGTGTCGCCGATGCGCGCGTCCCGGGAAGGCTTCACGCGGACGCCGTCCACATGCACCTTGCCGCCGTTGATGGCGACGGTGGCGAGGCTGCGCGTCTTATATAGACGGGCCGCCCACAACCACTTATCCAACCTGACGTCTTCTGCTTTCTCGCGCATCTGATTTAACCGTTTAACCCCCCCCACTATGTGAATCTTTTGTGACAGTGAGCGTCGAAGACGCGAACGGGCAG
>DATAHN010000132.1:0-14529 GCA_036263155.1 Gammaproteobacteria bacterium | reverse complement strand
TTCAGGCCCACTGCCGCCGCGATATCTCCCGCGAACACTTCCTTGATTTCCTTGCGTTCGTTGGCATGCATCTGCAGGATGCGGCCCAGACGTTCCTTCTGCTGCTTGGTCGGGTTGTACACCGTGTCGCCCGAATTCACCACGCCGGAATAGACGCGGAAGAACGTGAGGGTGCCCACGAACGGGTCCGTCATGATCTTGAACGCGAGGCCCGCGAAGGGCTCGTCGTCGGTTGGGTGGCGCTCGGCCGGGGTCTCGGCCTTGTCATCCAGGTTGCCCTTCACGGCGGGCACGTCGACGGGCGCGGGCAGGTAGTGCACCACCGCGTCCAGCATCATCTGCACGCCCTTGTTCTTGAAGGCGGAGCCGCACAGCATCGGGATGATCTCGCCCTTGACGGTGCGCGCGCGCAGGGCCTTGCGGATCTCTTCCTGGGTCAGCTGGCCGCCGTCCAGGTACTTGGTCATGAGCTCGTCGTTGGCCTCGGCAGCCGCCTCGACCATCTTGTCGTGCCATTCCTTCGCCTGGGCCTGCAGCTCGGCGGGGATGTCCTTCTCCTCGAACTTCATGCCCTGGGTGGCTTCATCCCAGTAGATGGCCTTCATCTTGACGAGGTCGACCACGCCCTTGAAGTTCTCTTCGGCGCCGATCGGTATCTCGATGGCGACCGGGTTCGCGCCCAGGCGCTCCTTGATCTGCTTGAACACGCGGAAGAAGTCCGCGCCGGCGCGGTCCATCTTGTTGACGAACGCGAGGCGCGGCACCTTGTACTTGTTGGCCTGGCGCCACACGGTCTCGGACTGGGGCTCGACGCCGCCCACCGCGCAGAACACCGCGCAGGCGCCGTCCAGCACGCGCAGCGAGCGCTCCACCTCGATGGTGAAGTCCACGTGGCCGGGGGTGTCGATGATGTTGATGCGGTGCTCGGGCCAGGACTGGTCCATGCCCTTCCAGAAGCAGGTGGTCGCCGCGGAGGTGATGGTGATGCCGCGCTCCTGCTCCTGCTCCATCCAGTCCATGATCGCGGCGCCGTCATGCACCTCGCCGATCTTGTGGGACACGCCCGTGTAGAACAGCACGCGCTCGGTCGTGGTGGTCTTGCCGGCATCGATGTGGGCCATGATGCCGATGTTGCGATAGCGTTCGATGGGAGTAGTACGGGCCACGGTCTAATTCCTCGGAATCGTCTTCCAGCGTGTTGTAGGGCTTACCAGCGGTAGTGCGCGAACGCCTTGTTCGCGTCGGCCATGCGGTGCACGTCCTCGCGCTTCTTCACCGCGCTGCCGCGGTTCTCGGAGGCATCCATCAGCTCGGCGGCCAGGCGCATCGGCATCGACTTCTCGGTGCGGGTGCGGGCGGCCTCGATCAGCCAGCGCATGGCAAGGGCCTGCTGTCGGGTGGGACGCACCTCGACCGGCACCTGGTAGGTAGCACCGCCCACGCGGCGGGACTTCACCTCGACCATGGGGCGCACGTTGTCGAGCGCCTTGTCCAGGATCTCCATGGCGTTGCCGCCCTTCTTGCCGGCGATCACGTCGAGGGCCTCGTACACGATGCCTTCGGCGGTGGACTTCTTGCCACGCTCCATGACCATGTTCATGAACTTGGCCAGCTTCTCGCTCCCGAACTTCGGGTCGGGGAGGATGACGCGGCGGTCAGCGGACTTTCTGCGGGACATAGTTTTTACCTACCGATCAGGACTTGGGGCGCTTGGCGCCGTACTTGGAGCGGCTCTGCTTGCGGTCGTTCACGCCGGCGCAGTCCAGCGAACCGCGCACCGTGTGGTAGCGCACGCCCGGCAGGTCCTTGACGCGGCCGCCGCGGATCAGCACCACCGAGTGCTCCTGCAGGTTGTGGCCTTCGCCGCCGATGTAGCTGATGACCTCGAAGCCATTGGTGAGGCGCACCTTGGCCACCTTGCGCAACGCCGAGTTCGGCTTCTTGGGCGTGGTGGTGTAGACGCGGGTACACACGCCGCGCTTCTGCGGGCTGCCCGCCAGCGCCGGCACCTTGGTCTTCTCGTTGCGACGGGTGCGCGCCTTGCGCACCAGCTGGTTAACGGTCGACATGATTCACGCTCTCGATTCTGTAAAATCGTTATAAATCAATAAGTTGTAAGGGCACCCGTGGCACCCTCCAGAAACGACAGGCCGACCCGATAGGGCCGGCCTGTGGTAAAGCGCTGGGATTCTAGAGATGGTGCTCTACCCTGTCAAGACAAGCCCGCGGGCAAGTCCTTGTCCCATCTATAGATAGCCGGTCCGAACCTCTTTTCAGGGGTGCGGACCGGCCCGTTTCTTACCCTTCAGTACCGGCCGCCGGAGCCTCGGCGGTCTCCGCCGTCTCGGCGATCGCCGTCTCGCCCGGGGTCACGAAGGCCGCCTGGGCCGCCGCCTCTGCCTGGGCCTGGGCGTCCACCTTGGCCTCGGCCCGCTGCTTGCGGCGCTGCTCGTGGTAGGCATAGCCCGTGCCCGCCGGGATCAGCCGGCCGACGATGACGTTCTCCTTCAGGCCCCTCAGGTCATCGCGCATGCCGCGCACCGCCGCCTCGGTCAGCACCCGGGTCGTCTCCTGGAAGGAGGCGGCCGAGATGAAGGACTCGGTGGCGAGCGAAGCCTTGGTGATGCCGAGCAGCACCGGATCGAAGGCCGCGATGGACTTCTCCTCGGTGTTCATCTTCTCGTTCTCCTCCAGCACGCGGGCACGGTCCATCTGCTCGCCCTTGAGGAAACGGGTCTCGCCGGAGATGGAGATCTCGATCTTGCGCAGCATCTGGCGGATGATCACCTCGATGTGCTTGTCGTTGATCTTCACGCCCTGCAGGCGGTACACGTCTTGGATCTCGCGCACCAGGTAATCCGCCAGCGCGGTGACGCCGAGCAGGCGCAGGATGTCGTGCGGGTTCGGCTCGCCGTCCGCGATCACCTCGCCCTTCTCGACGCGCTCGCCCTCGAACACGTTCACCGTGCGCCACTTCGGGATCAGCAGCTCGTGCTGCTCGCCCTCGTCATCGGTGATGATGAGGCGCTGCTTGCCCTTGGTGTCCTTGCCGAAGCCCACGTTGCCTGAGTAGTCGGCGAGGATCGCCGGTTCCTTCGGCTTGCGCGCCTCGAACAGGTCCGCGACGCGCGGCAGGCCGCCGGTGATGTCGCGGGTCTTGGTGGACTCCTGCGGGATGCGGGCGATGACGTCGCCCACGCCCATCTTCGCGCCGTCCTCGACGCTGACGATGGCGCCCGGCGGCAGCTGGTAGTGGGCCGGGATCTCGGTGCCTGCGTAGCACAGGTCCTTGCCGTTGCCGTCCACCAGCTTGATCATCGGGCGCAGGTCCTTGCCTGCGGAACCGCGCATCTTCGGGTCGGTCACCACCGTGCTGGACACGCCGGTGATCTCGTCCGTCTGCTTGGTCACGGTCACGCCTTCCACGAACTCGTGGAACTGCAGCGTGCCGGCCACCTCGGTGACGATCGGATGGGTGTGCGGGTCCCAGTTCGCGAGCTGCTGGCCGGCCTTCACCTTGTCGCCGTCCGCCACCACGATGCTGGCACCGTAGGGGATCTTGTAGCGCTCGCGCTCGCGGCCGAACTCGTCCATCACCGCGATCTCGCCGGAGCGGGACACGGCGACCCAGTGGCCCTTGGCGTGCTTCACGGTCTTGATGTTGTGCAGCTTGACGGTGCCGCTGGCCTTGACCTCCACGCTCGACACGGCGGCCGCGCGGGACGCGGCGCCGCCGATGTGGAAGGTGCGCATGGTCAGCTGCGTGCCCGGCTCGCCGATGGACTGGGCGGCGATCACGCCGACCGCCTCGCCGATGTTCACGCGGTGGCCGCGCGCCAGGTCGCGCCCGTAGCACTGGGCGCACACGCCGTGGCGGGTGGCACAGGTGATGGGGGAACGGACCTTGACCTGGTCCACGCCCATCTCCTCGAGGTTCTCCACCAGGCGTTCGTCCAGCAGCGTGCCGGCGGCGATCGCCACCTTCTTGCTGCCCGGGACGTTGACCGGCTCCACCAGCACGCGGCCCAGCACGCGCTCGCGCAGGGGCTCGACGATGTCGCCGCCTTCCACGATGGGCTTCATGAACAGGCCTTCACCGGTGCCGCAGTCGACCTCGGTCACCACCAGGTCCTGCGCCACGTCCACCAGACGGCGGGTCAGGTAGCCGGAGTTGGCGGTCTTCAGCGCCGTGTCGGCCAGGCCCTTGCGCGCGCCGTGGGTCGAGATGAAGTACTGCAGCACGTTGAGGCCCTCACGGAAGTTCGCCGTGATGGGGGTCTCGATGATGGAACCGTCGGGCTTGGCCATCAGGCCGCGCATGCCGGCCAGCTGGCGGATCTGCGCGGCGCTGCCGCGCGCGCCGGAGTCGGCCATCATGTAGATGGAGTTGAAGGACGGCTGCTTCACGGTCTGGCCCTTGTGGTCCACGACCTGCTCGCTGCCGAGCTTCTCCATCATCGCCTTGGCCACCTGCTCGTTGGTGCGGGACCAGATGTCGACGACCTTGTTGTAGCGCTCGCCCTGGGTCACCAGGCCCGAAGCGTACTGGTCCTCGATCTCCTTCACCTCGGACTCGGCGGCGCCGATGATGCGCTCCTTCTCGTCCGGCACCACCATGTCGTTGACGCCGATGGACACGCCCGCGCGGGTGGCGAAGGAGAATCCGGTGTACATGACGCGGTCGGCGAAGATCACGGTCTCTTTCAGGCCGACGCGGCGGTAGCAGGTGTTGATGAGCGCCGAGATGGCCTTCTTGCTCATGTCACGGTTGATCAGCTCGAAGGGCAGGCCCTTCGGCAGGATCTCGGACAGCAGGGCGCGGCCGACGGTGGTGGTCACCAGGCGGTGGCGGGTCTCGAAACTCTTGTCGTCCTGGATCAGGTGGTCGGTGATGCGCACCTTGATCTTGGCCTGCAGGTCCACGTGACGACCTTCCCAGGCGCGGTGCACTTCCAGGGTGTCCAGGAAGTACATGCCCTCGCCCTTGGCGTTCACGCGCTCACGGGTCATGTAGTAGAGGCCCAGCACCACGTCCTGAGAGGGCACGATGATGGGTTCGCCGTTGGCCGGCGACAGGATGTTGTTCGAGGACATCATCAGCGCGCGCGCTTCCAGCTGAGCTTCCAGCGAGAGCGGCACGTGCACGGCCATCTGGTCACCGTCGAAGTCCGCGTTGAACGCGGTGCAGACGAGCGGATGCAGCTGGATCGCCTTACCCTCGATCAGCACCGGCTCGAAGGCCTGGATGCCGAGGCGGTGCAGGGTCGGGGCGCGGTTCAGCATCACGGGATGCTCGCGGATCACCTCTTCCAGGATGTCCCACACCTCGGGGCCTTCGCGCTCCACCATCTTCTTGGCGGCCTTGATGGTCGCCGCCATGCCGCGCAGCTGCAGCTTGGAGAAGATGAAGGGCTTGAAGAGCTCGAGCGCCATCTTCTTCGGCAGGCCGCACTGGTGCAGCTTGAGGGTCGGGCCCACCACGATCACGGAGCGGCCCGAGTAGTCGACGCGCTTGCCGAGCAGGTTCTGGCGGAAGCGGCCCTGCTTGCCCTTGATCATGTCGGCCAGGGACTTCAGCGGGCGCTTGTTGGAACCGGTGATGGCCCGACCGCGGCGGCCGTTGTCCAGGAGCGCATCCACGGACTCCTGCAGCATGCGCTTCTCGTTGCGCACGATGATGTCCGGGGCGTTCAGCTCCAACAGCCGCTTCAGGCGGTTGTTGCGGTTGATGACGCGGCGGTACAGGTCGTTCAGATCGCTGGTGGCGAAGCGGCCGCCGTCCAGCGGGACCAGCGGGCGCAGGTCCGGCGGCAGCACCGGCAGCACGGTCATCACCATCCACTCGGGACGGTTGCCGGACTCCAGGAACGCCTCCATCAGCTTCAGGCGCTTGGCGAGGCGCTTGATCTTGGTCTCCGAGCTGGTGCCGGAGATCTCTTCCCGCAGGGTGTTCACTTCCTTCTGCAGGTCGATGGTCTTCAGCATCTCGTAGATGGCCTCGGCGCCCATGCGGGCGTCGAAGTCGTCACCGTACTCGCCCATGGCCTCGAGATAGGAGTCGTCGGTCATGAGCTGGCCGCGCTCGAGCGGGGTCATGCCCGGGTCCACCACCACGAAGGCTTCGAAGTACAGCACGCGCTCGATCTCGCGCAGCGTCATGTCCAGCATCAGGCCGATGCGCGAGGGCAGCGACTTGAGGAACCAGATGTGCGCGACCGGCGAGGCCAGCTCGATGTGGCCCATGCGCTCGCGGCGCACCTTGGCCACGGTCACTTCCACGCCGCACTTCTCGCAGATCACGCCGCGGTGCTTGAGGCGCTTGTACTTGCCGCACAGGCACTCGTAGTCCTTGATCGGCCCGAAGATCTTGGCGCAGAACAGGCCGTCCCGCTCCGGCTTGAAGGTGCGGTAGTTGATGGTCTCGGGCTTCTTGACCTCGCCGTAGGACCAGGAATGGATCATGTCCGGCGACGCGAGGCCGATGCGGATGGCATCGAAGTCCTCGACCTGGCCCTGCTGCTTCAAGAGTTTCAGTAAATCTTTCATTTCAGTTCACCGTTCAGTTTGCTGGTTGCGGCATCTGCACCGAGACCGGATCAGGGCGTCAGTCCTGATCCAGCTCGATGTTGATGGCCAGCGAACGAATTTCCTTGACCAACACGTTGAAGGATTCCGGCATGCCGGCTTCCATGCGGTGGTCGCTGTCCACGATGTTCTTGTACATCTTGGTGCGGCCGATGGTGTCGTCCGACTTCACCGTCAGCATCTCCTGCAGGGTGTAGGCGGCGCCGTAGGCCTCGAGCGCCCAGACTTCCATCTCGCCGAAGCGCTGGCCGCCGAACTGCGCCTTGCCGCCCAGCGGCTGCTGGGTGACGAGCGAGTACGGACCGGTGGAACGCGCGTGCATCTTGTCGTCCACCAGGTGATTCAGCTTCAGCATGTACATGTAGCCGACCGTGACCGGGCGCTCGAACGACTCGCCGGTGCGGCCGTCGTAGAGCGTGGTCTGGCCGCTCTCCGGCAGGCCGGCGAGCTTCAGGAGGTGCTTGATCTCCTCCTCGTTGGCGCCGTCGAACACCGGGGTGGCGATCGGCACGCCGCTGCGCAGGTTGTGCGCGAGCGAGCCGATTTCCTCGTCCGTCAGGGAGGCGATCTCCTCCTTCTTGCCGCCGGACTTGTTGTAGACCTGGTCGAGGAACCTGCGCACCTCCTCGGTCTTGCTGTGCTGGTCCAGCATCTTGCCGATCTTGAGGCCGAGGCCCTTGGCGGCCCAGCCCAGGTGGGTCTCGAGGATCTGGCCGATGTTCATGCGCGAGGGCACGCCCAGCGGGTTCAGCACCACGTCCACCGGCGTACCGTCGGCGGCGTAGGGCATGTCCTCCACCGGGGTGATCATGGAGATCACGCCCTTGTTGCCGTGGCGACCGGCCATCTTGTCACCGGGCTGCACGCGGCGCTTCACCGCCAGGTACACCTTGACCATCTTGATCACGCCCGGGGCGAGGTCGTCGCCCGCGGTGATCTTCTTGCGCTTCTCTTCGTAGCGGCGCTCGAAGTCAGCGTGCTGCGCCTTGAGCTGTGCGGCCAGCTTCTCCATCTGGTCGGTGGCTTCGTCGTTCTTGAGGCGCACCTCGAACCACTTTTCGCGCGGCAGCTCCTCAAGGTAGGACTTGGTCACCTTGTTGCCGGACTTGAGGCCCTTGGGGCCGCCCTCGGCGACCTTGTTGAGCAACAGGCGCTCCACGCGCTGGAACACGTCGTCCTCGAGGATGCGGCGCTGGTCGTTGAGGTCCTTGCGGACCTTCTCCAGTTCCGACTTCTCGATGCTGAGCGCGCGGCTGTCCTTGTCCACGCCGTCGCGGGTGAAGACGCGCACGTCGATGACGGTGCCGTCCATGCCCGGTGGCACGCGCAGCGAGGTGTCCTTCACGTCGGTGGCCTTCTCGCCGAAGATCGCGCGCAGCAGCTTCTCTTCCGGCGTCAGCTGGGTCTCGCCCTTCGGCGTGACCTTGCCCACCAGGATGTCGCCGGCCTTCACCTCGGCGCCGATGTAGGCGATGCCCGCCTCATCCAGCTTGGCCAGGGCCGACTCGCCCACGTTGGGGATGTCGGCGGTGATCTCCTCGGACCCGAGCTTGGTGTCGCGGGCGACGCAGGTCAGCTCCTCGATGTGGATGGTGGTGAAGCGGTCTTCCTTCACCACGCGCTCGGAGATGAGGATGGAGTCCTCGAAGTTGTAGCCGTTCCAGGGCATGAACGCGACCAGCAGGTTCTGGCCCAACGCCAGCTCGCCCATGTCGGTGGACGGGCCGTCCGCCAGGGTGTCGCCGCGCGCGATCATGTCGCCCGGCTTCACCAGCGGGCGCTGGTTCATGCAGGTGTTCTGGTTGGAGCGGGTGTACTTGGTGAGGTTGTAGATGTCCACGCCCGGCTCGCCGGCCACGGTCTCCTCGTCGTTGACGCGCACCACGATGCGGGAGGCGTCCACGGAGTCCACCATGCCGCCGCGGCGGGCCACCACGCACACGCCCGAGTCGCGCGCCACGGTGCGCTCGATGCCGGTGCCCACCAGGGGCTTCTCGGTGACGAGCGTCGGCACGGCCTGGCGCTGCATGTTCGAGCCCATGAGCGCGCGGTTCGCGTCGTCATGCTCCAGGAACGGGATCAGCGCGGCCGCCACGGACACGATCTGCTTCGGCGACACGTCGATGAAGCCGATCTTGTCCGGGGTGGACATGGTGAACTCGTTCTGGTGGCGGCAGCTCACCAGGTCCGCGGTGAAGCGGCCGCGCTCGTCCACCTGGGCGTTGGCCTGGGCGATGACGTACTGGCCTTCCTCGATGGCGGAGAGGAACACGATCTCGTCGGTAACGCGGGCGTCCTTCACCTTCCGGTACGGCGTCTCGAGGAAGCCGTAGGTGTTGGTGCGGGCGTACACGGACAGCGAGTTGATGAGGCCGATGTTCGGGCCTTCCGGCGTCTCGATCGGGCACACGCGGCCGTAGTGCGTGGTGTGCACGTCGCGGACCTCGAAGCCGGCGCGCTCGCGGGTCAGGCCGCCTGGTCCCAGTGCCGAGACACGGCGCTTGTGGGTGACCTCGGACAGCGGGTTGTTCTGGTCCATGAACTGCGAGAGCTGCGAGGAGCCGAAGAACTCCTTGATCGCGGCCGACACGGGCTTGGCGTTGATCAGCTCCTGCGGCATCAGGCCTTCGGACTCGGCCAGCGCCAGGCGCTCCTTCACGGCGCGCTCCACGCGCACCAGGCCGATACGGAACACGTTCTCCGCCATCTCGCCCACGGAACGCACGCGGCGGTTGCCGAGGTGGTCGATGTCGTCCACCACGCCATTGCCGTTGCGGATGTCGATCAGCACGCGCAGCGCGTCCACGATATCGGAGCTGTCACCGAGCTCCTTGTAGAGGCGCTTGGACATCTCGTCCTGGCGGTTCTTGAAGTACATGCTGTCGTACAGCACGCCGGGGCCCAGGATCTCCTCGCGGCCCACGCGGCGATTGAACTTCATGCGGCCCACGGCCGAGAGGTCGTAGCGCTCGAGCGTGAAGAACAGGTTGTGGAACAGCGTCTCGGAAGCCTCGTTGGTCGGCGGCTCGCCGGGGCGCATCATGCGGTAGATCTCGATCAGCGCCTCGCGCGGCGAGTGGGTCGCATCCACCCGCAGGGTGTTGGAGATGAACGGGCCACGATCCAGGTCGTTCACGTACAGCGTGCGGATAACCTGCACGTTGCTCTTCTGCAGCGCCTCGATCTTCTCCGGGGTCAGCTCATCGTTGGCCTTGGCCAGGAGCTCGCCGGTGGGGCGGGTCACCACGTCGTGGGCCAGCACCTTGCCTACCAGGTAGGAGGCCGGCACGTTGAGGCTCTTGATCTCGGCCTTCTCCAGCTCGCGGATATGGCGCGCCGTGATGCGGCGGCCTTCCTCGACGATGGTCTTGCCCTTCACCTTGATGTCGAACGCCGCGGTCTCGCCGCGCAGGCGCTCGGGGATCAGGTCGAGGGTGATCTCGTCCTTGCCCAAGTGGAAGGTGTTGGTCTCGAAGAACAGGTTCAGGATCTGCTCGTCGTTGTAGCCGAGCGCGCGCAGCAGCACGGTGGCCGGCAGCTTGCGGCGGCGGTCGATGCGCACGAACACGCCGTCCTTCGCGTCGAACTCGAAGTCCAGCCAGGAGCCGCGGTAGGGAATCACGCGCGCGGAGAACAGGAGCTTGCCCGAGGAGTGGGTCTTGCCCTTGTCGTGGTCGAAGAACACGCCCGGCGAGCGGTGCAGCTGCGACACGATCACGCGCTCGGTGCCGTTGATGACGAAGGTGCCGTTCTCGGTCATGAGCGGCAATTCGCCCATGTAGACTTCCTGCTCCTTCACTTCCTTGGGACGGCGGTTCTCGGGCGGCACGTCCTTGTCATAGAGCGCCAGGCGCACCAGCACGCGCAGCGGCGCGGCGAAGGTGAGGCCGCGCATGATGCACTCCTTCACGTCGAACGCCGGCTCGCCGAGCTTGTACTCGACGTACTCGAGCGCCGCGTTGCCGGAGTAGCTAGAGATCGGGAACACGGACTTGAACGCCGCATGCAGACCGATATCGGTACGCTGCTTCGCGCTCTTGTCCTCTTGGAGGAACTGGCGGTAGGATTCCAGCTGGATGGCCAGAAGATACGGCACCTCGAGCACGCTCTGGCGCTTGCCGAAGTCCTTGCGGATACGTTTCTTCTCGGTGAATGAATAAGCCATCTGAAGTGCCCTCGCCGATCGCCGCTTCACGCGGCGGTTGATGCCTGTCTGAACTCTCTCTACCCGGCGCGCCGCGCCCCTGAGCGCCGCGCTGCCACATGAAAACGGGAAAAGGCCGGTGGCTCCGTAGCCACCAGCCGTTTTCCTTTTTCTACCGGAGCGGGTTTACCGCGCCGTACACTCGTGCTCCCGACGGTTACTTGACTTCGACCGTCGCACCAGCCGCTTCCAGGTCCTTCTTGAACTTGGCGGCGTCGTCCTTGGACACGCCTTCCTTCACGGTCTGGGGAGCGCCCTCGACCAGGTCCTTGGCCTCCTTCAGGCCCAGGCTGGTGATGGCACGGACCACCTTGATGACCTCGACCTTCTTCTCACCGGCAGCCTTCAGCACCACGGTGAACTCGGTCTTCTCCTCGGCGGGAGCAGCGCCGGCGCCGCCGGCGGCACCCGGGGCCACGGCCACGGCAGCAGCCGCGGACACGCCGAACTTCTCTTCCATCGCGGAGATCAGGTCAACGATCTCCATCACGGTCATCTTGGAAATGGTCTCCAGGATATCGTCTTTCGAAACAGCCATTGTCATCTCCTCAAATAGGTTCTAGTCGAATCGGTTTCAAGCAGCCTGCTTCTGGTCCCGCACCGCAGCGATGGTGCGGACCAGCTTGGCGTGAGGTTCATTCAAGGTGCGGACGAACTTGGTGATCGGCGCCTTCATGACGGCCATGAGCGTGGCCAGGGCCTGCTCACGGGTCGGCAGCTTGGACAGCCGCTCGAGCTCGGTCTTCGGCAGGAGCTTCCCGCCGAAGGCGATCGCGGTGACCACCAGTTTCTCGTTGTCCTTGGTGAAGTCCTTCATCACCCGTGCGGCTGCGCCCGGATCTTCCTTCGAGAACGCCAGGATCAGCGGTCCCTTCAGGGAGTCCTTGAGGCACTCGAACGACGTGCCAGCGACGGCACGGCGCGCCAGAGTGTTCTTGACCACCTTCATGAAGACGCCGCTCTTGCGGGCCTGCATGCGCAGCTTGGTGAGCTGCTCGACGGTCATGCCGCGGTATTCGGCAGCGATGGCGGAATGCGCCGTCGCTGCGACCTCGGCCACTTCGGCGACGAGAGCCTGTTTCTCTTCTAGTCGCATCGTCACGGAGTACTACCTCCTGATTTGTACCGTTAAACAACGGATGCTGCGTCCCTGCGGCATCCACCTCTTCAGCCCGTTGGTCCCGGGCCACGGTGCCAAACCAGAGAAACCTGATTCGGACTGCACCGTCTGCGTGAGCCGGCTTTCGCCTATTAAGAGGTCGGTCCTCCTGGACTTCCCTCGCTCACGGTCTTTGACGTGCCGGTTCTAGACACCGGCGGTCAAAACTTTCACGCGCTGCTCAGAGGCTCAGCGTGCTGGGATCGATCACGATGCCGGGGCCCATGGTCGAGCTCACGGTCACCTTCTGCATGTAGATGCCCTTGGCGGTCGCCGGCTTCACCTTGTTGATGTCGGCCAACAGGGCATGCAGGTTCTCGTTGAGGGCCTTCACGTCGAAATCCGACTTGCCGATGGTGCAGTGCACGATGCCCGCCTTGTCGGCGCGGTACTGCACCTGGCCGGCCTTGGCGTTCTTCACCGCGCCCGCCACGTCGGCAGTCACGGTGCCCATCTTCGGGTTCGGCATCAGGCCGCGCGGGCCCAGGATCTGGCCCAGCTGGCCCACGATGCGCATTGCGTCGGGGCTGGCGATCACGCGGTCGAAGTCCATCTGGCCGGCCTTGATCTTCTCAGCCAGGTCCTCGAAGCCCACCACGTCGGCGCCCGCCTGGCGGGCCGCCTCCGCGTTGTTGCCCTGGGCGAACACCGCCACGCGCAGGCTCTTGCCGGTGCCGTGGGGCAGCACGGTGGAACCGCGCACCACCTGGTCGGACTTCTTGGCGTCGATGCCGAGGTTCACGGCCACGTCCACCGATTCCTTGAACTTCACGGTGGCGAACTTCTTGAGCAGGCTCAGGGCCTCCTGCACCGGATACTGTTTGCCGGGGGGCAGCTGCTCGCGGGCAGCCTTCATACGCTTACCGATAGCCATTTAGAGACCCTCCACGTCGACGCCCATGCTGCGGGCGCTGCCGGCGATGGTGCGCACCGCGGCTTCCAGGTCGCCCGCCGTGATGTCCGGCATCTTGACCTTGGCGATCTCTTCCAACTGCTTGCGCGTGATCTTCCCCACCTTGTTGGTGTTGGGGGTCGCGCTGCCCTTCTCGAGACCGAGCGCCTTGCGGATCAGCACCGAGGCGGGCGGGGTCTTGAGGATGAAGGTGAAGCTGCGGTCGTTGTAGACCGAGATGACCACCGGGATCGGCAGGCCCTGCTCCATCTTCTGGGTCTGGGCGTTGAACGCCTTGCAGAACTCCATGATGTTCACGCCCTGCTGGCCGAGGGCGGGACCGACCGGGGGGGCCGGGTTCGCCTGGCCTGCAGGGATCTGCAGCTTCACGTAGGCTTGTATTTTCTTGGCCATGTTGACTCCTCGTGGGTGTTAGCGCCGGTTAGGGCTCCCCGCATTCCCTGCCATGATCGCGGCACTCCATGTGCCGCGCAGAAAACCTTTACGACTTCTCGACCTGGCCGAACTCCAGCTCCACCGGGGTGGACCGGCCGAAGATCAGCACCGCCACGCGCAGGCGGTTCTTCTCGTAGTTCACTTCCTCGACGACGCCGTTGAAATCGTTGAACGGCCCGTGGATCACGCGCACCACCTCGCCCGGCTCGAACAGCACCTTGGGCTTGGGCTTCTCCACGCCTTCCTGCACGCGCTGCAGGATGGCGTCGGCTTCCTTGTCGGTGATCGGTGCCGGCTTGTCCGGGGTGCCGCCTATGAAGCCCATGACCTTCGGCACGCTCTTCACGAGGTGCCAAGTCTCGTCGTCCAGCTCCATCTGCACCAGCACGTAGCCGGGGAAGAACTTGCGCTCGCTCTTGCGCTTCTGGCCCTCGCGCATCTCCACCACTTCCTCGGTGGGGACCAGGATCTCGCCGAACTTGTCCGCCAGCCCGCTGCGCTTCACGCGCTCGGACAGCGAGCGGCGCACGGTCTGCTCGAAACCGGAGTAGGCATGGACCACGTACCAGCGCAGCGCCATGCTCACGACCCCTGCCCGGTGAGGCTGCCGAGCGCCAGGAACAGCACCGCGTCCAGGCCCCACATGAAGACGCCCACCACCAGTACCGTCACGATCACGAACAGCGTGGTGGTCATGGTCTCCTGCCGGGTCGGCCACACCATCTTCCGCACTTCGTTGCGCGAGCTCATGATGAACGACAGGGTGGCGCGGCCCATCTGGGTCTGCCAGGCCAACACCAGCGCCGCCAGCGTGCCCAGGATCGGGTAAGCCGCGCGCAGCCACACCGACTGGGTGTCGAACCAGTAATAGGCGAACACCCCTCCGACCAAGAGCGCGATTGCGATCGCGAGCTTGGCTTTGTCGAGGCCGCTCGACTGGACTGCTTCCTGTTGTTCGCTCATCTCTGCTTCAACTTTGTCTGTCTGGTCGTTTATCTGGCAGGCCAGGAGGGAATCGAACCCCCAACCTGCGGTTTTGGAGACCGCCGCTCTGCCAATTGAGCTACTGGCCTGTACTTTTAAACGACCCTGTTACTCGATGATCTTGGCGACGACGCCGGCGCCGACGGTCTTGCCGCCCTCACGGATTGCGAAGCGCAGGCCGTTTTCCATGGCGATCGGGTTGATGAGCGTGACGACCATCTTGATGTTGTCGCCAGGCATCACCATCTC
>DATAHN010000131.1:0-18011 GCA_036263155.1 Gammaproteobacteria bacterium | reverse complement strand
GTGCTGCGGCGACGCAAGGTCAATGACGGCAGCGGGATTAAGGAATTCGTCCAGAACTGGCTGAGCCATGCCGCCTGGTTGCTGCATGACCTGCAGATCTTGAAGCGGGTGGTGTACCTCACCTATGAGGAC
Source organism: Gammaproteobacteria bacterium (assembly GCA_036263155.1). Lineage (GTDB taxonomy): Bacteria > Pseudomonadota > Gammaproteobacteria > Natronospirales > REEB76 > DASUBN01. Next base: position 17,879 of record DATAHN010000131.1, on the reverse strand, counting down.
CTTTGTGACCGCACGGGCGAGGTACTGGCCAAGCTCAAGGCCTTCATGCCGGAGCTGGACGGACTGGATCCCCAGCGCAGCTTCGACGTGCACTCCACCCTGGGCAAGCGCAGCAATCCCATCACCAACACCAACGCCGCTGCCATCGCGCGCCTCTCCGCCGCGGACATCGCGCAGATCAGCGACGTGCTCAGCCGCTACCCTGATCTGCTGGAGTTCTTCGGCTACAAGCTACGCTGATTGTCAGGCCTTGATGACATTCGGCTGCGGCGCACGGTAGCGGCCGCGGGTGTCGACCAACAGCTGCGCGCTCCGGCCGATGAGGCCGTAGTCGAAGCCGTCGTGGTCCGTGGCCAAGAGCACGCAATCGAAGCCCTCGAGGGACTTCTCGTCCAGCGCCAAGCTGACGAGGTCGAAACGATGCTCGCGCATCTTCGGAAATTTCGGCACGAAGGGGTCGGAATAGCCCACCTCGGCACCCCGCTCCCGCAAGAGCTCCATGATTTCAACTGCCGGGGACTCGCGAGTGTCGTCCACGTTCTTCTTGTAGGCGATTCCTAGCACCAGCACCTTGCTGCCCTTGAGGGCCTTGCCCTGCCCATTCAGGGCCGCCGCGGTCTTCTCCACCACCCACTCCGGCATGCGGCTGTTCACCTCGCCGGCGAGTCGGATGAAGCGCGTGTCCACGCCGTACTCCAGCGCCTTCCAGGTGAGGTAGAAGGGATCGATGGGGATGCAATGGCCGCCGAGGCCGGGGCCCGGATAGTAGGGCACGAAGCCGAAGGGCTTGGTGGCGGCGGCGTCGATGACCTCATGGATGTCGATGCCCATGCGGTCCGCCACGATCTTCATCTCGTTGACGAGGCCGATGTTGATGGCGCGGTGGATGTTCTCCAGGAGCTTGGTCATCTCCGCCGTGCGCAGGCTCGAGACCGGCACTACCTTGTCGATGACCCCTGAGTACAGCGCGACGGCCGCTTCGCGACAGGCCGGCGTGAGGCCGGACACCACCTTGGGGATGGTCTGGGTGTGGAAGCTCTTGTTGCCCGGGTCTTCCCGCTCCGGCGAGTAGACCACGAAGCAATCGGTCCCGGGCTTCAGGCCCGCCGCCTCCAGCACCGGCACCACCAATTCCTCGGTGGTGCCGGGATAGGTGGTGCTTTCCAGGGACACCACCTGGCCCGCACGCAGGTAGGGCTTGAGCTCCGCCATGGTGTTGGCGATGAAGCTCACGTCCGGCTCGCGATGCTTACCCAGGGGAGTGGGCACGCAGATGATGAGCGCGTCGCAGTCCTTCGCCGTGGCGAAGTCGGTGCTGGCCTGGAACCCGGCCTTCAAGGCCTTGGCGATGCGCTCCGCAGGGATCTGGGCGATGTAGCTCCTGCCGGAATTGAGTGCCTTGACCTTGTCCGGGTCGATGTCCAGCCCGGTGACGGCGAAACCCGCCTCGCTGAAGCGCAGCGCCAGTGGCAGGCCCACGTAGCCCAGGCCCACCACGCCGACGCGCGCGCGCTTGTCCTTGAACTTCTGCAACAAGGCCTGCTGGGCGGACATGCTTTCGGGTCCCGGTTGGGTGGGGCCGGCGCGGGTCCCCGGCCGGGATGCCTATGATAATCTGCCTCGGCTCTCTAGGTCCTGAGCCATCTCGGCCAGGCCATAGAAGATGGGAACCACACGATGCCAATGAACGCCTGGATCTCGGTCGCCGTCACCCTCGCCTGCCTGGTGACTCTGGCCACCACCCAGGTCGGCACCGACCTGGTCATGCTGGGCGGTCTCACCATGCTCATGCTGGCCGGCATCATCGGCCCCACCGAAGCCCTCTCAGGCTTCGCCAACGAGAGCCTGCTCAGCATCGCCGCCCTCTACGTGGTGGCGGCGGGCCTGCGGGAGACCGGCGCCCTCAACCAGGTGGTGAGCCGGGTATTCGGCCGCCCGAAGTCGGCCACCGTGGCCCAGGCCCGCATGATGCTGCCGGTGGCCTTCATGGGCGCGTTCATGAACTCGACTCCCCTGGTGGCCGCGTTCCTGCCCTACGTCTCCGACTGGGCGCGCCAGTGCCGCATCTCTCCCTCCAAGCTAATGATCCCGCTGTCCTATGCCGCCATCTTCGGTGGTACCTGTACGCTCATCGGCACCAGCACCAACCTGGTGGTGAACGGAATGCTCACGAACCAGGCGCACCTGCCGGGCATGGGCTTCTTCCAGCTGGCCTGGATCGGCGTGCCCTGCGCGCTGATCGGCCTCGCATACGTGCTGGTGGTAGGGCGCTGGCTGCTGCCGGAGCGCATTCCCGTGTTCGCCCAGGTGCAGGACGCCCGCGAGTACACCATCGAGATGATGGTGGAGCGTGGTGGCCCGCTGGCTGGACACACGGTGCAGGCCGCGGGCCTGCGCCACCTCCCGGGACTGTACCTGGTGGAGATCGAGCGGGGAGGCGAGGTGATCCCGGCCGCGGGCCCCGACGAGGTGCTGAAGGACGGCGACCGGCTGGTGTTCGCCGGCGTCACCGAGTCGGTGATCGACCTGCAACGTATCAAGGGCCTGGTGCCGGCCACCGACCAGGTGTTCAAGCTGGACTCGCCCCGCACCGCCCGTACCCTCATCGAGGCCGTGGTGGCCCAGGGCTGTCCGCTGCTCGGCAAGACCATCCGCGAGGGCCAGTTCCGCACGGTGTACAAGGCGGTGGTGATCGCCGTGGCGCGCAACGGCCGGCGCATCGAGGGCAAGATCGGCGACATCGAGCTCAAGGCCGGCGACACGCTGCTCCTGGAGACGGACCGGGAGTTCCCGCGCCGCCATCGTAATTCCCGCGACTTCCTGCTGCTGCACTCACTGGAGGGCGCCGTGGTGCCGCGCCATGACCGGGCCTTCCTCGCCTGGGGCATCCTGCTGGCGCTCATCCTGGTGAAGGGCTTCAACCTCCTGCCTCTCTCCACCGTGGCCTTCTGCGCCGCGGGCCTCATGATCCTGACCCGCTGCATCGGCGGCGTCGCGGCCCGGCGCAGCCTCAACATCGAGGTGCTGGTGGCCATCGGCGCATCCTTCGGCATCGGCAAGGCCCTGGAGGCGAGCGGGGCAGCGTCTGCCATCGCCCACGGCCTGGTGATCCTGGCCCACAATGACCCCTTCTGGCTCCTGGCCGCCATCTATGGCGGCACCATGCTGCTCACGGAAGTGGTGACCCACAACGCAGCGGCGGTGATCGTGTTCCCGATAGCCCTGGCGACCACGACTTCACTGGGGCTGAGCTTCACGCCCTTCGTGATGGCCATCACCATGGCCGCCTCGGCGAGCTTCGCCACGCCCATCGGCTACGCCACCAACCTCATGGTGTACGGCCCCGGCGGCTACCGCTTCAGCGACTTCCTGCGCTTCGGCGTCCCGCTCAATCTCATGATGTGGGCGGTGACCATCACCATCATCCCGCGGGTCTGGCCGCTGGTGGCAGCCTAAATAAAAAAGCCGGGCATCTGCCCGGCTTTCTTTCGGAACCCCTTGCGGCTCGCGATTACTTCTCGGCCTTCTTCGCCTTCTTGGCGGCGGGCTTCTTCTCGGCCTTCTCAGCCTTGGGGGCCTTCTCAGCCTTGGGGGCCTTCTCCGCCTTGGCCTTCTTGGCCGGCTTCTCGGCGGCCTCGGCCTTCGGGGCCTTCTCGGCCTTGGCCTTGGTCTCCGGCTTGATCTTGGCCGGCGCTTCGTTGGCGGCGGCTTCCGCGCGGTCCACGAGCTGCATGATCGCCATGGGCGCGCTGTCACCCGGACGCAGGCCGTGCTTCAGGATGCGGGTATAGCCGCCGGCGCGGGCCTTGTAGTGCGGGCCGATGTCGGTGAACAGCTTCACCACCACGTCCTGGTCGCGCAGGCGCGAGAAAGCCAGGCGGCGCTTGGCCACGCTGTCGGCCTTGGCCAGAGTGATGAGCGGTTCCACCACGCGGCGCAGCTCCTTGGCCTTCGGCACGGTGGTGCGGATGGTCTCGTAGCGCAGCAGCGCCGAGGCCATGTTGCGCATGAGCGCAGCGCGGTGGGAACTGTTGCGGCTGAGTTGTCTGCCGGAATTCTGATGACGCATCGCTTAAACCCTTATCAGTATCGTTTGGCTCAGGCAGTCTTCTTGAGACCCACCGGCGGCCAGGCTTCGAGCTTCATGCCGAGGGACAGGCTGTGCTGAGCCAGCACGTCCTTGATCTCGGTGAGCGACTTCTTGCCCAGGTTCGGCGTCTTGAGCAGCTCGACCTCGGTCTTCTGCACCAGGTCGCCGATGTACTGGATGTTCTCCTGCTTGAGGCAGTTCGCGGAGCGCACGGTCAGCTCCAGCTCGTCCACCGGCTTCAGGAGGATCGGGTCGAAGTGCGCTTCGCCGCCGGCACCGCGGCCCTGGTCGCGGCCCTTCAGGTCCACGAACGCGGCCAGCTGCTCGGAGAGGATCGTCGCGGCGCGGCGGATGGCCTCCTCCGGCTCGATCGTCCCGTTGGTCTCGATCTCGATGACCAGCTTGTCGAGGTCGGTGCGCTGCTCGACGCGGGCGCTCTCGACGTTGTAGGTCACGCGGCGCACCGGGCTGAACGAGGCGTCCAGCTGCAGGCGGCCGATCGGACGGGTCTCCTCCTCGAACTGCAGGCGCTGGTTGGCCGGCTGGTAGCCGCGGCCGCGCTTCACCTTGAGCTTCATGTTGAGGGAGCCCGCGCTGTTCAGGTGCGCGATCACGAGGTCCTTGTTCACGATCTCGACGTCGTGGTCGAGCTGGATGTCGGCGGCCGTGACCACGCCCGGGCCCTTCTTGGAGAGGCTCAGGGTCGCCTCGTCGCGCGTGTGCATGCGAATCGCGAGCTGCTTCAGGTTCAGCAGGATGTCGACCACGTCCTCCTGCACGCCCTCGATGGTGGTGTACTCGTGGAGCACGCCCTCGATCTCGGCCTCGACCGCGGCGGCGCCGGGCATCGAGGAGAGCAGGATGCGGCGCAGCGCATTGCCGAGCGTGTGGCCGAAGCCGCGCTCCAGCGGCTCGAGCACGACGCGCGCCTGGTTCTCGGACTGGGCCTGCACGCCAACGAGGCGCGGCTTCAAGAATTCGCTGACTGAACCCTGCATGGGGATCTGACCTCTCTAAAGACCGATTACTTGGAGTACAACTCGACCACGAGGTTCTCGTTGATGTCCGGCAGGAAGTCGGTGCGCTCGGGCACCGCCTTGAACTTGCCGGTCATCTTGGCTTCGTCGACCTCGACCCACTCGGGCAGGCCCACCTGCTTGGCGACCTGCAGGGCGGACTGGATGCGCAACTGGCTCTTGGCGCTCTCGCGCACCGAGATCACGTCCTCGGCCTTCACCTGATAGGACGCGATGTTCACGATCTTGCCGTTCACCTCGATGGCCTTGTGGCTCACGAGCTGGCGCGCCTCGGCGCGGGTCACAGCGAAGCCCATGCGGTAGACCACGTTGTCCAGGCGGCACTCGAGGATCTGCAACAGGGTCTGGCCGGTGGCGCCGGTGCGGCGGGCGGCTTCCTTGTAGTAGCGGCGGAACTGCCGCTCCAGCACGCCGTACATGCGGCGCAGCTTCTGCTTCTCGCGCAGCTGGATGCCGTAGTCGGACAGGCGGCCGCGCTTGGCGCCGTGCTGGCCGGGGGCGGATTCGATGCGGCACTTGCTCTCGAGCGGGCGGACGCTGCTCTTCAGGAACAGGTCGGTGCCTTCACGGCGAGACAGCTTGCACTTGGGACCGAGATAACGAGCCATTCGTATAACCTCTTAAACGCGGCGCTTCTTGGGCGGACGGCATCCGTTGTGCGGGATGGGCGTCACGTCCGAGATGTTCGCGATCTTGAAACCGATGTTATGCAGCGAGCGCACGGCGGACTCGCGGCCGGGGCCGGGGCCCTTCACCTGCACTTCCAGGTTCTTCACGCCGTATTCCTGCGCGGCCAGACCGGCCTTCTCCGCCGCCACCTGCGCCGCGAACGGCGTGGACTTGCGCGAGCCGCGGAAACCGGTGCCGCCGGAGGTCGCCCAGCACAGCACGTTGCCCTGGCGGTCGGTGATGGTGATGAGGGTGTTGTTGAACGACGCGTGCACGTGCGCGATGCCGTCCACCACGGTCTTCTTGGCGCGCTTGACGCGCGGGGCGGCCGGTGCGGCGCCGGTGGCGGGTGCGGCGGCGCCTTCGGCGGGGGCCGGGGCGGCGGGGCTCTGCGTGTTCTCGTCAGCCATGTGTGGATCCTGCTGTATCGGTTTTCAGTCGGTTATGCGGTCGGGGCCGGCTTGCCCATCGGGCCCGCCTGCTTGCGGCGGCCCTTGCGGGTGCGCGCGTTGGTGCGGGTGCGCTGGCCGCGCACCGGCATGCCGCGGCGATGGCGCAGGCCGCGATAGCAGCCGAGATCCATCAGGCGCTTGATGTTCATGGACACTTCGCGGCGCAGGTCGCCCTCCACCGTGAAGCGGGCGACTTGCGTACGCAGCGCCTCCACCTCGGCGTCGGTCAGGTCCTTCACCTTGGTCTCCGGCTTCACGCCAGCCTCGGTGCAGATCCACTTGGCACGGTTGCGACCGATGCCGAAGATGCTCTGCAGGCCGATGACGGCATGCTTGTTGGCCGGGATGTTGATACCTGCGATACGGGCCATGTGCCTTTTTCCTTCACCACCCGGCCAAAAGTGCCGGGGAAAACGGGTAATTTTGCCTGAAATCCCTAATCAAATCAATGCGTAACCTGAGCCTCAGCCCTGGCGCTGCTTGTGCCGGGCATCGGTGCTGCAGATCACCCGCACCACGCCGCCACGCCGCACGATCTTGCAGTTGCGGCAGATTTTCTTGACCGAAGCACGTACTTTCATGACTCTCACTCCATCTGGCCCGCCCTTCAGGGCGCGCCGCTATAAATCAGGTTCAGCGGATCTGCCCGGCTGCGCCGTAACCCTTCAGGTTGGCCTTACGCAGCAGTCCTTCGTACTGGTGGGACATCATGTGGGCCTGCAACTGGGCCATGAAATCCATCACCACCACTACGATGATCAGCAGGGAGGTGCCGCCGAAGTAGAAGGGCACGTTCCAGTTCACGATCAGGATCTCGGGGAGCAGGCACACCGCGGTCACGTACAGGGCGCCCCACAAGGTCAGCTTGGTCAGCACCCCGTCGATGTAGCCGGCGGTCTGCTGTCCCGGGCGGATGCCGGGGATGAAGGCGCCCGACTTCTTCAGGTTCTCGGCGGTCTCGCGCGAGTTGAACACCAACGAGGTGTAGAAGAAGCAGAAGAACACGATCAGGAGGCCATAGACCACGGTATACAGCAACTGGCCCGGCGACATCACCGCGGCGAACTTCTGCAGCCACTCGAAATGCGGGTTCTGGCCGATCCAGTTGCCGAGGGTGGCCGGGAACAGGATGATCGACGAGGCGAAGATCGGCGGGATCACGCCGGACATGTTCATCTTGAGCGGCAGGTGGCTGGACTGGGCGGCATACATGCGCCGGCCCTGCTGCCGCTTGGCGTAATTCACGGTGATGCGCCGCTGCGCCCGCTCCACGAACACCACGAAGGTGGTCACGCCCAGCACCAGCGCCAGGATCACGATCGCCATCAGCGGGTTCATCTGGCCCGTGCGTACCAGGTCCAGGGTGCCGCCGAAGGCGGCCGGCAGGCCGGCCACAATGCCGGCGAAGATCAGCATCGAGATGCCGTTGCCCACGCCGCGCTCGGTCACCTGCTCGCCCAGCCACATCAGGAACATGGTGCCGGTGACGAGGCTCACGGTGGCGGCCAGCAGGAAGTTCGGGCCGGGGTGCAGCGCCACGCCCTGCTTCTGCAGCGCGATGGCGGCGCCCAGGGACTGGAAGAACGCCAGGCCCACGGTCGCGTAGCGGGTGTAGCGGGTGATGCGGCGCTGGCCGGAGGCGCCTTCCTTGCGCATCTGCTCCAGGCTCGGGATCACCACCGCCAGCATCTGCATGATGATGGAGGCGGAGATGTAGGGCATCACGCCGAGCGCAAAGATCGAGAGACGCTTCAGGGCGCCGCCCGAGAACATGTTGAACATGTCCAGGATGCCGCCCGAGTGCTGGCTGAAGAGCCTGGACAGCGCCTGCGGATCGATGCCCGGCACGGGTACGTGCGAGCCCACGCGGAACACCACCAGGGCGATCAGCAGGAACACCAGGCGCCGGCGCAGATCGGTCAGCTTACCGATATCGCCCAGGCCGCCCAGCATGTTGCCGCTACGGGACACTGATTATTCCTCGACCTTGCCGCCGGCGGCTTCGATGGCCTTCTTGGCGCCCGCGGTGGCCTGCACGCCCTTCAGCATCACCTTCTTCTTGAGCTCGCCGGACGCCACTACCTTCACCTTCTCGGCGTAGATGTTGACGAGGCCGGCGGCCTTCAAGGCCAGGATGTCGATCACGTCGGCTTCGACGCGCGCCAGCTGGTCCAGGCGCACCTCGGCGCGGGTCGGCTTCACGTGCGAGCGGAAGCCCACCTTGGGCAGGCGGCGCTGCAGCGGCATCTGGCCGCCTTCGAAGCCCACCTTGTGGTAGCCGCCCTTGCGGGCGTATTGGCCCTTGTGGCCCTTGCCCGAGGTCTTGCCGAGGCCGGAGCCCAGGCCGCGGCCGAGACGCTTCTTGGACGTCTTGCTGCCGACGGCGGGAGATAGGGTATTGAGACGCATCTTGTTCACTCCTCCACGCGCAGCATGTCGGAGATGCTGGCGATCATGCCGCGGATCTCCGGAGTATCCTGCACGGTCACGGTATGGTGCATCCGGCGCAGGCCGAGGCCGCGCACGGTGTCCTTGTGGCGCTGCAGGCGGCCGAAGTAGCTGCGCACCAGCGTCACCTTGATCTGCTTGTTGCCCTTGCTCATGGCTTAACCCTTGATCTCGTCGAGTGTCTTGCCGCGCTTGGCCGCGATCTGGTGCGGGGAGCTCAGGTCAGTCAAAGCGTTCATGGTGGCGCGCACCACGTTGATGGGGTTGCGCGAGCCGTGGCTCTTGGCGAGCACGTTCTTCACACCCGCCACTTCCAGGATGGCGCGCATGGCGCCGCCGGCGATGATGCCGGTACCCTCGGAGGCCGGCTGCATGAACACGCGGGTGGCGCCGTGGTTGGCGCGGACCGCATAGAACAGCGTGCCGTTGTTCAGGTGTACCTGCTTCAGGTTCTTGCGGGCCTGCTCCATCGCCTTGGACACGGCGTTGGGGACCTCGCGGGCCTTGCCGTAGCCGAAGCCGACCTTGCCGTTGCCGTCGCCCACCACCGTCAGCGCGGTGAAGCCGAACAGGCGGCCGCCCTTGACGGTCTTGGACACACGGTTGACGGAGACCAGCTTCTCCTGCATCCCGTCGTTGGATTCCGGAAGGTTGTCGAATTTAGCCATGTGTCACCTGTTAGAACTTGAGACCGTTCTCACGCGCGGCGTCGGCGAGAGCCTTGACGCGGCCGTGATAACGGAAACCGGAGCGGTCGAACGCGACCGCCGTGATGCCGGCCTTCTTGGCCTTGTCGGCGATGGCCTTGCCCACCGCCTGCGCCGCCGTCACGTTGCCGCAGTGCTTGAGGCCCTTCTTGACCTCAGCCTCCAGCGTGGACGCGGCCACCACGACCTTGCCGCCCTCGGGGGCGATGATCTGCGCGTAGATGTGGCTCGGCGTGCGGTGCACGGTGAGCCGGTAAGCGCGCAGCTCCAGGATGTGGGCACGGGCGCGGCGGGCACGGCGCAGCCGGGCCAGCTTCTTCTCCATGGGCTTCTTGTCCATCGCTCGTACCTCTTACTTCTTCTTGGCTTCTTTCAGCACCACTCGCTCGTCCGAGTAGCGCACGCCCTTGCCCTTGTAGGGCTCGGGCGGCCGGAAGCCGCGGATGTCTGCGGCAACCTGGCCCACCTTCTGGCGGTCCAGGCCCTTGATGATCACTTCGGTCTGAGTCGGGGTCTCGATGGTGATGCCATCCGGGACCTTGTAGTTCACCGGGTGCGAGAACCCCAGCGTCAGGTTCAGGGTCTTGCCCTGGGCCTGCGCGCGGTAACCCACTCCGACCAGCTCGAGCTTCTTGGAGAAGCCCTCGGTCACGCCCTTGATGGCGTTGGCCAGCAGCGCGCGGGTGGTGCCGGAGGCCGCATTGGCTTCCTGCAGGTCGTTCTTGGTCTCGACGTGCAGCGTGCCGTTGTCGTTCTTCACGGCGATGTGCGGGTTCAGGACCAGCGTATAGCTGCCCTTGGCGGCCTTGATGGTCACGCTGTTGGCGTCGACCTTGGCTTCGACACCTTTCGGCAGCGTGATCGGCTTCTTTCCGATTCTGGACATGGCGGTTTCCTCTGAATCCTTAGGCGACGACGCCGAGCACTTCGCCGCCGTGGCCGGCGGCGCGCGCGGCGCGGTCGCTCATCACGCCCTTCGACGTGGAGATGATGGCCACGCCCAGGCCGCCGAGCACCTTGGGCAGCTGGTCCTGGCGCTTGTACACGCGCAGGCCCGGGCGGCTCACGCGCTCCAGGCGGTCGATCACGGGACGGCCCTCGTGGTACTTCAGCGCGATGCTCAGCACCGGCTTGCCCTCCACCTCCGCGCGGGAGAAGTCCTCGATGTAGCCCTCGTCCTTCAGGACGCGGGCGATCTCGGCCTTCACTTTCGAGGCGGGCATGGACACGTCCGTATGCCCGATCATCTGGGCATTGCGGATGCGGGTGAACATGTCGGCGATGGGATCAGTCATGCTCATGGAGATCGATATCCCTGTATCTAAATGTGAAAGTGGTTACCAGCTGGCCTTGCGCAGACCCGGCACGTCGCCGCGCATGGTGGCCTCGCGCAGCTTGTTGCGGGCCAGGCCAAACTTGCGGTAGAAGCCGTGGTCGCGGCCGGTCAGCGCGCAGCGGTTACGCTGGCGGCCCTTGCCGGAATCACGCGGCAACGATGCGAGCTTCGCGACCGCCTCCTGGCGCTCCTCTTCGCTCGCGTTCAGGTCGCGGATCGTCTGCTTCAGAGCAGTGCGCTTGGCGGCGTACTTCTTCGCCAGCTTGGTGCGCTTGATCTCGCGGTTAACCATGGAGGTCTTGGCCATGTGCGTTTCCTCTTAGTTCCGGAACGGGAAGCTGAAAGCCTCCAGCAAGGCTCTGGCTTCGGCGTCGTTGCGGGCCGTCGTGGTGATGGTGATGTCCATGCCACGCAGAGCGTCGATCTTGTCGTACTCGATCTCGGGGAAGATGATCTGTTCCTTCACGCCCATGCTGTAGTTGCCGCGCCCATCGAAGGAGCGGCCGCTCTGGCCGCGGAAGTCGCGCACGCGGGGCAGGGAGATGTTGATCAGGCGGTCCAGGAACTCGTACATCTGGTGGCGACGCAGGGTCACCATGCAGCCGACCGGATAGCCGTCGCGGATCTTGAAGGTCGAGATCGACTTCTTGGCCTTGGTGATGACCGGCTTCTGGCCGGCGATCTTGGTCATGTCGGAGACCGCGTTCTCGATGACTTTCTTGTCCGCAGTCGTTTCACCCACGCCCATGTTGAGCGTGATCTTGGTGATGCGCGGGACCTGCATCGGGTTCTTGTAGCCGAAGCGCTCGATGAGCTTCGGTACCACGGTTTTACGGTAATGTTCTTGCAGTCGGGCCATGACAGCAGTCCTCAGACGTCGACGACTTCGTTGTTCGATTTGAAGAAACGCACCTTGCGATCCTTCACCTTGCGCAGCCCCACGCGGTCGCCCTTCTTGGTGACCGGGTTGAACAGCATCACGTTGGAGATGTGGATCGGCATCTCCTTCTCCACGATCCCGCCCTGCACGTTGGCGTTCGGGTTCGGGCGCTGGTGCTTCTTCGCCATGTTCACGTTCTCGACGAGCACGCGGTCCTGCTCCAGCACTTTCAGCACTGAACCACGCCGGCCCTTGTCCTTGCCGGTGATCACCACGACCTCATCGCCTTTCCTGATCTTGTTCATGTGTTTTTGCTCCTGTGCCTTACAGCACTTCCGGGGCCAGCGAGATGATGCGCATGAAGGCCTCGTTGCGCAGCTCGCGGGTCACCGGTCCGAAGATACGGGTGCCGACCGGCTCCAGCTTGGCGGTCAGCAGCACGGCGGCATTGCTGTCGAACTTGATGACGGAGCCGTCCGGGCGGCGCACGCCGCTGCGGGTACGCACCACCACCGCGTTGTAGACCTCGCCCTTCTTCACCTTGCCGCGCGGGATCGCGTCACCGATGCTGACCTTGATGACGTCGCCGATGCGGGCATAGCGGCGCTTGGAGCCGCCCAGCACCTTGATGCATTTGAGGCTGCGAGCGCCGCTGTTGTCGGCGGCATCGAGCACTGTGCGCATCTGGATCATGACTGCCGTTCCTTACCTGTAGGTTCTTACTGGGCGCCGGCCTGCGGGGCGGCGCGCTCGACCACTTCCACCAGCGTCCACGACTTGTGGCGCGAGATCGGGCGGCACTGCGTGATGGTCACGACGTCACCCTCGTTGCAGGTGTTCTGCTCGTCGTGCGCCTTGATCTTGGTGCGGCGGCGCAGGATCTTGCCGTAGGTGGCGTGCGTCACCATGCGCTCGACGGAGACCGTGATGGTCTTGTCCATCTTGTTGCTGACCACCTTGCCGGTCAGCGTACGGGTCTTTTTCTGCTCGCTCATCACTTGCCTGCCTTCACGCGCTCGCTGAGCACGGTCTTCACTCGCGCGATGTCTTTGCGCACGTTGTTGATCAGGTGGCCACGCGGCATCTGGCCGGCGGCGTGCTGCATGCGCAGGTTGAACTGCTCCTTGCGGAGAGCCTCGACCTGGTCGCGCAGCTCCTTCTCGGACTTCTTGCGGATCTCTTTGACGTCCATCACATCACCTGCCGTTGCACGAAGGCGGTCGGGACACCGAGCTTGGCTGCCGCCAGGCGGAACGCCTCGCGGGCCGTGGACTCGTCCACGCCTTCGATCTCGTAAAGCATCGAGCCGGGCTGCACCTTGGCCACCCAGTACTCCACGTTGCCCTTGCCGTTGCCCATGCGCACTTCCAGGGGCTTCTTGGTCACCGGCACGTCCGGGACCACCCGGATCCAGACCTTGCCGCCGCGCTTCACGAAGCGCGTCATGGCACGGCGCGCCGCCTCGATCTGGCGCGCCGTGATGCGGCCGCGGTCGGTCGCCTTCAGGCCGTACTCGCCGAAGGCCACGCTGTTGCCGCTCTGCGCCAGGCCACGGTTACGGCCTTTGTGCTGCTTGCGGAACTTGGTGCGCTTGGGCTGCAACATGGTCCTCTACTCCTGATATCAGTTGGCCGCGGGGGCCGGGGCGGCGCCCTTCTCGGCCGCGGCGGCGTCCTTGGAGGCGTGCATGTCGGCCGCATCCAGGATCTCGCCCTTGAAGATCCACACCTTCACGCCGATCTGGCCGTAAGTGGTGGAAGCCTCGGCGAAGCCGTAGTCGATGTCGGCGCGCAGGGTGTGCAGGGGCACGCGGCCCTCACGGTACTGCTCGCTGCGGGCGATCTCGGAGCCGTTCAGACGGCCCGACACGCGCACCTTGATGCCAAGGGCGCCGAGACGCATGGTGTTCTGCACGGCGCGCTTCATGGCGCGGCGGAACATGATGCGGCGCTCCAGCTGCTGCGCGATGCTCTCGGCCACGAGGTAGGCGTCGAGCTCGGGCTTGCGGATCTCCTCGACGCCGATGTCCACCTCGACGCCCGGCATCATGCTGCCGAGCTGCTTGCGCAGCGCGTCGATGTCCTCGCCCTTCTTGCCGATCACCACGCCCGGACGGGCGGTGTGGATCGTGATGTAGGCCTTCTTGGCCGGGCGCTTGATCTCGATGCGGCTCACGGAGGCCTGGGCGAGCTTCTTCTTCAGGAACTCACGCACCTTGAGGTCGCTCAGCAGGTTCGCCGCGTAGGCGCGCTTGCTGGCGAACCACTTGGAGTTCCAGTCGGAGGCGATGCCGAGGCGGATGCCGGTTGGATTTACTTTCTGGCCCATGTGCCCGTCCTTATTCGTCGGCCACGGTCACGGTGATGTGACTCGTGCGCTTCAAGATTCGGGCACCGCGGCCCTTGGCGCGCGCCATCCAGCGCTTCATGTGCGGACCTTCGTCCACGCAGATGGTCTTGATCTTCAACTCGTCCACGTCCGCGCCGTTGTTGTGCTCGGCGTTGGCGATGGCGGACTCCAGCACCTTGCGCACCAGCTTGGCGCCGTGCTTCGGACTGAACTCCAGGACCTTGAGCGCCTCGCCCACGCTCTTGCCGCGGACCTGGTCGGCGACCAGGCGGCACTTCTGCGTGGAGATGCGCGCGTAACGGTGTTTGGCGGATACCTGCATGGCTCTATTCCTCAGGCCTTCGCTTCGGACTCGGCGGTCTTGCGCGCGCCGTGGCCCTTGAAGATGCGGGTGGGGGCGAACTCGCCCAGCTTGTGGCCCACCATGTTCTCGCTCAGCAGCACCGGCACGTGCTGGCGGCCGTTGTGCACGGCGATGGTCAGACCCACCATCTCGGGGGTGACCATGGAACGGCGCGACCAGGTCTTGATCGGGCGCTTGTTGTTGCTGCTCACCGCCGCCGTGACCTTCTTGGCCAGGTGCGGGTCGATGAACGGGCCTTTGCGGATGGAACGGGGCATCGCTTTAACCTCTCATCACTTCGCGTTGCGGCGGCGCACGATCATGCCGTCGGTGCGCTTGTTGCCGCGCGTCTTGTAGCCCTTGGTCGGCTGGCCCCACGGCGACACCGGGTGGCGGCCGCCCGAGGTCTTGCCTTCGCCACCGCCGTGCGGATGGTCGATGGGATTCATCACCACGCCGCGCACGGAGGGGCGGATGCCCTTCCAGCGGCGCGCGCCGGCCTTGCCGTACTGGCGCAGGTTGTGCTCGTCGAAGCCCACTTCACCGATGGTGGCGCGGCAGTCGATGTGCACCTTGCGCATCTCGCCGGAGCGCAGGCGCAGCGTGCAGTAGGCGCCCTCGCGGGCCACCACCTGTACCGAGGAGCCGGCGCTGCGCGCCATCTGCGCGCCCTTGCCGGGCTGCAGCTCGACGCAGTGGACCTGGGTGCCCACGGGGATGTTGCGCAGCGGCAGCGAGTTGCCTGCCTTGATCGGCGCGTGGCTGCCGGAAACGACCTCTTGGCCGGCCTCGGCGCCCTTCGGCGCGATGATGTAGCGGCGCTCGCCGTCCTTGTACAGCACCAGCGCGATGTGAGCGGTGCGGTTCGGGTCGTACTCCAGGCGCTCGATGCGGCCCACGATGCCGTCCTTGTCGCGCTTGAAGTCAATCAGCCGGTAATGCTGCTTGTGGCCGCCGCCCTGGTGGCGCGTGGTGATGCGCCCGACGTTGTTGCGGCCGCCACGGCTCTTCTTGGTCGCGGTGAGCGAGGCCAAGGGGCCGCCCTTGTGCAGGCCCGGCGTCACGACCTTGACGAAGGCGCGGCGTCCCGGGGAGGTCGGTCTGGATTTGATGAGAGGCATGTTCTTCGTCCCTTATCGGAGCCGGCCCTTAGGCCTGCTCTCCGGCTAGGTTGATCTCGCTGCCCGGCGCCAGGCGCACGTAGGCTTTCTTCCAGTCGCCGCGCCAGCCCAGACGGGCGCCGAAGCGCTTCTGCTTGCCGCCGACGTTCACGATCTGCACGGCCGCCACCTTGACCTCGAACAGCTTCTCGACGGCCTGGCGGACCTCAGTCTTGTCGGCGTCCTTGCGCACGCGGAACACCACCTGGTTGTGCTTGTCGCCGACGCGCGCGGACTTCTCGGACACGTGGGGCCCGAGCAGCACGCTCATCAGTCTTTCCTGCTTCGGGTTCATGCGAGCCACTCCTCCACGCGACGGATGGACGGCACGGTGAACAGCACCTTCTCGAAGCCGATGAGGCTCACCGGGTCGAGGCCGGTGGCGTCGCGCACTTCCACGTTGGGCAGGTTGCGCGAGGCCAGGTAAAGCTTCTCGTCCACGCTCTCGGTGACGATCAGCACGTTGGTCAGGCCCAGGTCCTTGAGCTTGCCGGCCAGCTCCTTGGTCTTGGGAGCGGTCACGCCGAACTCAGGCAGTACCACCACGCGGTCCTGGCGCACCAGCTCGGACACGATGGCGCGCAGCGCGCCCGTGTACATCTTGCGGTTCACCTTCTGCGAATGGTCCCGCGGGACCGCCGCGAAGGTCTTGCCGCCGCCGCGCCAGAGCGGGCTGCGGATGGAGCCGGCGCGCGAGGTGCCGCCGCCCTTCTGCGGACGCGGCTTCTTGCCGCCACCGCGCACCATGGCTTTGGTCTTCTGCGCCTTGGTGCCGGCACGGCCGCCGGCGAGGAACGCCGTGACCACCTGGTGCACCAGGGATTCGTTGAACTCGTAACCGAAGGCCGCGTCCGAAAGAGTGATGGACTGGCTGCCGGCGGTCTTGTGCATCTGTAATTCCATGCCGCCCCCTTAACCGCGCGCCGCCGGGCGCACGATGACGTTGCCACCCTCGGAGCCCGGGACCGCGCCCTTCACGAGCAGCAGGTTCTTCTCGGCGTCCACCTGCACCACCTGCAGGTTGATCGCAGTGCGGCGCTTGGCGCCCAGGTGACCGGACATCTTCTTGCCGGGGAACACGCGGCCGGGGGTCTGGCGCTGGCCGATGGAGCCCGGAGCGCGATGCGAGAGCGAGTTACCGTGGGTGGCGTCACCCATGGTGAAGTGATGGCGTTTGATGGTGCCCTGGAAGCCCTTGCCGATGCTGGTGCCCGTGACGTTCACGAGCTGGCCGGGCTTGAAGATGTCGGCCTTGATCTCGCCGCCGGCCTTCAGGTCGGCGCCCTCGTCCTTGCCGAGACGGAACTCGCCGGAGATGCGGCCCGCGCCGGTGCCGGCCTTGGCGTAGTGACCGGCCATGGCCTTGGTCACGCGCTTGGCGCGGCGCACGCCGGTGGTGACCTGCACGGAGCGATAGCCCTCCGCGTCGCCCTTCACCTGCGTGATGCGGTTGGATTCGACCTGGATCACGGTCACCGGGATGGACGCGCCATCCTCGGCGAAAACGCGGGTCATGCCGCACTTGCGGCCGATTACACCGATACTCATCTCGTTGTCCTCGTTTCAGCGCGCCGACTACGATTGGCCGGCTCGTCAAAAACTTCAGTCAAATCAATGGCCCGCTGGGTTACCCCAACGGGCCGTAGGGAGCCGCGAATTATAGCCAAGCTTAAGACCCCCCTGCAATACATAAGGGGGTCATTTTTAAGGGTTTTTAGCCCTTGGCTTGGCCCCTCCCCGGCCTTACCGGGAGGGTCACCCCATGAGGGGGTCAAAAAACAGAGCTGGGCCCGGTGCATACACCGGGCGGCAGCCAGGGGTGGCTGCCCGGATCGGCCGGCAGGAGCGCCGCCTGACCCCCTGAAACATTCTCTTCAAAACTGAGCCCGGCCGGGGGTTAGCCGGCCGGGCTCATGGTCTTAGCCAGACCCCAAAGGGCCCTTTTAAGCCTTAATTGAGCTTGATCTGGACGTCTACGCCCGCCGGCAGGTCCAGCTTCATCAGGGCGTCCACGGTCTTGTCCGTGGGGTCCACGATGTCCATCAGGCGCTTGTGGGTGCGCAGCTCGTACTGGTCGCGCGCGTCCTTGTCGGCATGCGGCGAGATCAGGATCGTGAAGCGCTCCATCTTCACCGGCAGCGGGATGGGGCCGCGGACCTGGGCGCCGGTGCGCTTGGCGGTCTCCACGATCTCCTTCGCCGACTTGTCGATGAGACGGTAGTCGAAGGCCTTGAGGCGGATGCGGATAGTCTGGGTAGCCATGTTTATTACTCGATGATCTTGGCGACGACGCCGGCGCCGACGGTCTTGCCGCCCTCACGGATTGCGAAGCGCAGGCCGTTTTCCATGGCGATCGGGTTGATGAGCGTGACGACCATCTTGATGTTGTCGCCAGGCATCACCATCTC